>RDXN01000078.1 GCA_004292855.1 Cytophagales bacterium
CTTTCAAACCTTAGTAGATGGATACAGGATGTCAAAGAACGAGTACTTAAAAACAAACCCCCAGACTTGTGGGTAAACCTCACCTGTTTTAGGAGGGGGCTGGGGGGTGGTAAATCTATCAACTGGTAGGTAAAAAATAGGCTACTAACCTTCGTGAAACAATAGTACATAAAATGAAACAATAGTGCTAAAGTCGAGCATGAACAATTGGTCAGATTTGCGGCAGGTAACCCCATCACACATGCAAAATCTATCGCTACTTCATCGTTTCTGCGGGCTGACATGCTGCCTTTTCTTTTTTCTCACGGCCCTGACACCCGCCCTCGCCCAAACCATCCGGTATGTGAAACCTACGGCTACCGGCACCGGCACGGGCACGAGCTGGGCCAACGCCAGCGGTGATCTACAGGCCATGATTAACGCCAGTGCCGTGAACGATCAGGTCTGGGTGGCATCGGGCACCTATCGGCCTGCCAACGTCCGCACGGCCAGCTTTACCATAAAAACAGGCGTGGCTGTTTACGGTAACTTTTGGGGTGGCGAGACGGCCCTAACCCAACGCGCACCCATCACCTATGCCTTCCCTAGTAACAGTATCTTATCGGGCGATATTGGTGTTTCGGGCAACGTAACCGACAACAGTTACCACGTGGTCCTATTCAGTCAGGCCGGGAACAACACCCGGCTGGATGGGTTCGTGATTACCCAGGGCAATGCCAATGGGGGGGGCGATAACGATTACGGAGCCGGAATCTTCAACCGGGGTACCGGCACCGGGGCTGCTGGCACGGGAAGCAGCAATCCGGGCATCGCCAACTGCCAGATCACCAACAACAGGTCGGCATTTAGCGGGGCGGGTATCTACAACGGCGGGCGGTTCGGGGGTAATGCCAGCCCATCCGTCCAGAATTGCGTGTTCACCTACAACAGCACGCAATACGGCGGTGCGCTTTTCAACGACGGCCTGGGATCGCTGGGGTCGGCATCGCCCATCCTGACTAACTGTATGTTCTGGAACAACACGGCGAGTCAGCGCGGAGGAGCCATGTATAACGATGGCGCGGGGGGCGGGCAATCGTTTCCGTTGCTTCGGTCGTGTACGCTGGCAGGCAACACGGCCACCAACGGCGGGGCTGAGGTATTCAACAGTGGCACGGGGGCGGTTCTTTACCTCCAGAATAGTGTTCTTTGGAACCCTGCCACCGACGCCGTGCCGAGTTCGCATACTGTAGCGGCTTTGTACTCGCTGTTCAGCCCGAACATCACCACCCACAGCGGCCCCGGTCAGGGGGCGTATACCGGAACGGGTATCATAAAACCAGCCATCTCGCCCTTCGCGAATTTGGCCGGTGGCAACCTGCAACTCGGCTGTAATTCGCCCGGAACAAACGCGGGCGATCCGGGCATTACCAACACCAACATGCCCGGCCTCGAACTAAACGGCAACGCCCGCGTGGAGGCAGGTCGGGTCGATATGGGGGCGTTCGAGTATCAATCGGTTTTCCTGGCACAGATTAACGGGGGCAGTATTGGAGGCCCGGCTTTGGTGCCTGCCCCGCAGGAAGTGCCCAACACGCTGACGAGTCAAACGAATGCCTCGGCAAATGCCACCCCGTTTACCATTCGCTGGCAACAAAGCGACAATAACGGGAGTTCGTGGACGGACATTCCCAACGCAAATGCGCAGTCTATTGCGTTGCCCACGCTCTCTACGGATGGTTTATCGGCCAAAAACTACCAGTTCCGGCGCATCATCACCAACCTCTGTAGCGTGACGGCCACCACCCCAACCCTCGCGGTGCGGGCCATCCGTACCGACGGGATTATCCGGGGGCGGGTGGTGAGTGGCGATGGCGTTACGCCCGTCGCCAACGTGACGATCACCGCCGTTCGGAACACCACCGGGTTGGCGGGTAGCCCCGGCAGCATGACCTATACGGGCGTGACGGACAGCAACGGCGATTACACCATCGGCAACGTGTATTATGGGTTTCCGCAGGAAACGATTCCGGCAGCGATTTCGGCCTCGGCCTTTACGCTGACACCCCGGTTCGGCAACCACGTGTTCAGCCCCGCGAGCCTAAGCTTCGTGATGAACCAGTTCAACAACCCCAGCACCGGGCGCAATTTCACGGACCTCACCACCTTCGGCATTAGCGGGAGCATCAGCCAGTCCTGCCCCGACTGTATTACGGGTTTTTCGGGCCAAACGCCCCTGATTGGGGTTGTCTCCTGCCCCATCGACACCGTACAGATACGGGCCGATGGAATCGGGTTTACGCGGGTCACGCAAACCGGCCTCCTGAATGGTAATTATGGGCAATATGCGTTGGTCGTTAACAACCCCGGTACCTATACGCTCACGGCGAGTTACCGGAATCTGAGCTTCACACCATCGCCCCTGGTGTTGAATGTCAATACCGACGTGTATAACCTGGCGTTCAGCAGTCCTACCTCGCGCACGCTCACGGGCCGGCTCATGGCGGGATGCAACGAACCCATCGGGCAGGCCATACTTGAGTTTAGCGACGTGCTGCCAAACGGGCGACCCTCGTGCTTCCGCAAACAGGTAACAACCAACGCGTCAGGCTTTTACACGATTACGCTCCCCGCCCGCCGGTATGTGGTGAGTGTGGTAAGTTTCACGCCCACAGGCACCAACCCGGTTAATGCCGCCGACGTACTGGCCTTTTTTACGAATATGCCAGCCGCTCAGCGCACCACCGATCTTACGAGTATAACCACCACCGCGCAACTCAATCTCGTTTATCAGCGACCGCCCACGCTCGTCATTCAGGGCCTGAGTTCGCCTGCCTGTACCACGGCCTACGCGCTCATGACCCAAAACACGCCCGTTTCGCTGTCGGTGGCAGTGTTTCAGGGACCAGCCAACTTCGGGTGCGCCGTCACGAGCGGCACGGTGCTGGTCGCGACCGATGTGACCGGAACAAGCCAAAATCGTAGCCTGAGCATCGTAAACGGCGTGAGCAGTTTCACGATGTTGCCCGGAACCCCCAATATTCTCGGCCAGTTTTACCGGACCATCAACGTGCAGTTTACGGATGCCTACGGCCAATCGGCTACGGACCTCAACCGCAATGTGGTCGTGACGGGGGTTCGGTCGGGTACCTCGACCTTTGAGACGGTCTCGCCCGAAATTCCGCTGCTCGTGTTGCACGACCCACCGGGCGATAATAGTTTCAGTTTCTGGTCGCAAAGCACCACGCAGGAGCGGGCCATGCGGTTTTTTGCAGGCAAAAGTGCCACCACCGAGGTTTGGGGCGAGGTAAAACTCGGCACCAAGTTTCAATCGGGTATTGGCCTAACGGTCGAAACCGAGGTTTGGGGAACCCTCTCGGCGGGGGTGTCGGTGGGGGCGCGGAACAGTTCGAGCAACGAAAAAATCGTTACTGTTTCTACCGAAAGCTCCATTGCCACGTCGAGCGCACCGGGTGTGGTGGGCGACGATGGCGACGTGTTTATGGGCGGAGCCATGAACATTCGCTATGCCATTTCGACCGTTATCGGCTTTAACCCCACCAGTTGCTCGGTCGGATCGTCGCAGCAACTCATCATGGTGCCGCTCGACGTGCGAACGCAGTATTACTACACGGCGGGCACGATTCGTAGCGCGGTGATTCCGAACCTCAAAACCCTGCGCGATTTGGCTACCGATCCCGTTCAGCGCAACCGGTTTGCCAATCAGGTGCGGGTTTGGGAGCAGGTGCTGGCCAACAATGAGGCCAACAAAGCAGCAGCTCAGTTTGTAATTAACAAGACGTTTGGGGGCAACGTGGTGGTTAGTGAGACATCGACCCGCTCGGTGTCGCGGGCCAACACGATTGAGTTTGGCCTGGAGATCGACAACAACGTGGCCGCAGCCCTGGGCTTTGAAACGGCAGGAACGGGCGCGAGTGGGGGCGTTTCGGTCAATTTTAAAGTCGAAACCGGCGACAGCGAGGTCAACACCGATATTCGTACCACCACCACCGGCTACACGCTCATGGACGACGATGCCAACGACCGCATATCGGTCGATGTGCTGACCGACCCGGTCTATGGTACGCCCGTGTTTCGAACACTCGGTGGCGAAACGAGTTGCCCGCCCGAACCCGAAACCGTCCCCCGCGACGATGTGCAGTTCAGCGCACCCGTAACCGTGCAGAGCAACGTACCGGCCAACACAGAGGCTCAGTTTACGCTCCGCATGGGCAACATCAGCCAGGTCAGCACCGACAACAACCGGACGTTTCGGCTCTCGTTTGAGGCCGGTAGTAACCCCGATGGTGCGCTGATTTCGGTGAACGGAAGCCCCTACATTTCGCCATTGCAGTACACCCTAATTCGGCTTGCGCCCGAAACGCAGGTGACGGTTCGGGTGGCTAAAAGCGCGGCTTCGACGGTGTTTGCCTACGAAAATCTCCAGTTTAAGCTAACCGATGCCTGCGGGGGGGATTTGGAGAAAACGGTGTCGCTGTCGGTATTTTTCCAGAGTCCGTGCAGCGCGGTGTCGCTCGTGACGCCCGAACCGGGCTGGATCACAACCCTCGCCGACAATAATCAACTGCCCGTTCAGATTGGCGGCTACACCTGGGCAAACGTGGGCAACGTAGCCCTCGAATACTCCCCGGCGGGCAGCAGTAGCTGGTTCACTGCGGTCAACATACCACAAAATCAGCTTGCCAACAGCGCGAACGGAACCCTCACGACCTGGACCAACAGCGGCCTTGCCGATGGCGACTACACCCTCCGGCTCAAACTGACCTGCCCGCTCGGCAACGGGGCCACCGGCACCGTTTACTCGGCCCGCGTGCCGGGCCGCATCGACCGAACGCGCCCTGCTCTGTTCGGAACGCCCCAACCGGCCAACGACGTGTTTGTGCTGGGTAGCTCCATCGGGGCCACCTACGACGAACCCCTCGACTGCGCCCGAACCCGCACCGGCAGTACCTCGGCCACCGTTGCGCGGGTCTCGAACGGGCAAACCGTCCCGGTCTCCATCGGGTGTGCCAACAACCAGATTATTTTGGTGCCAACAGTGAGTTTGAGTGCCTTGACGGGGGAAATCGTCAGCGTGACGCTCGCGGGCGTGGCCGATTTAGCGGGCAACCTCCGCACCACACCCGACGTGTGGCGGTTCCAGATCGGCAGTTCCACAGCGGCAACGGGCAACGACGTGGTGTCGCTGGCTCTGAGCGGAAGCCCCCTCGCCGAAGATGGGGCAGGCATGGCGCGGGTCGTTTTCTCGGTGCCACAGTCTGTTGCCTACAATCGGTTTATCAACTTCGGCGTGGCCGGAATCGCCACGTTCCCAACCGATTACACCATTAGCTATGCCAGTTCGGTGGCGCAACCGCTCTCGGCCACCCTCGACGGGGCCGGGGGCAGCATCATGATTCCATCGGGCGCGACCTCGGCCACGCTCCTCATCGACCCTACGCCCGACAGCCGTTTCGAGTCCGACGAAACCGTGATTATTACCCTATTATCGGGTGGCAATTACCGCGTAGGTAGTCCCGCTTCCGTAACCGCCCTGATCCTGAACGATGATCCTGTAAGCAACATTATCACGAGCATCCGCACGGGTAATTGGGAAGACGCGAACACCTGGGATTTGGCTCGCGTGCCGGTCGCTACGGACGATGTAGTTCTCGACCCCAATCATACGGTATCGCTCACGGGTATCGGGAACGCCAAAAAAATCATCAAGCGCAGCAATTCCCGGCTCCGGCTCCAGGCCACGAGTACAAGGTTGCGGCTGGGGTTTTGATGAGTTGACGTTGTGCGTAGTGTTCCGAAGGGGCACTGCGTACTGTTTATGAACGGTCGTTTGCAACGACCAGCCGCAAGGCTAACAACGTTCATTAGCGGTCAAGTCTGATTAGCCTGTCATAGTTAGCCTTACGGCTTGGCCGTTGCAAACGGCCAGTCATAAACAGTACGCAGTGCCCCTTCGGAACACTACGCACAACATCACCAATGCAACCCCATCAAACCCTTACAACCATGCCTCATCGTCTTCTCTTGTTTGCACTATTTCTCTGTTCGATAACCACCGCAACGTTAGCACAAACCCGCTTTGTTTCGACCACCGGCACCAACACCAATCCAGCCAGCGCGACGAGTTGGGCCACCAGCACCACCAATTTGCAGGGGGCCATCAACGCCAGCGCATCGGGCGATGAAGTTTGGGTGGCCGCCGGAGTCTATAAACCCACCAGTACAACCAGTCGTTCGGCTAATTTTACGCTCAACAGCAACGTGGCTATTTACGGCGGTTTTGTCGGCTCCGAAACGGCACTAAGTGGCCGACCCGCTCTGAATCCCGTTACCGGCCAACCGTCCAGCAGCACGCTGTCGGGCGAGATAGGCGACCCGGCCAGCACCACCGACAACACGATTCACGTGGTCATCACCGACAACGCGCCCGTTCTGGACGGGTTTGTGATCACGGGCGCACGCGCCGAAGGGCCGGGGCCGGTCGAGGGATTTGGCGGGGGGATATTTGCGTTGGGCACCCCCCAAATTCGGAACTGCCTGTTTACGGGCAATTACTCCTTTAACAACGGAGCCGGGGTGTACGTCTCATCAGGAACACCCTCGTTCACGGACTGCGTGTTTCGCAGCAACAACGCCCGACGATGGGGCGGAGGCATTAGTAACCAAGCGGGGGGCATCGTCGTCAATCGGTGCTTGTTTGAGGATAATATCGGCATATTCGGGGGGGCGATAGACAATAGTGCAACGGCCACTCTTACCAATTGCGTTTTCAGGCAAAACCAGGCTCGTGAAAGCGGGGGAGCTATTGCCAATCGCACCTCAAACGTAACTATTACAAATTGTACGTTCCTGAGCAACACAGCTTTAGGTCAGGCATCAACCATACCCGCCGGGGGAGCAATAGCCACGTCGGGTAATGCCGGACCGAACATCGTCACCATAAAAAACACCATTTTCTGGGATAACGGGGGCAACATCACCATCGCCAATTTCAACAACCCGTCGCTTACGACCACGTACTCGTTGTTCGAGTCATCTGTAACGGGTCTTGTGGGCAGCCCTACCAACTTCACCACAAACATGTCGCCCTTCACCGGCCCCGGCAGTTTCTCGTTGACTACCAGCTCACCGGCCATCGACGCGGGCGATCCTACCACCGTTCTCAGCCTGGTTGGCCCCACCGATGTAGCTGGAGGTTCCCGCCTGGGAGGGTGCCGGGTCGATATCGGGGCCTACGAGTTTCCAGCCCCACCGCTGCTACCCACCGGCTTCACCAGCAGCGTGGCTTCCGCGTCGGTGGTCTGTGCAGGAACAAGTATCTCCGTGCCAGTCAGTGTGAGCGGGAGTGGTCCTCGATCTTACCAGTGGTACAACGGCACGACGCCCGTTTCGAGCCAGACCACAGCCACCCTGAGCCTCTCAGCCCTAACCACGGGCGATTCGGGCAGCTACTCGGTGGTCGTGACGGGGGCTTGCAACTCCGTTACCAGCACAGCCTTCAACCTGACGGTCAACGCGCCCTTAACGCTCACGGCCACCAACGGCGGGCAGCTCTCCTGCGCCAACCCCAGCCTGACCCTAACGGCGTCGGGTAATGGAAATTACACGTTCTCGGCGGGGGCAACACCCGGCATCGGAGTCAATCAGGCCGTGGTGAGCCAACCCGGCACCTACACTGTTACCAACGATGCCGTGACGGGTTGCTCCAACACGGCATCGGTTGCCATTACAAACGACCCTGGGCGGCTGGTGGCTGGGTTAACGCCCAATTCGGCCACCGTTTGTGCCAATACCATTACGCTGAGCCTGACGGCGGCTGGCGGTTCGCCCACAGCAGGCAGTGTTCCTGGCCCCAACATTGTTACACCTAATCCGCCCGGCCCGGACATCATCACACCCGGCCCGCCCATGCCAATCTTGTACTACAACGCCCGTAGCAGCGACGGGCAAACGTTCCGTATTTATGCAGGAAATCCCCCCATCTCGTTCAATCTGACACCGGGTATGAACCTGATTTCTGTGACCGTTACCGACGGAGCAGGCTGTTCCGTAGTCGTTACGGCCTCCGTGACGGCCTCGGCGGGGTTTGTGGCCATTACGCAACAGCCCGCATCGGCCTCAACCGTTTGTAGTGGCACGAACGTAGCGATCCCGGTGGGTGTGTCGGGCGGTGGGGCGCAGTTTCAATGGTACAGGGATGGTGTCTCGCTCGGCAGTAGTCAACAGGGGACCACTCTGTCGTTGCCCGGTGTACAGGTCGCGCAGGCGGGCAACTACGCGCTCGGCATCACGGGTGGCTGCAACTCACTCACCAGCAACACGTTCGCACTGACGGTGAACCCCGCACCGGTGGTCACGCTCACGTTTCCCCTCGGCACAACGGTGGTGGGGCCGGGCACGGGCGTGGCCACCATCACGTTGCCCCCCGGCGGTAATCCGACTACGTTTCAGGCGGCAAGCGGGGTGTTCTACGAGTTCATGCAGATTCTTGACCGCATCAATGGCTACGAAATCCGGCAGGTGGACCAGAATACCACCGGCATCTTTACCATCACCCGACCGGGGCCATTTTCGGTGACGGTTACGGGTGCAGGAGGATGCAAAACGACGGTGCAGGGAGTAGTGCCAGTTACGCCGTAGATGAATACCCTTACCCATTCAGCCAGTCCTTCAACTCATCGGCGCGGTCGCGGCTCACAAACACGTCGTCGGGGGCGGGCGGGAGCAGGTCGAGCTTGAGCCGCCCGTTGAAATGCTTGTGGATGGTGCCAATACTGTCGATGCTCACGATGCACTGCCGATTGGCCCGAAAAAATTGGCGCGGGTCGAGCTGGTCGGCGAGCTGGTCGAGGGTTTCGGGGATCGAAAACCACTTGGCGTCAGGGCACACGAGCCGGGTGATCTTGTTTTCGGAATAAAAATAGGCCACATCCTCAGCCCGAATGGCTCGGTAGGTGTCGCGGTAGGTGATCAGAAACCGCTGACGGTAGGCCCGCCCTGCCCCACTCAGCGTTTGCCAAAAGTGGGCCAAATTGGGGGCCAATGGCGGAGCCGGGGCCTGCGCGGTTTGCCGGTTGAATTTGGCGAGGGCCGCCCGCAGCTCGTCGGACACGATGGGTTTAAGCAGGTAATCGAGCGAGTTGAGCTTGAAGGCCTGCACGGCGTATTCGTCGTAAGCCGTGGTGAAGATTATCGGGCAACGCGGCTCCACCTGCCGGAAAGCCTCGAAACTCAAGCCGTCCGATAGTTGAATATCGCTCAAAATCAGGTCGGGATGGGGTTGGGTTTTCAGGTAAGCTACCGTATCGGTCACGCTGTCGAGCGCAGGCAGGATGTGCAAGGCAGGGTCGATCTCGTGCAGGAGGTTAGTCAGTCGACGGGCGGCAGGTTGTTCGTCCTCAATCAACAAAACGGTCATGGCAGAATCAAGGGCAAGTGAACGGTGAAGCACTCAGTGGTTTCGGTGACGGTTGGGCGCACCTGCCCCAGCAATTGGTAGCGATTCTCAATATTTTTCAACCCAATACCCACCCCCTCAACTAGGCGGGCTTGCCCGTTGGCGAAGATCTTCGGCTGACGGTTATTTTCGACCACTAATTGCCCCGACGCGTTGACAGTCAGCCGGATCTGCAACGGATTGGCGCGGCTCACTACGTTGTGCTTCACGGCGTTTTCGAGCAGTAGTTGCAGCGTGAGGGGCGGAATTTGCCGCTCGTGCAGCTCGTCAGGAATGATGATCTCGACCTGAAGGGCCTCACCAAATCGCTGCTGGAGCAAAAACACGTAGGCTTTCACTAACCGGAGTTCGTCGGCCAGCGGCACAACGGTTTTGTCGCGGTTTTGGAGGATGTAGCGGTACACCAGCGACAGATTTTCCACGAACGACACGGCGGGCGGGTTGTCTTCCACCAGCGACACAAGCGTGTTGAGGTTATTGAACAGAAAATGCGGATCGAGCTGCGTTTTCAGAGCCTCAAACCGGGCCTCCACCGACTCACGCTTGAGTCGTTCGGCTTCGAGTCGGGCGTTTTGCCAACGTCGCAGGAAAAACTCACCCGTGTAAATGGCGTTGATAAACAAGGCCATCATACTGCCAATAGCAATGGTTTGCCGGATGCTCAACTGGTCCGTTTCAGAATATTGATAGTCTGGCTGTTCCAGTTCGGCTATTACCCAAACCATCCCCTGAATAATGGCCACACTAAGCACGCTCAGGCTAACGGTCTGAATTAGCAAGCGCGGTAGTGGGCTTCGCTCCCAGGGTACTACCCGGTTCAGCCCTTTGTCGAGCCAGATACTCGTTTCTGAAAGTAGCACCGCCCCCACCATACATTCAACAATATCAACGCAGACTTGCGAGAGGCCGCCATATTGGGTGTAATAACTACCAGTCGTGATTAAATTCGGGTCAATCAGGTAAAAGACTACGTATATCATCACTCCCAGCATGGGTGCTCCCACCACCCGAAACCAGGTATTAAACGACCATTGCACTGAAGTAACATTCGCCACAGTTGCCCAACGAGTCACGCGCTTCCAGCCTTCCTTGAACCGATTCAGAAACTGCTTCCCCAGTAGCAAACCTGCCAGTAGAAACAACACTTCTCCCGTAACGACGACCCCTGCGCTGAGAGCGGCTTTGGACGTTGCGTTGAGCGTTAGACCAAGAAACGGAATGGCGGCTGCGAGCGGCCAGGCCAGGCACGATAGGCCAAAGCAGAGCCAACCCAGTTTGGTAGCGAATCGGGAAGAAAGCCAGGTTTGCATCAATAAGCGTTTATTGGTTTTGTCCGGTAGCCCGGTCGAGTTCTACCTCGGCTACACGTAGATCATACACAGCCTGCATCCGGTTGGTTTGCGCCTGCCGAAGGGCCAGTTCGGCGTCGGTAAGTTCGGTAAATTTTGCGATTCCCTGTGCGTAACGACCACGAATGAGCGCGTAGCTGCGTTCGGCGGCCTCAACCACCCGCGCCTGTTGGGCAATCCGCTCGTCGGCTTCGGTGCGAGCATCGAGCGCGGCCTGCACTTCGTTGGTGGCAAGCCGTTTGGCGTAGTTCAGTTGCTCCTGCGCCTGCCGGTAGGCCAGCCGCGCCTGTTGGGTGCGGGGCGAGGTGGTGGGGTTCCAAATCGGCACGTTCAGTTGCAGCCCCACGAACGCCACAAACGGCCACCGGCTCCCCCGAAAATCAAAATTGTTCAATTGGGCCAGCGTGCTTGCCTGCCCCATCAGGCTCAACGTCGGTAGTCGTTTCGTACGCTCACTTTCGACCTGCTGCTGCGCCTGCTGCATGGTTAGGCGGAGTTGCTGGAGGTCGGGGCGCAGGTCGACCCCACCCCAACCCCTCCCCCGTAGGGAGGGGCTAAATACTCGTGCGTCAGCCACCCCCTCCCCCGTAGGGAGGGGGCCGGGGGGTGGGGTTTGTAGGGTCAGGGAATCGCTCAGTACCAGCACCCTGCCCAGTTCGAAGCCCAGCAACACGTTTAGTTGACTCATCACCTGTCGGGCGTCGCGGTCGAGTTTGGAGAGGGACGGGCGCAGGTTTTCGATCTCCACAAAAGCGCGAAGGGTATCGGCGTCGGTGGCGAGTTGGGCACGGTAGCGGCTGCGGGTTTCGGCCAGTAAGGTTTGCGTGCGGGTCAGGCTGTGTACGAGCAGAGCGCGCTGTTCACGAAGCAACAACAAGCTCATATACAGCCGTTTGGCATCGGCAGTTTGGCGGATAATGGCCGCCCGGACGGTTTCGCCAGCCATCTGCCGGGCGGTTTGGGCCTGTTGTTTGGCCAGTTTCAGATCGGGCTGAATAATCGGCATCGCCAGGTTAACGGCTCCGGTATAGGCGTGGGTCAGGGCAGCTTCGATGGGCGTCAGGCGGTTATTGTCGAAGGCGAAACTGCCCGTGTTAGGGTCGATGTCGAAGGCCGGGAAAAAGAATACTGGTTTGCGAATGTTGTACTGGTACGTGCCCTGCCCGTTGAGCGTGGGCCACCACGACCGCCGAACCTCCTCCGCCCGCGCGTCGGCCCGCAACGTTTCGTACTGAGCGGCCCGCACCTCGCCGTTACTTGCTTTGATGATGGAGGAAAGGGAAGAAAGGGATAAAGGGGAGGAAAGGGAGGAGGGGATTGGTTGAGCTATGGTGGGACTACATACGATCAAACTAACTACCCAAAACGCTGCTACCCAATTTTCCTCCCCTTCATCCTTCCTCCTTTCCTCCCTTCTCCCTTTCAACGAATATACCACCGGCACAAACACGAGCGTCAGGATCATGGAGCTAGTCAAGCCCCCAATCAAGGCCCAGGCGAGGCCCGTTTTGAGTTCGGCACCGGGGCCGGTGGCCAGGGCAATGGGCAACATCCCGATTACCATCGCGAGGGTTGTCATCAAGATGGGGCGCAGGCGACTTTGGCCTGCTTCGAGCAGGGCGTCGCGAACGGAGAGACCACGTTGCTGACGGTTTTCGTTGGCTCGCTCCACGAGCAGGATGGCGTTTTTGGCCACCAGGCCGAGCATCATAATCATACCTAAAATGGTGAACACATTGAGCGAATCCATTGAGAGCGCGAGGGCCAGCAAGGCACCGATAACGGCCACCGGAATGGAGAACAAGACCACAAACGGGTCGGTCCAGGAGTTGTAGAGAGCCACCATGATGAGGTACATAAACAGGATGGCTGCGGCAAACACCAGCCCCAGTTTGCCGAATGAGTCGTCCTGTAATTCGAGGTCGCCCCCGTATGTGACGCGTACCCCGGCGGGCATTTGCAGCGCAGAAACCGCTTTTTTGATATCCTCGCCAATGTTGCCCACGGGTCGCCCGACAGCCTGCGCGTAGATCGTCACGGCGTTGCTGCGGTCTTTGCGTTCGAGCACGGCGGGCCGGAACTCCTCCCGAATGTCGGCCAACTGCGCCAGCCGAACGGGTTGGCCCGTGGGGGTCATCAGGGTGAGTTGACGCAGTTGTTCGGTACGGCTGCGGTCCGCTTCGAGCAGGCGCACCCGCACCGTTACCGACTGATCGTTTTGCAACAGTTTTAGGTCATCATAACCCGCCAGAGCCGTGCGGACCGAGGCCCCCACAAGCTCGGTGGTGAGGCCATAGCGGGCGAGCTTCTCACGGTCCAAAGCGAGCGTGATTTCGGGCTTGAGCGTCTCGCCCGACAGCCGGACGTCGGCGGTGCCGGGTATTTGGCGCATGGCTTCGGCAACTCGACGGGCCTGTTGTTGCACCTGCGGATGGTCGGCTCCGTTCACGATAATGATGATGGGTGTTTGCGCGTCGGCCCCCAGAATCCCGATGGGTGACACCCGAACCCGCAGGCCCGGCTCTCCGGCCAAAATTTCCTTGATTTCGCGGGTCAGTTGCCCCAGCGTCCGGTCGCGTTCTTCGCGGGGCGAAAACGTCACGTTTAGTTCGAGCGTGTTTGAGGTTGGGATGCCCCAGCCGTCGGGGTTGGCCCCGGCATTGGTAAACACCTTGCGGACGTCGGGCAGTTGGGCGATACGCTTTTCGAGCCGTTCGGCCACGCGGGCGGTTTCGTCGAGTTTAGTACCGTCGGGGAGTTGGGCAATTACCTGCACCTCGCCTTTGTCGGCAGGGGCCGTGAATTCACCCCCCACAAACCCCAGCATCGGCAGGGCCAACGCCCCCACAAACAGCAGGCCCACCACGCCCAGTACCGTTTTCCGATGCCCCAGCGACCAGACCAATGCCCCCCGGTAACTGTTGTTCAACCGGTCGAACTGTCGCTCGAACCATAGGCCAAACTTACCCATCAACGTGTTCTTAGTGAGGTGTTCGAGTTTGCCGAAGCGCGAGGCCAGCATGGGCGTGAGCGTAAACGACACGAGCAGACTGAACAGGGTGGAGATGACCACGACGAGCGCAAACTCGCGCATGATGTCGCCAATAAGCCCCGGCGCGAGGGAGAGCGGCACAAACACCACCACATCGACAAGCGTAATCGCAATGGCTGCGAACCCAATGTCGTTGCGCCCATTTAAGGCGGCCTCTTCTTTGCCTTCACCTTGCTCCATTCGTCCATAGATGCTTTCGAGCACCACAATCGAGTCATCGACCAGAATCCCGACCACGAGCGAGAGAGCCAGTAACGTAAGCAGGTTGAGCGAGAAACCGAGCAAGCCCATAAACACGAACGTCGACAGCAGCGAGGCCGGGATTGCCACCATCACGATAAGCGACGAGCGCAGGCTGTGCAAAAACACGAACATCACCAGCGCAACCAACCCGATGGCCAACCCAAGATCGACCGTCACGGCGTGGGCCGCAGCCAGGGTGAACTCCGAACCATCCTGCGCCACGTCGAACCGCAAACCCTGCCCCGAAAACTCCGTTTGAAGCCGGGTCATTTCGGCCCGAACGGCCTCGCTCACAGCCACATTGTTGCCGCCCGATTGTTTGGTGACGAGCAAGCCCACCGACGCTTTTCCGTTGAATCGGCCCCGATTTTCGGCTTCTTTTGCCACCGTTTGAACGGTTGCCACCTCGCCCAACCGGATTTTCTGGCCCGACGGTGACATACTCACGACAACGTCGCGCAGGCGGTCGAGATCGTCGGTTTTTCCCGCCACGCGCACCGAAAATAAGGCGTCGCGGTCGTTGATGCTTCCGGCGGGCACGTTCAGGTTCGACTGTCGGAGGGCGTCCGTCACCTGCAACAGCGACAACCGCCGTTGTTCGAGCTTGCGGGCATCGACCGACACGGCCACCTCGGCCTCAGGCAGACCAATGAACGTTACCTGTCCCACGCTTGGCACCTGCGCCAACCGGGGTTTAATCTGATTCTTGAGCAACGCCCCCAGTTCGAGCGGGGGCAACGAACTCGTTACGGCCACGCGTAACACCGGCATGTCGGCGAGCGAATACTTGCTCACAGTGGGCGTTTTGCTCTCTTCGGGCAGGGTCGCAATCACGTCGTTCACCCGGCGTTGGGTTTCCTGCAACGCCTTGTCGGGGTCGGCCCCCTGCCGAAACTCGACCGTCACGAGTGACACGTTTTCGAGCGATTGCGCCGTGATGCGTTTCACCTTGTCGGCGGTCGAAACGGCCTCTTCGATGGGCCGCGTGATGCCCGTTTCGAGTTCGCCCGGCGAGGCCCCCGGCCACACGGTCATAACCGTGATATAGGGCGTGTTGATGTTGGGCAGGAGTTCGTAGCGCAGTTGCGTGTACGAGAACACGCCGAGGATGCCCAGTGCCAAAAACAGCACAATAATCAGGATGGGGCGTGAGATGGCCAGTTGGGTGAGTTTCATGGCTTATTTTTCGCTGTTTACTACCATCCCGTCGCGGAGGCCGGTTGTGCCGCTAACAACTATTTGTTCGTTGACTGTAAGGCCCTGTTTCACAACTAGATTTATCCCTACGGTTTCGCCGGGTTCGATGGGGCGAAGTTGAACGCGCCCATTGCTGAACGTGTACACGGCGGGCTTGCCGGTCGATTGCACGAGGGCCATGCGCGGGATGGTCAGGGCTGCGGTGGCGCGGGTATCGGTGCGGACCACGCGGGCGGTCATGCCCACGCGCAGGGGTTGGCCAGCGCGGTTGTTGCGAACCCGAATCTCGACCGGAAACCGGCCCGTGCTTGCCATGTTGCCGTCGGTGCTTTTCAGGCCAATGTGATGCACCGTACCTCGAAATTGAGCGTCGGGATAGGCCTCGAACTGCATTGGCACGGCGCGACCCACCGGCCATTGAGTCAACTCATTTTCAGGCACATGAACCGTCACTTTGATGTCCGACACGTCGGTGATGGTTGCCAGCGGGGTGCCGGGTGCGATGTACATGCCCCGCTCAACGGGCTTTTCGGTGACGATGCCGCCGATGGGTGCCCGCACCACCGACTCACTCACCTGCTTGCGGAGGGTGGTTAGTTGCAGTTCGGCGTTTTGCACCTGTAAACGGGCCGTTTCGACCTCGGTAACAGTGGCATTGTTGTCGCGGTGCAGGGCCTCGTAGCGGGCTAAGTCCTGCCGGGCTTTCTGGAGGGTTGCCCCCGCCACGGTGAGGGCAGCCCGGTTTACCTCCGCGTCGACGGTGAGCAGGGGCTGCCCCGCTCCTACCGGCCCGTTCAGGCGTATATTCAGGGTTTGTACGATACCTTGTGTGGTAGCCGTCATGACAATCTCGCGCCAGAACGTGCTTGTACCCACGTACTCGCTCTCGCCCGACAGACGTTGCGCCCGAACCGGCTCCACCCGCACCGTCACCGGC
Source organism: Cytophagales bacterium (assembly GCA_004292855.1). GTDB lineage: Bacteria > Bacteroidota > Bacteroidia > Cytophagales > Spirosomataceae > Rudanella. The sequence continues at coordinate 16,236 of RDXN01000078.1, forward strand.
AACGGGCGCGACGCAGCCGCAACCACAGCCGCTTTACTCTCTTGATTATAAAACAGCCAGAACCCAATTCCACCCAGAACCAGCAGGCCGACAACGATAGAAGCAATTGATTTCATGACGTTTGTCCGTTGTGATTGATGGGACAAACGTAGCAGACGAGCGAGGAGATGCCCGTCTAAATCGTACCGAACCGTCAGAAAATGGGGACCGAATCGTCGGATGGGGTGACCGACTTATGGCCGTTGCCAAGGCACGCGCCCGCCTTGCTGAATGTGTTGCATCAGCAGCGATTGCAACCGCCGACGCGTCTCGACCTGCTCACTCGCGAGGTTGTGTTCTTCCTTCGGGTCGCGACTCAAATCGTACAGAGTCATTGGCTCAAAGGGGCCATTCTGCACCAGCTTCCAGTTGCCTTCACGCAGGGCATAGCTACACTGACCGGCGTAGCGGTCGCCCCCTTCCCGGCGCGTGAAGTAGAGCGGGCGAGCGTCGTTGGGGGTTGGTGACTGGCCCAAAAGCGTGTTCAAAAAGCCGCGCCCGTCAATGGGGTTTTGCGGCTGCACATCGGCCACGGCCAGCAGTGTCGGGTACAGATCCATAGACAGGTTGACTTGCTCCGACACGCTACCGGGCATCACGCGCCCAGGCCAGGCTATGCATGTTGGCACCCGTAAACCGCCCTCATACATGCTTTCTTTGCCCGCTCGAAACGGCCCGTTGTTGGCCCGCAGGGGCAGGTGGCCGCCGTTGTCGCTGCTGAACACAATGAGCGTGTTGTCGTACTGCCCACTTTCGCGCAAGGCCCGGATCACCCGACCAATCCCGTCGTCCATGTGCTCGATGAGGGCAACCAGGGCCGCCCGTTTGGGGTCGATCCCCGGCTTTCGGGCCGTTACTCGCGCCAACCACTCGGCGGGCGGTTGAATGGGGTCGTGGGGAGCGTTATAGGCCAGATACAGGAAAAACGGGCCATTACGGGTGGCCTGTTGCCGCACATAGTCAACGGCCCAGTTGCTGAACAGGTCGGTGGCGTGGCCGGGCGGGTCGATGGTTTGCCGGTTCTCGCGCATGTAATTGTTGCCATGCCGACGGTGGGTCAGATAATCGTCCATCATGTCGCCGGTCCAGCCTTTGAACAGGTCGAAACCCCGGTCGTTGGGCAGGTTGGGGGTTTCCAGGCCCAGGTGCCACTTGCCAATCAGGGCGGTGTGATAACCCCGCTTTTTGAGGTGTACGGGCAACAACACCGCGTCGGGCGAGAGATACCCCCAACTGTTTCGGGCATCGGTCCGAATCACACCCGGCACCCCCACCCGGTCGGGGTAGCGGCCCGACAAAAGCGCAGCCCGTGTAGGCGAACAAACCGGGCAGTTAGCGTAGAAATTATCGAACCGCATCCCACTCCGAGCTAGCGAGTCGATGTAGGGCGTCCGCAGATCGTTGGTACCGTAGTATGAGACGTCGTGATAACCCTGATCGTCGGTCAGAATCAGGAGAATATTGGGGAGTTTGGGAACCACCGAAGTCGGTTGTACAAACGCTAGTCCGAAGCCCAGGGCGGTTACCAGCAGGCTTGCGTTGAGCAGCCGAAAATTATGCTTCATACGGTATAGAGTTAGAAGCTACCGTGTCCCCAGCCGTAGAAACACCGGGAATTGCACCAGTCGTTCGCCCGGCCCCCAGGCTTCGGTGATCGCGTCGGTTAGGGTATCAACGGGGTCGTGACCGTTGGCCGCGATGTACTTCCGCACCGCCGACCACGTGCGGAGGTAGTTCAGAAACCACTCGGCGGTCCAGTGTCGCTCCACCGTGAAGTCGGCAAATTGGGGGTTGTCGAAATCGAACGGCAGATTGGCGTATCGATTCTCCACGTGTTCGCGCATGGCGTCCCAATACGAGCCGATCACGTTGGTGTAAAAATCGCTGACCATGGCATCAACGTCGGGACTAACCCGGTTGAGACCATAGCCCCACTCAGCCACCACGCCCCCCAGCTTCAGCACCCGCCGGACCTCGCGGTGAAAGGCCTCCACGTCGAACCAATGCAGCGCCTGCCCCACCGTAACGAGGTCAAACTGCCCTTCGGCAAAGGGCGTTTGCTCGGCCCGGCTCACCTGATAGCGGATGTTGGGCAGGGCGGGGGCTTGCTCCAGTTGCGTTTGGCTGATATCGGTGGCCTCGACCTGCAAAAAATGTTGGGCCAATGCGTTGGCTACCTGCCCGTTGCCGGTGGCGCAATCCCAGGCCACAATTCGATTCTGAACAAACGACAACACGTAGTCATAAAGCGCGTCGGGGTAGTCGATGCGGTAGCGGGCGTAGAGGTCGGCATGGCCGGAGAAACGGTCGAGCATAAAGTAGTAGGCAGTGGGCAGTAAACAGTGGGCAACTGGCTAATTGTAACAACTGCCAACTGCTTACTGCCAACTGCCCACTCCGATTAAACCTTTGCGGGTAAATCGAGTCAAACAATCGTTTTATGGGATAAAGATAGGTTTTAATTGGCCTAATGGGCGAAACGCCTTATTTTTGTCTGTTACAACCAAAAATGGGTTAACCTCCAGATTCCCAGCATTAACCACAGTTTTTAACAACCGAATTACCCCATGAAAAAACCATTTGGCTTACTGTTTGCCACGGCCCTGATGGCTGTTGGTTCGCTCAACGCACAAGCTCAGGACGATATTCCTGAGGACATGAAGGCTTTAATGACCAAGCACACCTGTATTGCCTGCCACCGCGTGGATCAGCGTTTGGTGGGTCCGGCTTACAAAGAAGTAGCAAAGAAGAAATATACCGACGCGCAGATTGTCGAGCTGATTTACAACCCAAAGCCAGCCAATTGGCCGGGCTACCCGCCGATGGCGGCCATGAAGCAGGTGCCGAAAGACGACGCCCTCAAGCTCGCCAAGTGGATCAACTCGATGGGTGGCAAAGCCCCCGCGAAGAAGAAAGCCTAGTCAGATAACAACGAACAGAGATCAACGATCAGTAATGTTTGCCTGCTGATCGTTGATCTCTGTTCGTTGTTATCTGTTCATTGTTTTCTGCCGCACCACTTCATACAGCACCACCCCCGTGGCAACCGACACGTTGAGGGAAGCAACGTTGCCCAACAGGGGAATTTTGATGTGCGTATCCACTACTTTGAGGATTTCCGGCGAGATGCCATCCTCCTCCGATCCCATCACAATCGCCAACGGCCCCGAGAAATCGGTAGTGGTTTCGTACAGATCGCGGGCTGATTTTTCAGTACAGGCCACGACCTGCACACCTGACTTCTGCAAATAACTGATCGTATCGACCAAATCGAACTCGCGACACACCGAGATGTGATTCAACGCGCCCGATGAAGTCTTCATGGCGTCGGAGCCGATGGCTGCCGACCCTCTCCCCGGAATCACAATACACTGAACACCCGTGCATTCGGCTGTTCGGGCAATGGCCCCGAAGTTGCGTACGTCCGTGATCCGGTCGAGCAGGAGCAGGAGTGGTGTTTCGCCCCGTTCGTAGACATCGGCCAGCACGTTCGAGAGTTTCACGTACTGCACAGCCGCCACCAGACACACGACGCCCTGATGGTTTTTGCGCGTCAGGCGGTCCAGTTTCTCCACCGGCACCCGCTGAATCGTGACGCGGTTCTGGAAGGCGAGTTGTTGAATTTCGGGGTGGCTCATCTCCTTCTCCATGTAGAGTTTGTCGATTTGCTGCCCCGACCGGAGCGTTTCCATCACCGACTGAATTCCAAACACCATATCGTCGGCGTTGGGTTGTGGGCGTGGAGCTTTGTTATAGCGATGTTGTTGGTAGCTCATACTTTGTTTATTCCCGGATGGCCCCCGTGCGCCAGGCTTCGACGATGGGGTACCAGATGGGTTGATATTCGGCGTAGCGAACGAGTTCGTAGTGGTCGTCGACGAACTGATTAGGCTTACGGTTAAAGGTAAAATTGATTTCCGACACGTTGGCCCGGCGGTTATACACCCACACCTCGCGGTCGCGGCTGCGCTGTACGCGGTCGGGGGGTCCGAGCACGATGTAGATCATGCCCTTGTCGGTTTTCCAGCCCTCTTTATAGGTCGTAAACAGGTTATTGGCCTCTTCGACCCGGTTAAAATAGGCCCGGATAGCCTTGCGGGCCACCTCTTCATTGCCCGACATCAGCCCCAGCCAATACTTATCGAACGCTTTTTTAGCATCCGACGAGCCGTTTAGCTCGTTCATTTCGGTGCTCGTACTCACGTACATTACTGGCTTCACGAGCCGTTCGGGGCGGGTAAGTTTGGGAAACCGGTTGTCGGTCACCATCAGGCCAATGCCGTAGGTGTCGGTGGTGTCTTCGAGGAAAAAGTAAAGGCCCTCTTTAGGCAGTTGAAACGGCTGATTGGTCGTCACCGTGAGCGTAGAGTCAACGGCGAGGGTGCGGGCCGCCGGGCGGTTGGCCGTGTTCATGGGCGACGAAGCCGCGTCGAACTCGTGCTTGTATCGGAACCCGTACAGTTGTCGGCTCGTACCGGCTACGTCGCGGATCACAACCGTATCGGTACGGCTTACGAAGTTGCGGAGCCGGGGGGTTTTGCCATCAGCCTCAAATAGGGTGTAGCGGTCGGTGATGCGGGGCGCGCGAAACCGCAATTGCAGATCGTTAAGGGCCTTTTTGCCGGAATTAACTTCCGTTATTTCGGTCAGCATCACGGCCCCGATGGCGTCTTTAGGGCGTTTCACCTCGTAGGTCAGCACGAGGTGATCGCCCTGCACGCTGAGGTTTTCGGCGGTAGCCTGCACGTTGCCGTAGCCGAGCCGTTCACGGTTATTATAGTCGGGATACAGCACGTAGTTGACCAGGAACCGCGTCCCGAAATCACCCACCGAACGAACCGGATTCCCGTCGGGTGTGCGGGCGTAGATATTCAGGTACACGCGGGCGGCTGTGCTGTCGACGGCCAGAAACTTGCCTTTAATGGCCGTAATGGCATACGTACTTACCACCGAACTAGTGCTAGCCGGGGCCGACCCATCGGGTGCGTTTTGCCGGAACGTAACGGCGGGGCGCGTTGAATTCGGGTCGGCATTGAGCGGGCGTTGCACCTGCACCGAGGGGCTGTTTTGAGCCTGCTGGTTAGCGGTTATCTGTCGTGACCCCGACGAGGCCGTTGGCGACTGCCGTGCGGTCGAACTCGTCTTCTTCGAGCTGGAGCAGGCCGCTATACATAGAGCAATTAGAAGTACTAAATAGGTGCGCATACACAACGAGTGAGCAACGTCTTTGAAATGAGTCTGGTAAAGTAACGAAAAAAGGGGGCGTTGTGGGTAAAAATCAATCGAAAACATACCAATCAGATGATTAGCAGGCTAATTTTGTAGGCTCAACCCCACCCCAACCCCTCCCCAATAGGGAGGGGCTAAAAAACGCTCAAGCTAAAGCCCCTCCCTATTGGGGAGGGGTTGGGGTGGGGTTGACGACATAACTATGTACAAGACCACCGAGATTACCTCCGCCGAGATCACGTCGGACAACCCCGTTCATCAGCGGTTGCTGTTTCCGTATGTAGAAGCCGCGCAGATGGTTCACGGGAACGTACTCGAAATTGGCTGCGGCTGGGGTCGGGGCCTCGAATTGCTCACGCAGGCCGCCGATCATTATACGGGCATCGACAAAAACGAAGACCTGATCGGCTCGCTCCAGCGCGAGTACCCCCAATCGACGTTTATCGCGGCTAACATTCCGCCCCTCAGCGGCTTAGCCGACAATACGTTTGATTTTATCGTGACGTTTCAGGTGATCGAGCACATCGAGAACGACAGTCTGTTTGTGAAAGAAGCCCACCGGGTGCTCAAACCGGGTGGTAAGTTGTTGCTCACCACCGTCAACAAGACCTTCTCGCTCACGCGCAACCCCTGGCACGTGCGCGAGTATGTAGCCGATGAACTGCGGGCATTGATGGGTCAGCATTTTCCGGTTATCGAAACGCGCGGCATTCACGGCAACGACAAGGTGATGACCTACTACGAGCAGAACAAACGTTCGGTGGAGCGATTCACGCGCTGGGATATTTTCAACCTACAATACCGCTTGCCCCGCCGACTTCTGCAAGTGCCCTACGACATTGCCAACCGCATGAACCGCAACCGACTCCTGCAACAGGATGGCCTTGCCGCCGAAATCCTCCACACCGATTACCTGGTCAGCGAGAATCCGGCGGGGAGTTTGGATTTCTTTTACGTAGCAACGAAGTAGTGACGCGGCTTTTTGTCATCCCGACGCAGGAGGGATCTACTTCTGAGATAGTCAAATTGATTACAATCAAAGTAGATCCCTCCTGCGTCGGGATGACAAAAACTACCGCTTCCTCACCCCTCCACTCCAATCAATTCCCCCTCCCGCGCCCCCAATTCCCGGCCCCAACGGGCAATCTCTTCGAGGGCCGGGACCAGCGTACGCCCGAAGTCGGTGAGTGCGTACTCTACGCGGGGCGGCACTTCGGCGTAGACCGTGCGGCTCACGATCCCGTCTTCTTCCAGAGCCTTCAGTTGCAGACTCAACATCTTCTCCGTGATGTCGGGGATGTGTTTTTTGAGTTCGCTGAACCGCTTTTTCTCATTGCGGAGATACCACAACACCACCGCTTTCCATTTGCCGCCAATAAACGACATGGTTACGTCGAGGGCACAATGATAGGTTTCGCCCCGGAGCCTGATTCGCTTTTCTTCGCCGTTAATTAACATACGTTTAGTTTTTAAAAAAGTGGTATTGGTTTCTTAAACCTGCCAGTGGTCTGCAAGACCCTGGCAGGGGTTGTTCACTAGAACAGGTTAATCCATTGCCAATGGTCTGTGGACCCTAACAATGGTTTTAGAACTACGCGCTAGCACCACTGCCAGGGTCTGCGACCACTGGCAGGGTGTGAACCAGATAATTAAATTTACAAATTTACTGATCACAACTGCCTCATTATCAAGATATTATCATGAATCACACAGACTGTCACTCTTGACAGTATCTTGTTTTTGCTGAAAACCTTGCCTTATATTTGCTATACTTTTTACAGTAGCACACAAAAGTAAAGTTAATTGACTTCACACCGAAGCTTCACGCCAGAAAAATCCCGGAGGGATTCAACAGCGTAGCATCGGTAGAGAATCATCATAAACCTCCAACTAAAATGAACATTGCCGTATTAGGAACAGGCTCCGTTGGGCAGGCGTTGGCCGGTCGGTTGGCCGGACTAGGTCATCAGGTTGTCATGGGCACACGCGACGTGGCCGCTACCCTCACCCGCACCACCCCCGACGGATGGGGCAATCCGGCCATTGGCACCTGGGCCGCTGCCAACCCGCAGATTAAACTCGTTACGTATGCAGAAGCAGCCGCCTTTTCGGATGGCATCATCGTCCACGCCATGAACGGACACGCGGCCATCGACGCGCTGCATCAAGCCGGGGAAGCCAATCTGGCGGGCAAAATTCTGATCGACATTACCAACCCGCTCGATTTCTCAAAAGGATTTCCGCCTTCGCTGTTCGTGAGCAATACCGACAGCCTGGGTGAGCAGATTCAGGCCGCTTTCCCGGCCCTGAAGGTGGTCAAAAGCCTGAACACGATGAGCAATCCGATCATGATAAACCCAGCCGCCGTGCCGGGCGATCATACCGTGTTTGTGAACGGCAACGATGCCGACGCCAAAGTAGCGGTCGCCGAACTCCTCAAAAGCTTTGGCTGGACCGACGCAAACATTTTTGATCTGGGCGACATTACGGCCTCGCGGGGTGTGGAGATGGTTTTACCCTTGTGGGTACGGATTTATGGCAAAACCCAAACGCCGTTTTTCAACTTCAACATTAACTTCGCACCAAAGGGCTGATGCGGCAAGGGGCGGCATCAGTTGCCCCAACGCACACATCATGATCCGTAGATTGCTTCTCCTCCTCTTCATTGCCCAAACCACTCTCGCCCAAACCGTTACGCGGGGTCCGTATCTCCAGATGGGCACCCAGACTGCCGCCACTATCCGTTGGCGCACCGACATGCCCACGGTGGGGCGGGTTACGTATGGGCTTGCGGCTAACTCGCTCACGGACAGCGCGACGGAGTCGGAGAGTACCACCGAACACGAGGTTCGAATTACGGGCCTCACCCCCGACCGGCAGTATTTCTACAGCGTCGGCACGACCGATGCCGTGCTGCAACAGGGGCCGGACCATTATTTTCTGACGGCCCCACCCGCCGATACCAAACGTAAAATCCGCGTTGCTTCGTTCGGCGATTGCGGGTTTACGTGGATTGGTACCAATCAGGCCGACGTACGGAATGGGTTCCTGAGCTTTAAGGGCAACACACCCGTTGACCTCTGGAACCTGATCGGCGACAACTCATACGAGGGCGAAGACGCTCATTTCCAATACAATTTCTTCACGCCCTTCGGCCCTACCCTACTCCGTAATCAAATGCTGTTTGCCGTGCCCGGCAACCACGACTACAGCAACCGACCGGATTTGGCGGCAAGCCAAGCCATTCCGTACTACGACATCTTTACCTTCCCCACCAACGGCGAGGTGGGCGGGGTGCCGTCGGGTACGGAACAATGGTACTCGTACGACTACGGCCCCATCCATTTTGTGATGCTCGACGGCTTCGGCACCCGGACCATCGACGGCGTGGAACGGAAGTTATACGACGATACTACGAGCCACCCGCAGGTACAATGGCTCAAAGCGGATTTGGCCGCCAACACCAAAAAGTGGACTATCGTGTACCAGCACTTCCCGGCCTACTCGCAGGGATCGCACAACTCCGAAACCGAGGCCGATCTGGTGGCCATCCGGCAGCGCATCAACCCCATTCTCGAACGCTACGGGGTCGATTTAGTGCTCAATGGCCACAGCCACGACTACGAACGCTCGTGGCCCATCCACGACCATTACGGCCCCATGAGCGACTTCACCAGTAATCCTTCGGCCTACCGTTTTCCGCAACACAACAGCACGGGCCGCTACGACGGGTCGGCGGGGTCGTGCCCATACGTGACCACGAGTGAGAAGCGCAAGCAAGGGACCGTTTACGTGGTCAGCGGCTCGGCGGGGGCGTTTAACCCCAACCCCACGCCAAACACGCACCCAATCATGGTGAAAACCGAAAAAGTGATTGGCGGCTCGTTTTTCCTCGAAATTGAAGATAACCGGCTCGATGCCAAGTTTATCCAGAATAACCCACCCGGCTATGTGATTGGCGATCAGTTTACGATCATGAAAGACGTAACCCGCACCACAACCTACCCCCTCACGGCGGGCGAATCGGCGACGTTAACAGCCTCGTATATTGGCGATTACAGTTGGAGTAGTTCGGACAACGCATCCTTTTCGGGCACGGGCCGAAGCGTGACGGTGTCGCCCACAACGAGCCAAACCTACGTGGTGAGCGACGGGCACGGCTGCGTGCAGGACGTGTTTGTGGTGAGCGTTGCCTGTGGCAGCCCGATGTACACCGTACGAACTGGAAACTGGACCGACCCGAGCGTTTGGTCCTGCAACCGGATTCCCACTGCGTCCGACGAGGTACACCTGCGCCACCGGATTGGTATTCCAAGCGGACATACCGCCCACGTCAAGCACGTTATAGTCGATCCGGGTGTCCGAATTCAGTATGGCTATGGTGGTCGGTTAGTGTTGGGGGAGTGATTAGTTTTTCACAATCTCGCCCTGCACCGTGCGGCTGCAACCTGTGCCGTCGCGGACGATGATGATGATGATGAAGGGGCCACCCCGCTTGATGGTGAACACCAGCGCGGAAGTAGGCGTTGTTGCTCTGAACGTCGTATCTTTGCCTATAAACCGAATAAGGCAATGACCACGCTGGAAAAATCATTTGTCACCTGTACGATCAAGTATCTTGAAAAAACCTTCAAGCTACAGGAACAAAATACACTGCCCTCGCTCGATGCCTGGTTGGCGATAGAAACTCCCATTTCGGACTTTGAACGGCAGGCTTTGCTGCATTACCAGCAAGTGCTTCAATTCAATTACCGAGACTGGTACGAAACCGAATTAGACTCTCACTTCATCGGTCCCATATTTGCCCTTGTCAATTTCTCAACTCCCCTTTTCAATCATTTCGAGGAGCGTGAACTCTCGGCAGTGGTCGATGATATTCGGCTCTTTGGCCGTCCTGATGGTCTCATAGCCAGTGGCCGGCGCGACCCAGAGGCTCCTTACTTCGCCTTTCAAGAGTACAAACGAAATATTGATCCTAACGGAGACCCAGCCGGCCAGTGCCTTGCCGCTATGCTGGTGGGCCAGACTCTAGGCGACAACCCCATGCAACCGCTGTATGGTTGCTTTGTGGTGGGTGACCGCTGGCAGTTTATGACACTCGAAGGCCGCCATTACGCCATCAGTCCCGGCTTTCTGGCTACCTCTGATGATCTATTTGGCATTTTTCGTATTCTTAAAGCCCTCAAACAAATCGTCGCCGAGCGTGTAGGTGCGGTTTAAGACCAGAGCAAATCACTTACCGATCCCCAAAAAAAACGCCTGACTCAGTGAGTCAGGCGTTTCCGGTTTAAATGCATTCCTACTCTACTATCGTACCACAATTTCCCCCTGCACCGTGCGGCTACAACCTGTGCCGTCGCGGACGAGGATCGTGAAAGGGCCACCCCGTTGGATGGTGAAGATACCGTTGTCGCTAAAGAAAATCTGGGTAATCTGGAAGCCGTTGATTCGGTCCAGCACTGACCCATACTCGAAACTGCTGCCCCCCAACACCTGAAACTGCTGCCCCGGTGTGCCCGGAACCGTGATCGTGGCCGTGCCTGCACCTGCCACCACCGTCGCGGAGTTGTTGAACACCATTGTCACGGCAGGAAGCGGAATGCCAATGCCGCCGATGGTGAGTGAGGTAGCCGTGGCCGAACAGCCGTTGGTGGCCGTAGCACTCAGGCCGTAAGTCCCGGAAACCGACACCACCCGCGTGGGCGCACTGCTGGCATCGTCCCACCCAACGGTGACTCCCGGCTGCACATTGGCCGTAAGCGTGATCGAAGGTATGCCACAACTCAGACCCGATGCCGAAGCCCCAATGCTCACTACGGGCGGGGCCGTGTTGCTCTGCACCGTGGTGGTGGTGCTGCTGTTACAGCCGGTGGTGAGGTTAGTGATGGTCACCGAATAGGGACCGTTGCCAGCAACGGTGGCCGTGCCAGCCGTGGGGTTCGGGCTGGTGAGACCCGTACCGGCAAAAGCATAAGAAAACGACCCCGCGCTGCTGGTGGTGGCCGTAAGTGTAACGGCGGTTTGGGCGCAGGTGAGCGTGCCGCCAGCCACCAGCGAGGGGTTGGCGGGTGGCGCGCCGACCGTGAGGCTCACCGTGGCCGTAGCCGTGTTGGAGGCCATATCCGAAAGGGTGACGGTGAGCGTTTGCACGCCCGTTACGCCCGAATTGGCCGACACCGACACCGCCGAGGTAGAACCCCCTGCCGTGATGGCAATGCCTGCCGGAGCCACCCAAGTGTAGGAGTAGGAGTCGGACGGCAGGCCGAGGTATCCGCCCGAAGCCGTAACCGAGGCTATGCTGGTGGGGGTGCAGGTGGGGTTGGGACTGGCCGAGGTGCTAAGGCTGAGGGGGGCCACAAACTGCTGAATCCGGTTGTTGTACTCGTCCGCCACAAAGAGATCGCGACCTTTCACAAACACAGTCCTGGGGGCATATAACTGATTGGCAGCCGAGCCGTAGCCCCCGGCCACGGTGATGCCATTGGTGCTGGAGGTGGAGTTGGGCGGAAACTGCTGGATCCGGTGGTTGTTAAAGTCCGCTACAAGCAGGTTGCCCGACCCGTCCACACACACACCCAAAGGGGCTTTTAACTGATTGGCATCCGAGCCGACGCCATTGCCCCCGGCCACGGTAGAACCGTTCGTACCGGCGGTAGAGGTGGGCGGAAATTTCTGAATCCGATTGTTGCGTGAATCCGCCACATAGATATTGTCCGCCCCATCCACATACACCCCAAAAGGGGAATTCAACTCATTGGCTGCCGAGCCGGAGGTTGGCCCCCCGGCCACGGTGGAACCGGCGGTGCCGGCAGTGGAGGTGGGCGGAAACTTCTGGATCCGGTTGTTGTTATTGTCCGTTACATAAATATAGCCTCCTGTGTCCACAAATAGACCATAAATGCCATCCAACTCATTGGCTCCTGAACCACTGGTTCCTGTTCCGGCCACGGTGGAACCGGCGGTGCCGGCGGTAGAGTTGGGCGGGAATTTCTGAATCCGATAGTTGGACAGGTCCGCCACATAGATATAGCCCTCTCTATCCACAAACACACAAGTAGGTCTGGTCAATTGATTGGGTGCCGAGCCAGAGGTTCCTGTTCCGGCCACGGTGGAACCATTGGTGGTGGAGGTAGAATTAGGTGGAAACTTCTGGACCCGGTCGTTGCGGAAGTCTGCCACATAGACATAGCCCGCCCCATCCACAAATACACTATGAGGGAGATCCAACTGATTGGCTGCTGTGCCGGAGGTTGGACTACCCGCACGGGTGATGCCGTTGGGATAGTAGGTCTGGGCCTGAACGGTGGTTGCTATCAGCAGGGCTATACTCAGCACCAGAAGCCAGCCCCAGGCCAACAAATGAAAAAGCCCAGACGCATTGGCGGGGCTAAAACAGGAGAAAAAAGACGCGGCACGTAGCCAGTGGTTTGGTAAAGTGGGTTGCATAAAGTATATGAGAGAGGCTTAGATTTGATTACGGTGATTGAGGGGGTAAAAGGGGCTGACGCATAGCCCTTCGACAGGCTCAGGGTGACAGTCACCTTGTAAGTTAGTAGGGAAATAGATTCAATTTCCCGGTCACCCTGAGCTTGTCGAAGGGCTATGCGTCAGCCCTTTTCTTCTAAAAAATCCATTACTCCTTCACCACCTTCACGCTCTGGCTATGCTGCTCGTCGGTGGCCCGCAAAATGAACAGGCCGCCAGGCTGCGCCGAGAGATCGAAGGTCTCGCGGTGGTCGGCGGTTTGCGGCTGCACCCGGCGGGTGGCCACCTTCCGGCCCGATACGTCCACCACTGATAACTCCAGCGATTTGCCCTGTGCGCCCGCTACCACAACCTCCAGCGGGCCGCGCGTTGGGTTGCCGTTCACCGACACCTGCCAGAGCGTGGTTTCCTCCGCCATGCGGGCCATGCCCATACCGCAGGCCGCCCGGATATTCCAGGTGAAGTACGCCGAGCGCGTGGCCGCGTCCTGTACCGTCAAGGTGCTCACGTTGCGGTCGAAGGGGAAGCTGTAGCGCGTACCCACTTGCCCGTTGCCCGTGACGCCCACAATCAGAAGCGGGTTGAAGGGCACCAGCGTGGCTACCGTTGGGGTCACCACAAAGTCGACCCGGCTCAACATGGGCGAAGGATTGATGGTGCAGGTGAAACTATTGATTGTCAGGCTCGACGCAGGCGTGGGCGGTACAACAACGGTTGGCGAAGGCGGCACGACCACCGTAGGCGAAGGCGGTTGCGTGGTACCGCAAGCTGCCCGGATGTCCCACACAAAATAGGTGGAGCGGTTCGTTGCATTCTGCACCGTGATGCTGTTCACGTTGCGGTCGAAGGGGAAGCTGTAGCGTTGCCCTAATTGGCCGTTGCCCGTAACGCCCACCATCAGGATTGGGGGCAGGGCGGGCACAAACGTTCCGTTTTTATAACCCAGCACAAAGTCCACCCGGCTCAGAGCTGTTGTATTGCTCAGGTTACAGGTAAAGCTCGTCACGGTCAGGTTTTCCGGCGTGCTGGGCGTGACTGGCGGGGTTGGCGCATCGCCCAGGATGGTAATCAGGGCCGAGCCTTCGGCGGGGTCCAGGTCGTAGCCCTCCTCGTCAATCAGCGTAATCAGGATGGTCTCGTCCTGTTCCGACGAATTTTCGTCCACAATCGGGATAATCCGCACATCGACCGTGCGTTGTCCGTCGAGGAAAGTCAGCGAACCGGGCAGTTCTACATAGTCTACCCCCGGAATGGCCGAGCCTTCGATGGCATAATCGATCACCAGCCGCCCTCTCGATGAGTTGCGTTCAAACTGAACGATGCCCTCATCTACGTTACCGGCATCGGCAGCCACACGAGCACCCTGCGCGGGCTTGGAGGTAGTCCGGCGTTCGCTCGCCGTTGCATCGGTGGCTTGCACACCCACCACAGGCGCAGCCCCAGGGGCCGTTGCTGTAATGGTTACGGTTGCCGTTACGGTCTGATTGGTGGGTGGTGTTGCGTCCGTCACCACAATCGTAAAGGTCTGCACACCGGGATCGATGCTATTAAACGTAACGACATTGCCACTGGACGAGAACCCGGCCAACGCACCATTCAGCCTGAAATTGTAAGCATAGGGTGCGCGTCCGCCCGATGCCACTACCGTAACGCTCAAGGTGGTGCTGGTGATGTTCGTTGCCGAGGGAATCAGGTTTACCACCATCGGAATGGGGGCTACGGTAAACAAAAATGTCGAAGCGACTGTCAGGTTGCCGGGGTCCGTAGCAATGACCGTTACCGTTTGCGGACCCGACGTACCGGGCTTGCCGCTAATGACGCGGGTGTCGGGGTTGATCGACATTGACGCGGGCAGGCCACGGGCCGTGTAGGTCAACGCCTGATTTTCAGGATCGCTGAACGCTGGTACAGTAAACGTAAAGTCGGTATCCATCGTACCCGTCTGGTTCGGGATGGCTACGGCAACGGGTGGCTGGTTGGCTGGATCGGCGATGGTGAAGTTCACGTTCGAGATGTCGAAGAAAATGTTCCCTACGGCCTCTACCTTGATCCGGCACCGATTGTTCGTTATACTAGGAAGCGTGATGGGTTCGCTGCCGTCGTTGGGTGTACTGGCCAGCAACTCGGTTGAGAAGGTTTGTCCGCCGTCGGTCGAGAGTGAAATCCGCACGTTGGCGCAGTTGATCGGAGCCTTATCGGTATCGACCACGTTCCAGGTCACGGTCTGCTGGTTTCCGCCGACTAGCTGCGAATAGCTGTCGAACGACGTCAACCGAAACGCGCCGGGCGTGTTCACAACCGTCACGGTGGTGGCGGCTTCGGCATTGCCCCCGCGCCGGTCCCGCACCGAAACGCGGAAGTTCATTGTCCGGGCCACTGTTGGGAGCCGCTCGCCCAGCACGCACGTTTTTCCATCCTGGCAAAAAGCTCCCGGTGCCCCCGTTGGGTGAATACCCTGATAGGTAAGCGAGGGCTGGTTTTCGCCGGGGGTGGCATTAGCCTGTGGATTCAGAATAAACGCCAGGCTGGGGAACGTGCGTTGATTGCTTGCAACGGGCGAATAAGCCCGGAACAAAGGCCGCAACACGCCATCATCGTCCACATCGTAGGTATTGACCGGCACGCCCCGCACACCCGAAGCCGAGGGTGCCCGGTCGAATTGTTCCCAGGAATACAGCAGGTTGGGTACGTCGGTAGCATCGGCATCATTGCCCGTTGCTGTTAGCGTGAAGGGCGTTAGCCGGGGAATGCTATAGGCTGGTCCTGCCGAGATGGTCGGAATGGCGTTGGTGCCCGCCGACGTTCCGCAACCAGCAGCCCCACCGTTCTCAGCCGAGTTGTTCAAATGGTACTGTGCCTGTTTGAGGCTGGCGATGTGAAAAGGAGGCAGGACCGGGTCGACGTACCGCTGGAGGTTTCGGTCCGAGCAGATACCCACATAACTCATAATAGTCGAACCCGAAGCGGTTTCGTAGGCCTGAGCACCCTCGCGGGTGGTGCAGGCTCCCGACGCATCGGACTGGTTGTAGGTGTGGTCCATACCAAACTGATGGCCAATTTCGTGGGCCACATAATCCACCACAAAGGGGTCGCCCGTGTCGGTGCCACGGGCACTATAGCCCTGTCCTTTACTAGCGTTATCGCACAACGACGATTTAGCGGCTACCCCCCCCCCGGTTGTTCCGTAGAGGTGTCCGATGTCGTAGTTGGCGGCCCCAACCCGGCTGTTCAGGGTATTGTGATTAACGGTTAGCTGGGTGCTATTATCCGTATTGTCGTAGGGGTCGGTAGCGGGGTCGTCGTACAGGATATTGTTCGCGCCCGAAACCGCTGGATTGGCCAGCATAAAACTCGACGAAAGTTCCCGCTCAAAGATGCCATTGAGCCGGTTCACGGTGGTAACCAGCACGGCCAGCGCGTTGGTCCGAACCTGCGCCATGTCTGTTACCCTGGGGAAGCCCCCGGCGTTGCGTGTCCATTCGCCGGTAGTGGCCACAGCCAACCGAAACGTCCGGCGGGTGGCACCGAGTTTCACCACCACCGTATCGCTCGGTACGGTGTTAGCCATCCGGGCCGTACCCGTTTTCAGGCCCGGCAGTTCGGGCTTTCCGGTAGTGCTCACCGAGCCGCAGCGGAGCATCCCAAACCCCTTAGCCTCGACTACTTTGCGGGCATCGCGGGCAAAATAGCTCGTATGCACGTTGCTGGCGGCATCGAACGAGGTCTTCTTGATGTAGACCGCGTCGCCATCGACGCCCCAGATCAGGGCTTCAAAGCCCAGGCTCGTCAAACTCATCCGAATCACGTAATTAGGATGCGTGATACCTTGCCCCTCGTAGGTTTTGAACGTGGGGTTTTCGGCGGCCAACGCGGGCGACAGCACCTGCGTCTCGCGAACGGTAAAGGTTTCTGTGGTCCCGTTGGGCATGGGAAGTTCTAACCGAAGCCCACGGGCCGAGGATTGCGTTGGCCGGGGGGCCTGGGTCAGATAGGCGCGAAGTGACGTTATCTGGACCTGATAAAAGCGGGCATTGGCGATGCCGGGATCAGTGGTCGTGGCCACCCGCGCCTGCCCCGACGATAGGGGCGTGAAATAGCCCGTTTGGGCCTGAATAGTAGTTGCGATCAGCAGCAGCATCGGCAGCAGCCACTGACCACGCAGTAAAGGTTTGGCACTCATCGAGAAATAGAGAAAATGATTGAAAGATAGAACCGATTAAAAGCAGTGCCGTAGGGTGCGAAACTGCCAGGGAAAGTTGGGCAAACGTAAGGGTTACTCAGGCGAAAACCCCTACCCGAACGGGTAGTTTTGGGGGTAGTTTGGGCGAAAAAGGGCTGTTTTTTCAGTGAAATAATGATGTGGTAAACATTCCGTTGCTGGATCAACCCCACCCCAACCCCTCCCCATTAGGGAGGGGCTTTTCCAAATGTCAATCTCTTTTTGTTCTGGTTAGCCCATTACGGGAAAGCAGATTGACGTTTGCCCCTCCCTAATGGGGAGGGGTTGGGGTGGGGTTATCCCTTTACCGACTTTCAATAACTCCCTGCACGGTGCGGCTACAGCCGTTACCATTCCGAACGGTGATTCGGAAGGCACCCTCCCTGACGGTGAAAATACCCGTGTTGTTGCTATCGAACTGGTTAATCTGGTAACCGTTGACGCACACCATTGCCCCCTGATACTCGTAACTGGTGCCGCCAAACACTTGAAACTGCTGCCCCGGCGTGGCCGGAATCGTTACGGTGGGCGCACCGGCCACCACCGTGCCATTGTTGAACACCAGCGTTACGGTGGGCAGTGTGCCACCGCCTGTACCAATAGTTATCGGGGTGGCCGTGGCCGAACATCCGCTGGTGGCCGTGGCACTTAGGCCGTAGGTACCTGCCGACATCACCACCCGCGTGGGTGCGGTGCTGTTATCGTCCCAGAGGTAGGTGGTCCCCGCTGGCCCGTTGGCCGTGAGCGTGATCGACGTGATTTCGCAACCAAGGGCCGGGGCACTCGCCCCGATGCTCACGGCGGTCAGGGCCGTATTGATTTGTACCGTAGTAGTGGTGCTGCTGGTGCAACCCGTGCTTAGGTCGGTGATAGTCACTGAGTAGGGGCCGGTATCGGCGGCTGTGGCTGTACCTGCTGTAGCATTGGGGCCAGTAAGGCCGGTGCCAGCGAAGGCGTAGGTGAACGAACCCGCGCTACTGGTGGAGGCCGTGAGCGTAACGCTGGTTTGGGTGCAGGTAATGGGGCCACTGGCTACCAGCGAGGGGTTAGCCGGGGGCACGCCCACGGTTAGGCTCGCAACGGTAGTACCGGTGAGCGGAGTTGGCGTTGTCGCATCGGCAACCGTGACCGTGAGCGTTCGGATACCCGACACGCCCGCCCCTGCCGTTGCCACCACCGTGGTGCCGGTAGCGGAGGTGGAACCGCCCGCAAACGTTATGCCCGCCGGTGCTACCCACGTATAGGTGTAGGGAGCCGTGCCATTTGCTCCCGATGCGGTGAGGGTCGTACTCTGGCCCGTGCAGAAGGCAAGGTTACCGCTAACGGTGGCCGTGGCGGAGGTTATTGGCGTAATGGTGATGAAACCGTTTGCATTTATTCCATCACTTCCCGTTGCTCCGATTGAGGTAAACGTGGGACCAATAAAGCTGGAACCACCACCACCACCACCGCCAAAAATCATCTGCTTTCGTCCAACGTAAGTGCCACTTGCACCGCTGCCACCGCCATAATAACCACCACCACCACCGCCAGCTAATGCTGTACCAGCCGTAGATAGCGTAGCCTCGGCTCCCTGGCCTAAACTTCCTGCCACACCTGCGGTAGTCTGTGAAATGGTTACAGTTACAGTAGCCGGAATAGGACCAGACGTTTGGAAAACACCAGCCAGTCCGCCAGCGGCATCAGTACCACCATGCCCACCGGCATTAATTCTAATGGTTTCCGATGCGG
The DNA here is from genome assembly GCA_004292855.1 of Cytophagales bacterium. Classification (GTDB taxonomy): domain Bacteria; phylum Bacteroidota; class Bacteroidia; order Cytophagales; family Spirosomataceae; genus Rudanella. The sequence continues at coordinate 34,939 of RDXN01000078.1, forward strand.
GGACCCCTCCGGGGTGGCTATCTTCGAAACCACTACCAGAACCACCCGGATATGGGGTCGAAAACGCACCACCATATCCGCCCGCGCCCATTCTGCGATTCGGGTCATCCGTTGCCTCACTAGCTGTACTAATTAATTCAGCCCCCGAACCACCACCGCCACCAGCAACAACGACCCGGTTACTTAGAGCAGTACCGCCAACCCGGATATCAGAACCGCCACCCCCGCCATTCGAAAACATATTTATACTCGCCGTAAGACTTGCCCTATCTGTAACATTAGCCACACTACCACCGCCGTTGAAACCGCCAACTCCTCCTGCGCTTGCTGTACAGCCAACGTAGAGATTGAGGACCTGCCCGGGAGTCACGGAGAGTCTCCCATTAATCAATGCTCCTCTACCACCGGAATGTCCGATTACAGTTGAAAGGAGAGGTGCTGAGGTATATTGACTCATCCCCCCGTCGGCTCCTTTCACCGTTACACTAAGTGAAGTGATGCCAGCCGGCACGGTATAGGTTTGGGCCGCCCCCGTGCAGGTAAACGAGGTGGTCTGAGAAAAGGCGGGACGGGCTGTGCCCAGGACGAGGAGGGTGAACAGGAGTCCACCCCAAAAGTAGAACAAATTGCGCCCACGAGCGGGGCCAGACAAAGAGAGAAAAGACGCGGCCCAAAGCCGGTAGTGGAGTAGAGAGGTTTGCATAAACACAGTTTAGTTTTACAAACCCCAAAGAACTTAGCATTTTTACCCAAAAAAAATACCCGGTATCGGGTATTTTTGATTAAAAAATGAGGGTGTTTTTTTAATCTCAATCACTTTCTGTTAGCTTATCCTCCAGCTTGTTTAGAAAATCGTAGAACTGCTTTTCGGTATTGAACGGGAGCTTTCGTTTAATATTCCGCCGATGGGCCTGTACCGTGTGGTAGCTTAGTGAAAGCTGGTCGGCCATCTGCTCCGACGATAGCCCCGCTTTGACCAGTTTCAGAATCTCCACTTCGCGCCGGGTGAGCTGGTATTTGAGCCAGAAATAGTCGGGCGGCACCGACGGCGACACACTCACAACGTCGGTCTCGAACACCCGCTCACCCAGCATCACCCATTCGAGCAACAGCAGCAGCCGCCTGGCTGAAATCGACTTGGCCAGGTAGCCATCCACGTGCAGGGCGTCGAAGCGGGCAACTTCCGCTGGCTCGGCATACATGCTCACCACCACAATCCGGCAGGGGAAAGACAGTTGCCGGATCTGCCGCACCACGGCCAACCCATCCAGATTAGGCATGTTAAAATCCACCAGTACCAGGTCGGGTTTGTGTTGCGCACAAACGGCCTGCGCCTGTCGGCTGTCGTAGACCTGCTCCACCACCCTGAAGTCAGTGGTGTCGTTGAGGATCGTTTTGAGGCCATCGCTAAAGAGCTGATGATCGTCGATGAGGATGGTTCGGTAGGGCTTCGTCATGGTGAATGGTTAAAAGAACGCTCGTTCCGGTGGGGGCCGGGTCGAAGAGAAGGTCAATCTGAGCCAGTTCGGCCCGTTTCGTCATGTTTTGCAGGCCAACGCCATTGGTACGGGCCGAGTCGAAGTCGAAACCAACCCCGTCGTCTTCCACCGACACCTCTACTGAGTCATCATCCCCGAAAAACTGTACGTACACCTGGCTCGCGCCCGAATGCCGCACAATATTAGTAAACAACTCCTGCACAATGTGATAAATGCTCTGTTGCTGAAGGGTAGGCAGTTGGTTGGCCCGGTTGTTGGAATGATCTTTAAACACAAACCGGATGTCGGAGAAATCATTGAACCGCCCCACCAGCGTTTCCACTTTCTCGGTCAGGGTGCGGTTGTTATCTTTGATCAGGTTATGGCTTAGAAAACGCAGTTCGGTAATGGCGGTATGAATAAGCTGGAGGCTCTTGTCGGCGTCGGCCTGCGGGCGGCTGAGGTAGCCCTTAGCCGCAGCCAGGGTGTTGCCCACCTGATCGTGCAGGTCGCGGCCAATGCGTTCGACCTCGGCCCGGCGTAGGGCGTTAGCTTCCGCCCGCGCCTGCCGAACCTCTTTCAGCATCTGCCGTTTGCTGATGTGCTCTCGTCGAAATTGCACCACGGTCAGGTAGGTGAGCAACCCAATGAGCAAGAGGGGGTTTTGGGCCGGGGCTGGGTATTTAAGCAACGACACGTTGTGGGTCATCAGGAACTCAACCGCTTTGGTCACGACCATATCACCCGCAAACAGCAACATAAATACCCCCATGTAGGCAATCCCTTTCCGCCGATAGGCCAGAAAACTGAAATAAGCCATCCAGCACAAGCCAATATGAGTCATCACCATCAGGGTCCGGTTGATGGGTACGTTCAGGTATGCGTAAACCGGGGGTGGCAACAAATGCAGTAATACGCAAGCCAGATTAACCCCAATGATGGTCCACATAGCGGGTTTGTACCAGCGCAAGCCCCGAACAGCCGACTTAAAGGCCTGATACAGATACAGTTGCGCTATAGCGTTGAGTAGGAACCAGAAACAGGAGCTAATGTTACTGCTGTTGAACGACAGGAAGTTGGGATACGGAAGCCCGCTCAGGTAGCCGTAATAGGCACAGGCCATCAGCATGGTCACCAGCATCACGTAGCCGTAGGTACGCATGAGCAGACTGGGGGTGGCAAGCCCAACCACCAGCGAAACCAGCCCAATGATCAGGCAACTGAATATAACCAGCAATTCTTCCATCGTGTTGGCCAGCAATCGCCCCGTAAAGAAGCTCCGAAGGCTCAGTTGCAGATCGAACTCGTGGTAGCCTACATAGCCATTGGTTCGGAGTAATATCCCCGTGGTTTGGCCCGGTGGCAGGATGAGGGGGAAGGCATATCGATAACTGAGAAAGAACCGATCTGCCAGGGGCGTACTCTGGCGGAGGGTGGCCACTGAGTCGAGCCGAGCCAATCGTGGCCCGACCTGTACCAGAAACAGCGTGGCCCGCCCGCAGCGATAGGGCGGGAACGACAGCACCACCTCTTTGGGTGTAGCGGTGGGGTTGGTCAGCGGAAAATAAACCCAGCCTTCCGGCACGTTGGACGAGTGTCCGTGTATAACCGCATGAGGGTATTCATTGGGTTTGAACACCCGCCCGATTCGTTGCCGGAGCGTGTCCGTTGACTCACCCGGAATGGGCCGAAAGTCCGGTGCCGCCAGCACCCGGTTGTTGAGCGAAACCCGTTCAAACGAATCGGTCAGGCGGTAGCCAACCCCGTCTGGGATAACGGTCGATGGTCGGGAAACCAGATTCAGAAGCGTTACGGTCAGCAGGCCTATTCCGTACAGAATCAGGCCAACGCGCAATCGAAGCAGAGACATTGACGGTGGGTGATTGAGGCAATGGCAAATATACGTATCGCAAACTAAGCATACCCCTACCCGAACGGGTAGTTTTGGGGTTGAACGGTCGTAAAACGGACAAAAAAAACGCCTGACTCCCTGCACCGTGCGGCTGCAACCCGTAGCGTCGCGCGCGATGGATGATAACGAAGGGGCCACCTCGTTTGATGGTGAAAATGCCATTCGTATTTCGTCGGTCTGCCGAATCTCGTAGCCGTTGGTATGGTAGTGTCAAAAGTCCTTTAGCCAGGTGGGTTGTTCTTAAAAAATGACTGTAACTTTGTCATAAACCGACTCAGACAATGACCACGCTGGAAAAATCATTTGTCACCTGTACAATTAAGTATCTCGAAAAAACCTTCAAACTACAGGAGCAAAACGCGCTACCCTCGCTCAATGCCTGGTTGGCGATAGAGGCTCCTATCTCCGACTTTGAACGGCAGGCTTTGCTGCATTACCAGCAAGTACTTCAATTCAATTACCGAGACTGGTACGAAACCGAATTAGACTCTCACTTTATCGGTCCCATATTTGCCCTTGTCAATTTCTCAACTCCCCTTTTCAATCACTTCGAGGAGCGTGAACTCTCGGCAGTGGTCGATGATATTCGGCTCTATGGACGTCCCGATGGCCTCATAGCCAGCGGTCGGCGCGACCCGGAAGCTCCTTACTTTGCGTTTCAGGAATACAAACGAAATATCGACCCCAATGGCGATCCCGCCGGGCAGTGCCTTGCGGCTATGTTGGTTGGCCAAACTCTGGGCGACGACCCCATGCAACCGCTCTATGGTTGCTTTGTGGTGGGTGACCGCTGGCAGTTTATGGCCCTTGAAGGCCGCCACTACGCCATTAGTCCTGGCTTTTTGGCCACCTCCGACGACCTATTTGCTATCTTCCGCATCCTCAAAGTCCTCAAACAACTAGTAGCCGAGCGAGTAGGCGCGGTTTAAGACTAGAGCAAATTACCTGCTGATAACCCCCCAAAAAAAACGCCTGACTCAGGGAGTCAGGCGTTTCCGGTTTTGCCTATTTACACTACCTCACCACCAGCACCCCCTGCACCGTGCGGCTGCAACCCGTAGCGTCGCGCACGGTGATCGTGAAGGGGCTACCTCGCACGACTACAACACCGCAGGATTAATGTACTTTAACCCAGAAACACGTTTGAAGTCAGCGTCATTATCGGCCAGTAGTGTCAGATTATAGACGAGGGCAGTAGCCGCAATAATGGCATCGGGCAATCTTATTTTGATGCCCCGCCGGATCTTGATCGTCCGATCAATGACGGCTTCGGTCAGGGGAAACTCATAACCACTGGCGATAATGGCCGCAATTCCCTCTTTTTGCGAGGTTGTGTCGGGTTTAAAACTGAGTAGCTCAATACGAACAATGACCGAGTAATTAATCTCGCTATCAAAAACAGTTTGCATGAAAGCCAGCCCATTGGTCGGGAACGCATTAGACAGGGCTTTGCTGATGCAACTCGTATCTAGAAGGTATCTCTCTCCCATGAATCTCGAATAGATCGCAGTTGCTCGTCCATGTCTTTCCGTTGTTCGGTTGTCAGATGCCCCCAACTCCCCACCAGATGGCCCAAGTTCGCTTTTTTCCGGGGTGGCAGTTCAGGTAGCTCCCCGGCTTTTGCCCTGGGCACGGGGAATTCGTCGTCTGCATCACCCCACTCGTCAACGCCAATCACCACATTAACTTCTACCTGACGATTGTTCAGGCTGGTAGGCATGGGAATCTGAAGAATCCCATCTTTGACAACGGCGTGTTTTCGAATGATCTGCATGGCCTGTTTCCTTTGTTGTAAAGTTAACAACAAATCCCACAAAAAACGCCTGACTCAGGGAGTCAGGCGTTTCCGGTTTTTATGCATTCCCACTACCGACTCTCGATCGTTCCCTGCACCGTGCGCTGGCAGCCGTTGGCTCCTGTGACGGTGATGGTATATTGACCTACGCGCTGGATGTTGAATACGCCCGTGGTGTTGGTGTCCACCTGACGAATCTCATAGCCACTCACACGGTCGATCACATTTCTGCGCTCAAACATCATTCCGCCAAAGACCTGGAAAGAAGGCAGGTTGTTGGGGTCTATGGGGCGGGTGAGCGTAATGAGCGGCATTCCCGGACCAATCATACTCTGCGTGGCTCCACCAAAGAGCAACGTCACGGTAGGTTGGGGAATCACCGTCAGGCTGAAAGCCGACGTGGTGGCCGACGTAACGCCATCGCTCACCACCAGCGAGTAGTTGCCGCTTTGCGTGGTCAACACCCCACCCAGCGACAGCGTGGCCGTTCGTTGCGCCGTTCCCAACGACGCGCCGTCTTTATACCACTGATACGACGTAACGGGGCTATTGGTGGTGCCGACAACCGAGACCATGCCCCCCTCGCACACCAGACTGCCACTGGCCGAGAGCGTGGGCGCAACAACCGCTGCCACCACGACCACAGCCGCACTCGCCGTGTTGGAGCAAAGCCCCGAAACGCCCGTAACCGAGAGCGTGGTGGCCGAGGTCACGCCAGTTAAGATGAGCGGATTCGCGGTCGAATTATCACTCCATGTATAGCTCGTGGCTCCCGATGCCGTGAGCGTGACCGAACCGCCCGGCGCAATCGTGAGCGAAGGCGTGGCCGTGATGCTCACCGACACCCCGGCGAAGGTCAGATTAACCGTGGCCGTGGTTCTAACAGGCGGAGCCGCACCATCTTCCACAATGACCGTCAGGGTGCGAACACCCGAAATGCACACGTTGGCCGCAGCCTGCACCGATGAGCTGTTGGTGCCGGGTGTCAGCGTAATATCCGACGGGGCCACCCAGGTATAGCTGTAGGGGCCGGTTCCGTTGGTAGCCGTGACGGAGGCCGTGGCCGAGCCGTTGGTGACGGGCGTAGCTCCCACCGTGAGCGACAACATGGCGGTTACGCTCACCACTGCCCTTGCCGTGTTGGAACAAAGCCCCGATACGCCCGTGACCGAGAGCGTGGTGGCCGAGGTCACACCACTCAGCACCACGCTCGTGCTTTGGGTGCCATCGCTCCACGTATAACTAGTTGCCGGTTGGCCGCTGCCACCTGATGCCGTGAGCGTGACCGAGCCACCCGGCGCAATCGTGAGCGAGGGCGTGGCCGTGACCGTGACCGACACCCCCACAAACGTGAGGCTTACCGTGGCCGAGGTGGTGACGGGCGGAGACGCACCCGTATCCGTTGCCAGAACCGTCAGCGTTTGCTGACCCGTAACGCAGGCCGTGGTTGAGACCTGCACCGACGAGCCATTGCCAACGGGTGTCAGCACAATTCCCGTTGGGGCTGTCCAGGTGTAGCTATAGGGGCCGGTCCCGTTGACTGCCGTAACGGAAGCCGTGGCCGTGCCACTAGTGACGGGCGTAGCCGCCACCGTGAGCGACAACGGGAGGGGGTTCGTAAAGCGGGCCAAGAAATAATCAATAGCCCCTGTTGAAACGAGCGTGTTGCTGGCGGTGCTGGTCGGTGTGTTGAAGTCGGCGGTGTTCTGGAACTCCCCCGTTACATAAACGCCATCGGTATTGACAGCAATTCCGGAACCAGTTTCGTTGCCTGTTCCCCCGGCCCGGCGTTGCCACATGGGGGTGCCGGCGTTGTCGTATTTAGCTACGAACACATCCTGCCCACCCGCCCCGATCAGGGTGTTGCTGGCGATGCTGGTAGGCGTGTTGAAGTCAACAACACCAGCAAACTGCCCCGTTACATAGCTCCCGCTGGCATCGACTGCCAATCCTTGTCCGATATCAAAACCAGTTCCCCCGGCCCGGCGCAGCCAATTAACCGTTCCTGTGGGGCTATACTGTGCCAGAAATATATCGGCCACACCACTCGCGACAAGGGTGTTGGTGGCCGGGTTAGACGTAGGGCTGTTGAAGTCGGCAGTATTCCGGAAGTACCCGGCTACATAAACCCCCATTGCATTCACGCCAATGCCATTACTACCGTCGGTACCTGTTCCTCCGGCTCGGTTTTGCCACTGCGGGGCGCCAGTTGCGGCATCGTATTTAGCGACGAAGATATCCTGCCCCCCCGCCGACACCAGTGTGTTGGTGGCCGGAGCTGAGGGCGTGTTGAAGTTGGCCGTATTACTGAATGCCCCTGTCACATAGACATCCGTCGCTGTGGCTGCAATCCCAAAGCCAGCATCACCCGCAGTTCCTCCGGCCCGGCGCAGCCACTGCAAAGCACCTGAGTTGTTGAATTTAGCCACAAAAATGTCAGTAGATCCATCCGAGATGAGTGTGTTACTGGCTGGATTTGAAGGTGTCTCGAAATTGGCTGTACTCTGGAACTGCCCTGTCACATAAATATCCGTTCCATTTACTGCAATCGCTTCGCCACGATCAATGATCGTCCCTCCGGCGCGTTTGAGCCACACCAAATTGCCTGTTGCAGCATCGTATTTGGCCACGAAGATATCCTGCACACCCGCCGAGACAAGTAGCGAACTGCTGGCCGGGTTAGAGGGAGTCTCGAAGTTGGCCGTGCTGCTGAAGAAGCCCGTTACATAGACCTCCGACCCCGACACAGCAATGCCTTTACCCCAATCAACGCCCGTTCCTCCGGCGCGTTTGAGCCACTGCAACACACCCGCTGAGTTGTATTTGACCACAAAGATGTCCTCTCCACCCGCCGAGGTAACAGCAGAGCCGCTAATGACGGCATCACCCGTGAAGTAGCCCGTCACATACACATTGCCCGATGCGTCGGTGGCCGTTGCCAACCCGGCATCATTGCCCGAGCTGCCTGCGCCACCGCCAGATTGGAGCCAGCCCGTTGCCCCCGTGCTGCCGTTGAAATTGGCCAGGAAGATGTCGGTCCCGCCAACGGAGGTAATCTCATTGCTGCCCGTTGCCGAGGGCGTGTTGAAGTTGGCCGTTCCCTGGAACGAACCCGCCACATAGACCTGTGTGCCAGAAACCGCAATGCCGTAGCCAATATCAGAAACCGAAGACGTTGCACCCGATGCCCCTGCGCGTTTCTGCCACTGGATGGCACCTGAGGAGCTATACTTGGCCACAAAGATGTCGTAGGTCCCCGACGCGGTCAGCGTATTGGTGCCTGGGGCTGTGGGGTTGAAATCAGCCGTGCCCGTGAAATAGCCCGTTACATAGACGTTGCCCGATGCATCGGCCACAATCCCCTGACCAGCATCACTACCTACTGACTTGACCTGTTTCACCCATACCAAACTCCCCCCCGTAGCAGCATCGTAATTGGCCACGAAAATGTCATTACCACTTGATGCGGTAAGCGAAAGGGAGGACGAAAACTCCGTGGTACCGCCAAAACTCCCCGTCACATACACGAAACCGCTACGCGTTGCAATCCCATAGCCATACGTACTGTTCGTGCTGCCTCCTCCGGCGCGTTGCTGCCACAGCGGGCTGCCCGATAGGTCGTACCCAGCCACGAACATATCACTAAAATTACTCGACGCAATCAACTCATTGGAGCCGGGTGCCGAGGGGGTATTGAAGTTGACCGTGCCACTGAAGGTTCCCGTTATATAAACCCCGTTGCCGTCGAGGGCAATACCGTAGCCCCTTCCTCCGGCGCGTTTGAGCCATGCTACACCGCCTGCGGCATCGTATTTGACCACGAAGCCGTTACCACCTGCCGAGACGAGGGTGTTGGTGGCGGGGTTAGAAGGCGTATTGAAGTTGGCCGTGCTGGAGATATAGCCCGTTACATAAACGTTTTCCGAGGCATCGGCGGTAATGCCCGCGCCCTCATCCGAACCGGTTCCACCGGCGCGTTGCAGCCGCAACACATTGCCATTGAGGTCGTATTTGGCCACGAATATATCCCTGAACCCGTCGGCGACGAGGGTGTTACTGGCCGGGTTGGACGGGGTGTTGAAGTTGGCCGTGCTGGCAATGTAGCCTGTCACATAAACCGCCGTCGTGCTAACGGCAATGCTCAGGCCCGCGTCGTCGCCCGTACCCCCGGCGCGTTTGATCCACTGTAGCGTGCCGGAGGAGTTGTACTTGGCGACGAAGATGTCGGTCCCGCCCGCCGAGGCAACCGCGCTGCCACTGATAGTCGCATTGCTGAGGAAGTAGCCCGTTACATAGACGTTGCCCGATGCATCGGTGGCCGTTGCCAGCCCGGCATCGTCACTCGATACCACCGGGCCACCTCCCCCGGTGAGGAGGTCAACGGTTTGGGAGAATGCCGGTCCGGCGGTTGCCAGCACCAGCAGGGTGAGCAGCAGGCCACCCCAAAACGAGAACAGATTGCCCCCACGAACGGGGCCAAAACAGGAGAGAAAATGCGCGGCTCGTAGCCGGTTAGTAGGTAGATTGGGTTGCATAGAATTTGTGTTAAAACATGCAACCGCAAATAAATTAGAATTTTTCGGGACAATCAAAAGGCGGGCATACCGGATACCCGGTATTTGAGATGAAAATACAATTAAAATTGGCGTTTTTTAGGGGTTTAGTAAATGAAAAACCCCGCAGAAGTTTCAAATTTCTGCGGGGCTTGCGGGTCAAGCGAGTGAGTTCACCGGTTAGGCGGGCTGCGAAAAGTCGCGCGGAGTGAAGGGCGTGGTCGTGTCTAAGTCAAATAGATCGTCGTGAATATGGGCTACGTACAGACCTGAATCCAGCGCCATCTGCCGGGTTTCGTCTGAGCCATCCACGTAGGCCATTATACCATACAGTTTCTTGCCTTTGTGTTCAGGAAAAAACTCCGTGAAGCGGTGCATCAGCCGCAGCATCTGCTCAATGTCGCGCTCTTTAAAATGGCTTTTT
>RDXN01000079.1 GCA_004292855.1 Cytophagales bacterium
AAGATGAGTTTAAAGCGCAAACGAAAAAAAGCGGCCCGTGATGATGTTTATCTAAAAACGCTCTTGGGCCAACTTAACGTTTGATGCAATCCCCCTGTTTCAACGCTACGCTGTTTCTGTAGTTTCAATGCCTTCGGCGTTTCAATGGTTTCACAATCTTCTCCGGGAACATAAAACTATAGAAACGCCGAAGGCATTGAAACTACAGAAACTTGAAACCTCAAACCTTTATCTCCTTTTGAAACAACGCCGTAAATTCTTCTACGCTCATTGCACCAAGGTCGCCTTGCCCTTTACGCCTGACCGACACTTTACCTTCGGCCTGCTCTTTATCGCCCACGATAAGCATAAACGGCACTTTCGACACCTCGGCGTCGCGAATTTTACGGCCAATTTTCTCGTCGCGTAAATCCACGTACCCCCGAATATCACTCTCCTGAAGCGTCAGGAAAAGGTCGTTGGCGTAGTCTTCGTACTTCTCCGAAATAGGCAGAATCGCGATTTGATCGGGCGAGAGCCACAACGGGAAATTACCCGCCGTGTTTTCGATCAGGATGGCAATAAACCGCTCCATCGACCCGAACGGGGCGCGGTGAATCATCACAGGTCGGTGCTTTTGGTTGTCGGCACCAACATACTCCAGTTCAAAGCGGTTTGGCAGGTTATAATCGACCTGAATCGTACCCAACTGCCACTTTCGGCCCAGGGCGTCTTTCACCATAAAGTCGAGCTTGGGGCCGTAGAAAGCCGCTTCGCCTTTCTCGGTCACGGTGGGCAGGCCTTTCTCCCGCGCCGACTCGATAATGGCCGACTCGGCTTTCTCCCACAGGTCATCAGAGCCGATATATTTGGCCCCATTGTCGGGGTCGCGCAACGAAATTTGCGCACTGTAATCATTGAAACCGAGCGAGGTAAATACGTACTGAACCAGGTCGATTACCTTCATAAACTCTTCCTTCACCTGATCGGGGCGGCAGAAAATGTGGGCGTCGTCCTGCGTGAAGCCCCGCACCCGCGTCAGCCCGTGCAACTCACCCGACTGCTCATACCGGTACACCGTTCCGAACTCAGCCAGTCGCAGCGGCAGGTCTCGGTACGACCGGGGCCGCGACTTGTAAATTTCGCAGTGGTGAGGGCAGTTCATTGGTTTCAGCAAAAACTCCTCATTCGGGTCGGGCGTTCTGATGGGCTGAAACGAGTCTTCGCCGTATTTTTCCCAGTGCCCGGAGGTAACGTACAATTGCTTGCTGCCAATGTGGGGCGTAACAACCGGCGAGTAGCCCGCCCGCACCTGCGCCCGACGCAAAAAGTTTTCGAGCCGCTCCCGGATCAGGGCACCTTTGGGCAACCAAAGCGGTAGCCCCTGCCCTACTTTCTCGGAGAACGTGAACAAATCGAGTTCTTTACCCAGTTTGCGGTGGTCGCGTTTCTTGGCTTCTTCGAGCAAGGTCATGTACTCCTCCAGTTCCTTTTGCTTCGGGAACGTGACGCCGTAAATGCGGGTGAGCATCTTGTTCTTTTCGTCGCCCCGCCAATACGCTCCAGCCACGTTCATTAGCTTGGCCGCCTTAATAAAACCTGTATTTGGGATGTGTGGCCCCCGGCAAAGGTCGGTGAATCCACCCTGCGTGTAAAACGTGATGGAGCCATCTTCGAGACCCTGAATCAGTTCAATTTTGTAAGGATCGCCCTTCTCGGTAAAGTAGGCCATAGCGTCGTCTTTCGCGACGGGCTGCCGGACAAACTCGTTTTTCTGGCGGGCCAGTTCGAGCATTTTGTCTTCGACCTTTTTGAAGTCGTCCTGCGAGAAGTGTTTCCCCTCAAAATCGACGTCATAGTAAAACCCATTCTCGACGGCGGGGCCAATAGCCAGTTTAACACCGGGGTATAACGCTTCCAGAGCCTCGGCCATGAGGTGAGCCGACGAGTGCCAGAACGTGGCTTTCCCATCGCGGTCGTTCCAGGTGAGCAGTTGAACTTCGGCATCACCGTCGATGGGCAGGTTGGCATCCTGCACCTTGCCGTTCACTTTGGCGGCCAATACGTTACGGGCCAGTCCCTCGCTGATACTGAGCGCAACGTCGTGACTGGAACTTCCTTTAGGATACTCGCGTACGCTACCGTCGGGCAGGGTTACGCGCATGAGTTGGTCTTGAGCAATCATAATCTATTTTGTCGAATCCCGCCGGGTTGAGAGTTGCGTGCGGGGTTGGATGGTCGGAATGTCTACCCGAGTGTCGGTGGGTGGGCTACCCGTTGTGCTGACTGCGGCAGCTTCGTCGGGCAAACCTACGGTATTATATCGATACGGATTATACAACCGGCGTTGCGCACGGGCCATGCCTGCATAGGCTTGTCCGTCGTTGGCGTCTAGTTGCGTGCTTTGCGTGTACGACGCAATTGCCCCTTCATACTGCCCCAATTGCTCCTGACAAAAGCCGATATAGGTATGAATACGCGGGAACTTAGCATTCAATTGTAGCACCCGGTTGAAGTTGGTAAGGGCTTGCGTGTAGGCTCTCCAGCGTTGCAGGATCAGCCCAGCCTGAAAATTAGCCTGATAATAGGTGGGGTCAAGTTTTACCGTCTCCTGGTACGACGTCAGGGCACTATCTAAACGCCCCGCCGACTGGTAAATCATGCCCCGCCCAAATGTCAGGCGCGGATTATTGGGGAAATACCGGATTGCCTGCTCATTATACGACAAAGCCGCTCCTATATTACCCAATGAGCGGTACACCGACGCCAACTGATTGTAGGTTTCCAGATACCGAGGTTTCAATTTCAGTGACTGCTGATACAAGGCCAATGCCTGCGTCGTATCGCCCTGTCGGGCGGTGATGAGTCCGTTAAAAAAATAGGCCTCACCGTCGTACGGGGCCATTTGTAAGGCCTTGGCCAGGTACAACCGCGCTTTGGCAAACTGATTATTTTGTTGCCATACATCGGCCAGAAGGGTGTATAACTCGGGCGAATCGGCCCCCAGGATTTCGGCTCGTTGCGCGTTTTCGAGGGCCTTTTGCGGTAGTTTGAGTACACGCAGGACCTGCGCCCGAATCAGGAAATAATTTCCATCGGTATTGTTGCGACTGATGGCCTCGTCGATGTCGGAGAGAGCTTCTTTGGTGCGGCCCATATCCAGATGTACGGAGGCCCGCTTGGCATAGGCCGATGGTGCCGACGATTGGTTGATGGCTCTCGTCAGGGCCTGGAGGGCAGCTTCGGTTTGGGCACTATCGCTACCGATGGGCAACGGCGGAATCCGCGTTTGCTGACGTGTATCGGTCCCGCAACTGGTTATAAAGAGTGAAAGAGTGAACGGAATAAAGAGTGAAAGAGCGAAGGAGTGAAAGAGTGGTTTGTGGACCATCTTTCGCTCCGCTTCGGCGGTCCGATTCTGCCTTTCACTCTCTATCTTTTCGATTCGCTTTTTCACTCTTTATGTCCGTTTCGCCGGTCCGATTCGCTCTTTATACAAAGGTAGTTAAAAGCGGTAAAACACGCCCAGAGGGAGCCGTTTTTGGTAATTATCGTCCAGATACAACTCGCCCCACTCGGCCCCAGCGGGTTGCCCAAAGACCTGCCGCATGAGGTTGTCCAGAATGAGCGACGAGAACCCGAGCGAATACAGATTGATGATAAAGAACCGGTTGTTGCGGTCGAGGAGGTCGGCGCAGGTTTTGAGGAGGTCGAGAAGATGGTCTTCCAGCACCCATTTTTCGCCATCGGGGCCGCGCCCGTACGCCGGTGGGTCCATAATAATGCCGTTATAGGTGTTTCCCCGCCGTGCTTCCCGCCGAACAAACTTGAGCGCGTCTTCGACTATCCACCGGATGTCGGCTAGCCCGCTCGCGTCCATATTCTCCCGCGACCAGGTAATAACGGGTTTCACAGCGTCGACGTGGGTTACCTCGGCCCCGGCCTGACAGGCCGCCAACGAGGCCGCGCCCGTATAAGCGAACAGATTTAACACACGTGGACGGGCAACGGCAGCTTTACTCTGTTGTAGTGCCTTGATGCGGTCGTGAATAAAAGTCCAGTTGGTAGCCTGTTCGGGAAAAATACCCACGTGCTTAAACGACGTCAGGGCCAATTTGAAACGTAGGTTCAGCCCTTGTTGATTAAACCCAATCTGCCAGGGGTCGCGCATGGTCGGGGCTTTTTGCCAGTCGCCCCGCTCGGGCGATTGTTTATCACGCCGGAAGGTGGCCTGCGCACGTCGGGACCATTCATCGGGCGACAGCGACGTGTCCCAGATGGCCTGCGGTTCGGGCCGGGCGAGCACGTACTCGCCAAACCGTTCGAGTTTCTCGAAATTACCGGAGTCAATTAATTCGTAATCGGGCCAGGGGCCGGGGGTAATCAGTTTCAACATTCAGGGGGATTTTATTCCAGCCTCCAGGTGTCGATGGCGATTTTTTCGACAAACCACCACAAATCCCAGCGGTTGAGCAGGACGGTTCCCCGCTTAACAATGGAGTTAGTATCTCCGTTCACCCCCAACTGTACTTGTAGCGTCACCAGGGCCGACTGGGCTTCGGGGTCGATCTGAATCTGTTGGATCGAAGCTCCTCTGAGCCTGTGGGGCCACCAATTCTCCGACAACTCATTAAATGCGGCCTGTGTGGCAGGGGCCAGGGTTATTGATCGCCGACCTGTCCAGGTTTCGGTCAAGAAGTGAGCCGACAAACAGCGACACAGCGATTTCGTCTTACCGTGGATAAGGCCCCTAACCAGCAACTGAGTCTGCCGAACGATATCATACCGGTGGTTGGGATGGAACTCTTCATAAATAAACGTAATTCCTTCGTCGTCGGTCAGGTCGGGGGACTGGTACGAAAATAATTCGTTTGTTACGAACCGGTAAATGGTTCTGTCGGAATAATCGCCGGGCGACAGGATATCAAGTTTAATGCCAAATTTACTCAAACACACGATCATTGCTCCCAGGGCGTGTGTTATTTCGGCATCGGTCAGGTCGGTATCGGGCCGAAAAGGCGGGCATCCGATGGTCTCGTAGACCGACACGAGCGTTTTCGGCTCAACAGTAGGTTGGATAGCCAACATGCTGTCCAGATAGTTGCTAACTAGTTCTGGAGGGGTATCTTCACTAAATGGGTCAATCTGAATTTTGTGTTCCAGCTCAAGCTTCAACATCTTAAACTGGTTGTCGGCTCGCAGCCACTCGTCGGGCGTCAACAGGTCTAGAGGGGTACGCATAGGGGTGAATGGTTAACACCGTTCACAGCCAAACGGTGTTACCTTCCAACCACTACAAACTTACTGCCAATCTCTCGTCGATCTGTTGAATAATTTTAAATAGGTCAGATTGATAGGCTGAGTAGTCTAAGTCATTTACATTGATTATCAGCAACTCGCCCCCTGTGTAGTTTTGAGCGAATTCTTCGTATAGCGTGTTCAAACTTTGCAAGTAATCGTCGCTGATTGATTGCTCGAACGAACGGCCCCGTTTTTGTATCTGCCCTCTGAGTTTTGGCAAATCAGCCCGCAGGTAAATCATCAGATCGGGGGCCTGCACCGTACTGACCATATTATTGAACAACGTGCGGTAGGTCTGATAGTCGCGCTCAATCATATTACCGCTCTGGTAGAGGTTGGTGGCAAAGATATAGGCGTCTTCGTAAATGGTCCGGTCCTGGATAACACTCCGCCCGCTTTCGCGAATGGTTTTGACCTGCTCAAATCGGCTGTTCAGAAAATAAATCTGGAGGTTGAACGCCCACCGCTCCATGTCACCGTAGAAATCGGCTAAATACGGGTTTCCTTCAACGGCTTCGTACAAAACATCCCAACCATAATGGTTGGCTAATAGCTGCGCGAGGGTGGTTTTTCCCGCACCAATGTTTCCGGTAATGGCAATGTGCATAGGTTAAAGCAAAAATAATTGTGGGTTTATAGTTTACGGGGGTGGCCAACCGGCTGCGCCATTCAACTCAACTACGGTGGTCCGTAAAATTGGCGGTTACCAGCCACAAAATCAATTCGCGATAGGGATGTCATACACAAGAGATTTTTTAGAATCAAGTGTGATTATGCAATCTTCAAAAGTCACTTAACGCCGTATAACAGCCAATTTTTGAATCTAGATAAGATTTAATTTAACAATTTCAACCTCGTTGCGTTTTGCCTGTGTAACTTTGACTTAACAAATCAACTTTTATTACACTATGTTAAAAATTAGTTTATGCTCACTACTTGTACTGTTGACCTTACATTCATGGGCACAGTTTACGGTTACGGGTTCGGTTCGCGACGCGCAGGATCTGGAACTGGCTGGGGCCAACCTGCAACTAAAAGGCACTAACAAAGGAACCGTAACTGGCCGGGATGGCCGCTATGAGATCAAGGACGTGGCTGCTGGTACGTACACAGTTGTAGCCAGTTTTGTGGGCTTCGCCACCGTCACTAAAGAAATTACGGTTTCGGCCAACAGCACCCTCAATTTCACCCTCAACGACGATGCTCTTGCCATGAGCGAGGTGATCGTGACAGGTACGTTTGACCAACGCACGCGTCTGGAGTCGAGCGTGGCCATCTCGACCCTAAATCCCGTGTCGATCCAGCAACGTGCCCCTCGTGGCACCGGCGATCTGTTGCAGTCGGTGCCGGGTGTTTGGGTCGACAACTCGTCGGGTGAGGTTGGCTCGAAAGTAGTGGCCCGTGGCCTGTCGCCGGTGGGCAACGATCAGGTGGGTTTCCAGTATGTGAGCTTGCAGGAGGAGGGTTTGCCCGTTATGGGTGCGCAGATGGGCTTTTCGCTTGTCGACATGTATCAGCGGGCCGACATCACAACGGCACGTATGGAGGCCATTCGGGGCGGTTCGGCGGCTATTACGTCGGCCAACTCGCCAGGGGGTATTTTCAACTTTATCTCGAAAACAGGCGGAGCCAAATTTGCAGGCTCGGCCCGGATGACGGGTGGTTTATACGGCAACGGCAACGGCCTGGGCCGGTTCGAGGCTGAGTTTGGTGGCCCACTAGCCAAAGGCTGGGGCTATCATGTGGGTGGTTTTTACCGGGTTGATCAGGGGGCGCGGACCACGCCGTTCAACGCCAATCAGGGTGGGCAACTTAAGGCCAACATCAGCAAGCAGTTTGCCAACGGACGGGGTATGTTCAAGGTATACGGTAAATACCTGAACGATCAGAATACGTTTTTCAAGGAGATCGCCCTGACGCCCGATCTCAAAAAAGGCTATGACCCCGGCAACGGCGATCCGGTCGACATTAACTATTCAACCACGTTTATCGACGTCACGGCGAAGATTCCACTCGCCGACGAGTTCCGGGCAGAAAGGCCTTTCAAAGACAATCCGACCCGGCTGTTCGATGCTAAACGGGGCATTCAGAACCGTACAACTGCTGTGGGGCTTGACTTTAGCTATGACCTGGGCAAAGGCTGGGGGTTGAGTGTGAAAGGCAAACGGTCGACGTTTGATCAGGATTATATTCAGTATCAGGGCAATAGCGTGTTGCCAGTGTCGCCTGCGGTTGTTGGCTCGGCCTCGCTGGGTGCGCAACAAGGATATTTGCAGTTTGGCGCGGGTGCATTGGCCGCAGCCTCGACCTATGCGACAACAGGTGCGCTGGCCCCTCAAATTGCCAATACGCTGGTGCCTTCGGTACTGTCGCCCACGTATATCGACGCCCGTACGAACGAAGTACTGGCCCGGTCGAACTTTGCGCTCGTTGGCGGGGTGCCTAGCTCGGTACTCGATCCTAATACCCCCAACAAGTTAGGGCGGTATCTGCTGGCAACGGCCCCCTTGAACATGTTCAACAAGACGACCGATCAGATTGCACAGTTGAGCATCAATAAAGAATTGGGTGGGCATCAGCTTACGTTTGGTACCTATTATTCGCGGACGGAGATCGACACCCGCTGGTTTGTCGATGGGGTTCTGAGCACGCTGGGGGCTAACCCACGTGCGGTTCGGGTTACGTTCCCGGCACCAGCCGCCTTCCCGGCTGCGGTAGCTGGTACTTTTGCCGCCGTACCTGCGCTCAATGCCGCCCTGGGTGGTCTGGTGGGTGGTGGCACCTTTATGGCGACCGACTCGAATGGCATTGTTCTCCAGAGCGGTTTGGCATACACCGTTACCCGTAACGTGCAGCAACTGAATGCGTTCTATCTGAACGATGTGTGGAAAGTAAACGACAAACTGAGCATCGACCTCGGTGCCCGCTTCGAGACGGTTCGGCACACGGGCGTGAAGCAAGGGTGGCGGGGTGGCACAGCCATCGGGGGCGCGGGAGGCCTGGACCGCAACCTACGTACTACTTACGACCTCGGCTCACGGGTTTACAACGGTGATGAGTTTGTGTATGGGGTTGCGTATCAGCCCCAGAGCACCACTTCGGCAACGCTTGCCCGCGATGCGAGCGGACGTATTATCCCGGCCAATGAAGATGTTGATGGCGACGGTGAGGGCTATCAGTTCAATTATTTGTCGTGGTCAGTGGGGGCTAACTACAAGTTTACCGACAAAACCGCAGGCTACCTCCGGGTGTCACGGGGTAACAAAGCCCCTGAACTTGACTATTACGCCAACAACTTTGTAAACATTCCCATCGACCGCAAAGCACCCATCGAGACCGTAACGCAGGCCGAATTGGGCTTTAAGGCCAGCACGCGGAAGCTGTCGTTCTCGGCAACTGGTTTCTACAGTTATCTCGACAACGCCTTGTTACAGCTCTTCATCTCCAACGGTTCGTTGAGCTTCTTCACAGACCCGACCTTCAACGCAACGAGGACGGTGGGCCTCGAACTCGAAACGGTCCTGAAACCCTCTAAATCGTTCGAGGTGCGTGCCCATGCCACGTTGCAAGATGCCAAATATGAGCGGCTCACGTACCAAAATACAGGTGGTAGCACGGACCGGGCGTTGTTCTTCAATGAAGATTTCTCAGGCAACCGCGTGAAAGACGTTGCCCCGATTATTCTGGACATCACACCAACGTTCCACGTCGGCAAGTTTAGCCCTTACCTGAACTACCGCTGGTTTAGCGAGCGGCAGGGCAACCGCCGGAACTCAGTACAAC
Source organism: Cytophagales bacterium (assembly GCA_004292855.1). Taxonomy (GTDB): domain Bacteria; phylum Bacteroidota; class Bacteroidia; order Cytophagales; family Spirosomataceae; genus Rudanella. The sequence goes on from RDXN01000079.1 coordinate 9,064, forward strand.
TGGCAGCTTATGGCGTGTTGAGCGCGGGCGTATCGGGCGATTTGACGAGCAAATTCAACATTTCGGTACAGACCAGCAACCTGCTCAATAGCGCGGGCATTTTGTTGTTCGGTGGTTACGGTTTGCAGGGTACGTCGGGCGAGGATATTGCCGTGGGGGGCATTCGCCGACCCGAAGCGCGTTCGAGTACTGGTACGGTTGTGCCAGCGGGCGTGCTAGCCGGCACCGACTTGAACGTTTTGAACAGCTTAAACTCGCCGGTATTTGCCCGGCCTATCTTGCCCCGTCAGGTGACGGTGTCAGTGTCGTATAAGTTCTAGCTTTTTAACGAAGTGTTTTTTTGTCATGGCTCCGGCCACCCGGCCCGAAGCCATGACAAAAAAATCGCGCATAAACCACTCTTCTACAAAAGTTGCCCCGCCACCTCAGTCCAGTTATTCACGCGGGTATAGGCAGTCTCGTCGCGGTTGTGGGGCGCACTGAACAGCAAACCCTTCCCGGCGAAGGTTTTGAGGTTTCGGGGCAGGTCGTCGATCAGGTAATCGGCTCCCAGAATGCTCTTGTCGCCCAGGAAGATAATGTTCCGCCAGTGAATGTTGGGGAAGTGTTTTGCGAGCCAATCGTACTTTTCGCGCAGACTGTTGGGGAACTCCATTGCTGCCGTAGCCACGAAGACCTCGTACTGTTCCATAAGCCGGGCAATAGTGTCCTGTGCGCCCTCCATCACGGCAATATCCGAGAAGAACCCCGGCTTGTACACGTTTTTGAACAGCGTCTTAAACTCCGTCTCATCAAGCAGTTCGTGGAACGACTTCTCCCGCAATTCCTCTATTGTGTAGCGCGGAGTCTCGCCTTGTAAATACAGTTGGGCGAATTTGCCGTAGGTGTCGGCCATAACATCATCCATGTCGATGGCTATGCGTTGTTTCATAGTTTCTGTTCTGTATCGAATCCTTCCAGGTAATCGCTCACTCGCTTCACAAATTGCCCACCCAACGAGCCATCAACCACGCGGTGATCGTAGGAGTGAGAGAGGAACATCAGTTGCCGGATGCCGAGGAGGTCGCCTTGCGGGGTTTCGATTACGGCGGGCTTTTTCACAATAGCCCCAAATGCCATAATCGCTACTTGTGGTTGCAGGATAATAGGCGTTCCCATTACGTTGCCAAACGTGCCGATGTTCGACATGGTGTAGGTGCCATTGGCCAGATCATCAGCGGTTAGTTTGTTCTCACGGGCGCGTTTCGAGAGGTCGTTTACCTTTTTGGTTAGCCCGACGAGGTTATACTGATCGGCGTTGTGAATGACGGGCACAATGAGGTTGCCCGATGGCAGTGCGACCGCCATACCGATATTGATGGCTTTTTTTACTAAAATAGTATCGCCCTCCACCGACACGTTGATCATCGGAAAATCCTTGATGGCCTTCACCAACGCGTCGATCAGGATAGGCGTGTAGGTCAGGTTCTCGCCGGTTTTCTGCTTGAACTCGTCTTTGATTTTCGCACGCCACTGCACAATGGCGGTCATGTCGGTCTCCACAAACGAGCTTACGTGGGGCGAAATCTGCTTCGACTCCACCATACGTTGCGCGATCATCTTGCGCATCCGGTCCATCTGAATAATATCGGCCTGCCCGTTTAGGGATTTCGGATTGGGGATTTCGGATTTCGGATTAGATCGGGGTAGCGGGGGCGTGGAGCCTGGAATCTGGGGTGTGGTATCAACTTTTTCCTCCCTTCTCCCTTCCTCCTTTTCTTCTCCTTTTGCCACATACGCCAGAATATCTGATTTGGTCAGGCGATTGTCGGACCCGGTGCCGGGGATACGGTCGAGTTCGTCGCGGTGAATGCCTTCTTCTTTGGCAATATTCAGCACAAGGGGCGAATAAAAACGACCCGCGTAGGTGGTTGCCTCGATTAGGTCGGGGCGAGTGCGCATGGAGGAGATACTTGCTTCGAGGCCACGGGCCGCTTCGAGAACGTCCGGCTCATTGCCATCGGCGGCAACCAACGCTGGTTCGGGTGCAACAGACGCTACCGAAGTCGGAGGAGCCGCCGGAACCGGCACCTGCTCACTTTCGGCAGTGGCTTCGGTCTCGACGCGGGCAATGGGCGCACCAATGGGCACCACGTCGCCCTCGTGGACGAGGCATTCTTTCAGGATACCGGCGTAGGTGGCTGGCACTTCAGTGTCAACTTTGTCGGTGGCTACTTCCAGAATGGAATCGTCGGCTTCGATGCGGTCGCCGGGCTTTTTGAGCCAGCTTATCACCGTGCATTCCATAATACTCTCGCCCATTTTGGGCATTACCATGTCGATGAGTGCCATTTTTTTGAGGAGTGAGGAGTGAGGAGGTAGAAGTGAGGAGAGCTTGCGCTAGCCTGATAGTGCGTCAGCAACTCCTCACTCCTCGCTCCTCACTCCTTATTACTAATTTTTAAGAGTTCTTCCCGAACCAGATTAAGCACGTAGTTCGAGGTCAGTTGAATATTTTGATCGCGGTACTGACCCAGTTTGAGAAGCTTGGCAGCGGTACCGTTGTTGGTAGCCACCGCGATCCAGATCGTACCCACGGGCTTTTCAGGCGAGCCGCCTTCTGGACCAGCAATGCCGCTCGTCGCCAGGGCCACATCGACGTTGAGCACCCGACGACACCCCTCGGCCATTTGTCGGATGGTCCCCTCGCTAACGGCCCCAAACTGCTCAATAATTTTAGGATCAACGCCCAACACGCCCGTTTTGATGTCGTTGGAATAGGCCACAATCGACCCCATAAAATGGCTCGATGCGCCGGGGTTCTTCGTAATCTGAGCCGCCACATAACCCCCCGTGCAACTTTCGGCGGTCCCCAGCATCAGGCCTTTTTCTTGCAAGAGTTTCCCTACGACGGTTTCGATCTCGTCGTTGTCGAACCCAAATACGTTGGCCTCGATCAGCGGCATCACGGCGGCAACCTGCTCGGCCAACTCCCGGTCGAGGGTAGCGTGGTCGATGCCGGTGGCCGTGAGTCGCAGTTTTACTCCGCCAAAACTGGGCAGGTAAGCCAGGCGAATGTGGGGGGGCAGAGCGTCTTCCCAAGCCTCGATCCGCTCGGCCAGGAACGACTCGCCAATACCCACCGTCCGAATCATCTTGTGCTTGATGATAGGCGGGTTGAAATGCGTTTTCAAGCGCGGTAACACCCGGTTGGTCATCAACGACTTCATCTCGAACGGCACGCCCGGCAAAGACACATACACCACTGTTCGCCCATCTCCGAAATCATGGGCGAACCACATGCCGGGGGCCGTCCCCCAATCGTTTTGCACGTACTCGGCGTTGGCGGGCAGGTCGGCTTGGCCCCGGTTGAGGTCAGTCATTTCGCGGCCCCGTTTTACAAAAAAGCTCGTGACCAAGTCGAGAGCCTGCTGATTGCGCACCATCCCCACACCGAAATACTGACACAACGTTTTTTTGGTGATGTCGTCTTTCGTTGGCCCCAATCCGCCCGTAATAATAATGAGGTCGGCGCGGGTATGCGCTTCACGCAGGGCATCCAAAATAGCCCCGGCATCGTCGCCCACGGATGTTTTTCGGATGGTCCGAATACCGATGTTGGTTAGCTCGGTGCCAATCCATTGTGTATTCGTATCGGTTATCTGACCGAATAATATTTCGTCGCCAATGGTCATCACCTCGGCGCGGATAGTTTGAGTCATTACAAAAACGTTGCAAAAGTCACCAGCAGGCTAAACCTTTGGGGATTAATTATGGTCAAAAGTACAAACGCCTACACGAATGAGAAAGAAAATTTGGTTGACGGCTCTCGCCCTGAGTGCCCTGTTCACAACAACGAACGCCCAGACGACGACAACAACAACACCCACCGCCCAGACGGTGACGCCAGCCGATACAACAACCCCGAAAAAACCGCGCTCGGTATTCGGGCAAATATTTGATGCCGTTACCAAGCCTGCTTCGGGTGCGGGTCTGAGCAATGCCGACGTTGCCAGCGGCCTGCGCGAGGCTCTACAAGTAGGAATCAACAAAGGAGCCGATCAGGCATCGGCGACGGACGGGTATTTTAAGAACTCACTCATTAAGATTCTGTTTCCGCCCGAAATGCAGCGGGTCGAAACGCGGCTCCGGCAACTAGGTCTTGGCCCGCAAGTTGACAGGTTTGTGCTGTCGTTGAACCGGGCCGCCGAAGATGCCGCCAAGCAGTCGAAGCCGATTTTTATCAAGGCCATTACGTCGATGAGTATCCAGGATGCCATCGGGATTTTGCGTGGGCCACAGGATGCCGCCACGCAGTATTTGCGTCGGACATCGGGGCAGGCGTTGGTGGCACAGTTTACGCCGGAGATCGACAAGGCTCTGAAAAAGAACAACACGACCCGCTACTACAGCGACATCGTGAACACCTACAACCGGTTGCCACTGGTGCAAAAAGCCAACCCCAACCTGACTGAGTACGCTACCAACAAAGCCGTTGACGGTCTGTTTTTGCTGGTTGCCCAAGAAGAGAAGAACATCCGGGAGAATCCCGTTGCGCGGGTCTCAGAGTTGCTTCGGCGGGTGTTTGGGAGCTAAGATTTTAGACACGGAGAGGCACAGAGAAGGCACGAAGTTACACGGAGATTTTTGTAAAGTTTTCTCTGTGTATCTCTGTGCCTTCTCCGTGTATCTCCGTGTCTAAACCTTATTTTTGCATCATGAAAAAATCAGACATTCATTTTTCCGTTGAACTAGATAACCAGAACGTCCCCGACAAAATATATTGGGACGCTACCGATAACCCGAACGAGGGCCTGAGTGATACCCGCGCCATTGCCGTGTCGATTTGGGATCACTACCATCAGGGGACGCTCAAAATGGACCTCTGGACCAAAGACATGGAGGTGCTCGACATGAAGCGGTTCGTGATCGAGATTATGGACGGCCTAGCGAGTACGATTGAGTCGGCAACGGGCGATGAGCCAATGGCCCGCGACATCATGAGCCTGTGTCAGGTGCTGAGCCGCCGAGTTAAGGAGGAAATGAAACAACAGCAGCAGAAATAGTTTCAGGTTCCATTGGCCGTTGGCCGTTTCAGCGCTTCGCTGTTTCAGATTGTACTCTGATAAAATTTTAAGGCCAAGCGATAAAACAACAGAAACGGCTATTAGCCAATGAAACGCGAAGCAATGAAACATGAAACTAATAATCGTTCTCCTTTTCCTAAGCATAAACGTCGTCTTCGCCCAGAAAGGGGGCATCACGTTTCGGCCCGACCCGATTGATGCGGTGTTTGCGGCTGCCCGCAAGGCCAACAAGCCGGTGTTTGTCGAAATTTATTCGCCCACCTGCCATGTTTGCCAGAGCTTTATGCCGACGCTCAACGACCCCCGCGTGGGCAAATTCTACAACGGCAAGTATGTCAGCACCAAGGTCGACCTGATGAGCAAGCCCGTGCAGGCGTGGCTCACTTCGCGGAAGTTGTACGTGCCATCGTTGCCCCTGTTCCTATATTTTGACCCGCAGCAGAACCTCGTCCACATGGCCATGAGCAACAACTCGGTCGAGGAAGTGATTCGGCATGGCACACAAGCTTTAGACCCCAAAACCCGCAGTCAGGCGTTCCGGCAGCGGTTTGCGGGTGGCGACCGTAACCCAAATTTCCTGATCGACTACGGCATGCTCGCCCGCGTGACTACCGACACCGTGACCAACATTAAGGTAATGGAGGAATACGCCCGGCAGCAGCCCGCCAACCAGATGAACAGCCAAACGAACTGGCTCGTCCTGCAAAAGCTCATCATCGACATGGATAACCCACTGGCCCAAAACCTGATCAATAACTTGGGGCAGTACAAGGCATTTGGGGTGCAGGAAACGCGCAACGTGGCCGAAAACATCCTGATGTCGACGCTGTACAGTGGTCGGGGGGCGCAGTTCCCGGCGCAGAAGGTCATGCAGGTTCGGAATGGTCTGGTGAAGATTGGCACCGACGCGAAAGCAGCCGCCAACCGTACGCTCCTGCCCGAAGTGAATGCCTATTTCCGGGCGCGGCAAACCGCCAAAGCCGTTGAGCGGATGGACGCACAGACCAATTCATACCCGCTCTCGGTGCCGGAGTACCTGTATATCTCGCGGTTGTTCAACAAGCAAAGCCCCGACCCTTCCGACGTTCCGACCGTAACGAAGTGGATCAATAAGGCCCTGGCAAACCCCAAAGCCACCCCCACCGAACAGGCCGATTTGTATTACGAATTAGCTGTGGCCCAACGCCGTGGAGGCAAGAAAACCGACGCCCAAAAAGCTGCCCAAAAATCGCTCGACCTTGCCAAAGCCGCTAAAATCGACACGAAGCGGAACGTCCAGCAGTTGGTGGAGCTGAAGTAGGGTTGTAGAGTTGGCTGACGCGGGCGTATTGCTTTCGCGTCAGCCAACTTTACAACTTTACAACCCTACAACTTCTTCCCTAAAAACCCCTGCCAATCGGCAATCAACGCCTTTTTCAAAACGCGGGGAAATTTGTGTTGGCCACCCATTTTGCCTTTCGCGGCCATCCAGTCGTAGAACGTTTGGGTGGGCACTACCGTCAACTCCAGTTGTTTGAGCGCGTGTTTGCGCTCCACGGCGTAGTCATCATTTAATTCACAAAGCGTTTCGTCGATACGTTGGCGGAGGGTTTGGGCATCAACGGGGTCGTCGGTGCCGATGTACCAGTGGTGGCCGAATGTTTGGTCAAATCGCAAACCGGCCACCGTAAACTCCCGGACGGTGATGCCCAGTTCGTTCGAGACGAGTTCGACGGCCTTGTTCATGTTGTCGACGGAGAGGTGTTCCCCGCACAGGCTCAGGAAGTGCTTCGTACGGCCCGTAATTACGATTTCGGCGCGACGTTTGCTCGTAAATCGGACAGTATCGCCGATCAGATACCGCCAGGCCCCGGAGCAGGTCGAGATCAGTAGGGCGTATTCGGGGCCTTCCTGCACCTCGTCGATCATGAGGGTTTCAGGGTTCTCGACCAGGTCGCCGTCGGGGGTAAAGTTCTGCTCGTTGAAGGGGATGAATTCAAAAAACAGGCCATTGTTGAGCACCAGTTGCATACCCTCGGCGTCGGGGTCGGCCTGGTAGGCAATGAAGCCTTCGGAGGCCAGATAGGTTTCGAGATAAGCAATAGGCTTGCCCAGCAGCTTCTCAAATCCTTTTTTGTATGGCTCGAACGACACGCCCCCGTGGCAAAAAACGGCCAAATTCGGCCAGACTTCGTGGATCGTTTTGACCTTATAATGGGCGATGATCTTCTCCATCAGGAGTTGGAGCCAGGCCGGTACGCCCACGATGAAGCCAATGTCCCATTGCGCGGCTTGTTCGGTAATTTCATCGAGTTTCAACGCCCAGTCGCGCTCCTGAGCAATGGCCTTACCGGGCTTATAAAATCGCTCGAACCAAAACGGAATCTGACTCGCCGTGATCCCGCTCAGGTCGCCCACGAGTTTGCCACCTTGTTGGGTGAGGTTTGTGCTGCCACCCAGCATCAGGCACCCTTTCTCGAACGTTTCGGCGGGGAGTTCGCGGTATTTCGAGAGGGTCAGAATTTGCCGGACGCCCGTTTTCTGGATGGCTTTCACCATCGCTTTCGTTACCGGAATATATTTCGAAGCAGCCTCCGACGTGCCCGAACTGAGCGCGAAATACTTGGTTTTGCCCGGCCAGGTTATGTTTTTCTCGCCTTCGAGCGAACGATGCCACCAGCCGCTATACATTTTATTGTAGTCGTGAATGGGCACAGCGGCCTTATATTTCTCGTAGAACTCCCGTTCCGATCCAAACTCCACCGCCCGCAGCAATTCATCGAACCCGTAGGCCTCTCCGAAGGCCGTGTAGCGGGCCTTGCCGACCAGTTTAGCAAACGTTTTACGCTGCATTTTCAGCGCGTCAATCCGCCGTCGACGAACTACCTCCGTCAGCCGGATACCCCGCTTTAATACATTTCCTAAGATCGACATTCTTTTTTAGTTAGTGATGGTCAATAGTGGTCATACATTGTCATTGGTAGTCATTTAGTAGTCATTAGTTGCCAACACTGAACGACGCGAAGCAAATGATCACCAATAACTATGAGTGACTTATTTAAAACCAACCACGAATGGTTTCGGCAGTTTTGTAAGCTGTCAAGTCATACTGACAAGGCACAACTGAGGTGTAATTGTTCTCCACGGCATACACATCGGTATCTTCGGCATGGGTGTCGAAATTTACGAAGTCGCCATCGAGCCAGAAATACCGCCGACCGTGCGGATCGCGCCGTTCGTCAAAAACCTCCTGCCATTTGGCGTTGGCCTGCCGACACACCCGGATGCCCCGGATGTCCTCAGCCGCACGGGGAGGGAAATTCACGTTCAGAGCTACGCCTTTATCGAGTCCATTTTCCAGAACCTGCCGGACAATCTGCTCCACATGGTCACGTACGTGCGAGAAGTCGGGTTGGCGACTGAAATCGCCCAACGAGAAGCCGATGGCCGGAATGCCTTCAATGGCAGCCTCAATAGCCGCCGACATCGTCCCCGAATACAGCACACTGATGGAGGTGTTATAGCCGTGGTTGATGCCGCTCACAACCAAGTCGGGGGCGCGGTCTTTGAGCACGTGGTGTTTAGCGAGTTTCACGCAGTCGGCGGGGGTACCGGAGCATTCGTAGGCGATGGTGTCGCCAAAAATGTCGCTCGGATAGAGCCGTAGGGGATTAGCAATCGTGATCGCGTGGCCCATGCCCGACTGCGGGGCGTTGGGGGCCACCACGACCACTGTGCCCAATTTTTGCATGATTTCGATGAGCGTCCGAATACCGTGCGAGGTAATACCATCGTCGTTGGTCACGACAATCAGGGGCTTTTGGTCAGCCATATAGTGTTTGTAAGCTAAACAGACTCGTTCAGAATCAGCTCTTTAAGTTTTCGGATGATAAATACCATCTGCAACAGGTCGTCACGACGGGTAATGTTGTACTCCCGGCTAACGCAGTAATCATTTCCCACCAGCGTGGCGAAGTTCCAGACGGTTCCAAACAAATAGCCCCCGTAAAGTGGCCGACCGTCGGCGTTTTTCTCCTGCGCAATGAGCATGGCAGTCATCAACTGACCCTCTGGGTCATTCTTCTCACCTCGCTTCTTCTTGAATTCTTGCAGGAAGAAGTACGGGTGGGTCGGCTTATTGAACGGGAGGGGTGTGGCAAGCAGACAATCTGTAATCACGGCTACTTTACGGCCCCGAACAGTTGCCGATAAAGGTCGTTCATAAAAGACCTTTATTTTCTCTTTGACTTCTACATCAGCGATTCGGAAGAGCGTACCAATCACTTTAATTTTCAACTCCTCTTCATTCAAATATCCCCCATCTTCGAGAGCATCTTTGTGCAACAGGTCAAAAAGTGACTGCTCAAAAACTGACAGTTCAGACGAAGTATTTAACCAATCCTGTAAGAGAGTACAGTTTTTATTGACTGTTAACCCGAAGGCTACAGAAACATCGGCGGGGTCATAGCCAATCCGGTCGGGGTCCACGATTTGCATTTTCTTGGAATTTTAGAGTGCTGACGGATAAATTATCACGCCGGTTGGCTCCCGGCGAAGCTCTTGTAGCCCTGCAAGGGGGTGTAGCCCTCAGTTTTTTTGCTGTAATAGCCCGTGCCGTCGTAGGCCCGCAGTTGGGGGTCGTTCAGGCAATCATCGGTGCAGGTGCCGTTGTGTTCCCAACCGCAGTTCTCGCACAGGGCCACGTGGTTGTTGCAGGCAGGACTGGCGCAGTTCACCATTCGGTCGGAGGATGTGCCGCAACGGTGGCAGGTTGAGACTACAGTCGGGTTTACCTGATTAACCTCAACGGCCACCCGGTTATCGAACACATAGCATTTCCCGTCGAAATCTTCGCCCCCGGCCTCCAAACCGTACTTAATGATGCCGCCGTGCAGTTGGTACACGTTCTCGAACCCCTGCGACAGCAGATACGCACTCGCCTTTTCGCACTTGATACCGCCGGTGCAATAGGTAATGACTTTCTTATCTTTCAGGTGTGCGATCTCGCCCATGTGATCGGGCAGGTCGCGCAGGTTTTCCATGTCGAACGTGATGGCTCCTTTGAACCGGCCCACCGAATGTTCGTAGTTCGACCGCATGTCGACCAGTACCACATCGGGGTCGTTTTTGAGTTTCTTGAACTCGTCGGGTTCTAGGTGGATGCCCGTTTGGCGGAGCGGGTCAACGGGGAGGTCCGAATGTACAATTTCGCTTTTCACGCGGACGTGCAGTTTCTGAAACGCGTGAACTTCGTGTTCTTCAATCTTAAACTCCAACGCGTCGAATCGAGGGTCAGCCTTCACAGCGGTCATGTAGGCGTCGCAATCGGCCGTGAGGCCCGACACGGTTCCGTTCAGGCCCTCCGCCGACACGATAATACGCCCCAGCAGGTTCAGTTGCAAACACAACAAATGGTGCTCCTCCCGAAACGCTTCGGGGTCGGCAATGGGTGTGTAGCAGTAATATAAAAGAACGCGGTATGGTTTCATTGGCTCAAACGCTTCGTATCAGGGCCACAAAGATACGCGTTTCAGGCCTAACCCTGAAACCCGACGCGCACATGCGAGCCGTCGCAGTAGGGTTTGTTGCTGCTTGCACCGCACCGGCAGAATGCCGTTACCTTATGTTTGGGCGTCTCGTTGCCTGCGCTGTCTTTCACGATCAGGTTGCCATATACCATCAACGGGCCGTTTGGCAGTACCTCAACCACGCTCTCGCCCGTGACGTCGGCAGGTTGCGGGGTTTCGTTGTTCCGGTAGTAGCTCAACGCTCCCGACGGACAGCGGTCAACCTGCTCCATAATTCGGGCGGTGTCGGCACCGTCCATATTCACCCAGGGTCGTTCTCTGGGATTAAATACCTCGCTGAGCTGTGTCCAGCAGATTTTGGAGTGAACACACATGGCAGGTTTCCAGACCACGGTGATCTCGTCGTTAGGGTAAGTCTTTGTGATGTCGGGGGTAGGTTTTTGTTCAGGTTGCATTCGTGTTCAGGTTTCAGAAGTTCAATGTCATTTGCGCGGAGGCTTTTCGGCCAAACTCCTTGTTTTCGAGCATCAATAGCGTCCGTTTTGCGGGCAATCCACCCGCGTATCCGACCAGTTCGCCCGTGCTGCCGATGATCCGGTGGCAGGGCACCAAAATCGAGATAGAATTGGCTCCGTTGGCACTCGCTACAGCCCGGATGGCGTTCTTATCGCCCAGCTTTTCCGACAACTGTAAATAGCTCGTTGTGGTGCCGTACTCAACGGTCAGGAGTGCTTCCCAAACGCGCTGTTGGAAAGGCGTACCTACCAGTCGGAGGGGCACCGAAAATATTTTTCGTGTACCGGCAAAATAATCGTCAAGCTGCCCCCGGGTTTGTTGTAGCAAATCGGTGTCTTCTTCCACAAACCGTGCGTTCAGGCCCTTGCCTATCCGGTCGTCTACGGCGGTGCGCATCTGCCGGTGTCGCCAGTCGCACAAACAAAGTTGCCCGGCAAAGTCGCCCAGGATGAGTTCGCCAACTGGCGTTGTATGGTATTGAATAGAAAGTTGATGCACGGAGTTTAGGGCCTGATTTTTAAGCGGATTAATCAGCAAGTGTGGTGGTAAAACCGACAGGATTTTCGAGTAATTTATGAATAGGGCACTTGTCAGCGATTTCGAGCAACCGACCGCGCTGCTCGGTGGTGAGGTCGCCGGTAAGCACCAAACGCAGGCGAAAATTGGCCCGTCCGGCCTGCCGGTCGTTATCGAGGTCCACGTGGGCTACGGCTGCGGTGAGGGGCCAGCCCTTTCGGTCGGCATACATGCGGAGGGTAATCACGGTGCAGGCTCCGAGCGATGCCGCCAACAAGTCGTTCGGTGTCATACCCCGGTCGCCCCCACCCACATCGGTGGGTTCGTCGGCAACAATCACTTGGGTATCTGTCGAGATGTGCGTCTCGTAAGGCGTCTGTTCGATTCGGGAAGTAACGGTCATAAGGGTGTTGAGTGCTTACTTGGTAGGGGGTAAGCAAGAAGCAAAAGCAATTCGGTTTTGTTTAACGGTCATTAAACTTTCGGCAAACAATTCACAAAAATAAAAGTTATTCGAGGTATATACGTTTGCGAGTTTTAAGCGCAAGTGCGCCGACATTCTGTCTGTTTCTCGCTTAAATTGTGTCGAATATACAACTTCATCAGCTAGCCCCTGTCTCTATGACGGGGGCTTTTTTTGTTTTGACCTGTATATTTACCTCATGCGTTTCCTGCTCTATTTACTTCTATTAGCGTTGACTACCTGTACACCCCCCGACCAATTAGCCGTGCTGCCCGACACGGATTATGTTCCGGTTCAACCGGGGCAGTATCGCGTGTATACCGTCACCGAGCAACGGTTCGGTCCGGGTGGTGTTTCGGCTACCCGCCAATACACCCGGCGCGAAACACTGGGCCTGCCTTTTCGCACCCTCACCGGCAACATGGCCTACCCGCTCACCTACGCGCATCAATCCGCCACAAGCCCCATTTGGATCACCGATTCGCTTGGCACCGTTGAGCAGACGCCCACCGAATATTGGCTTACGACCGGCAGCCGGACCACGGTTCAGCTTACGTTTCCGCTGTTTGACGGGCAACGTTGGGACGGCAACCGCTATAACGCCCTCGGCCCCGACGAATTTCTTCTGCAACGCTGCCACCAACCGTTTCGCACCGACACGAAAACGTACGACCGCACCATGACGGTGGTTCAACAAAACGACTCGACGCTGGTTGGGCAGGACAAGCGCATTGCTGTTTACGCCTATCAAATCGGGTTGGTTTATGCCGAACGGCAACAAGTTCGGTACTGCGCCAACAGCCCCGGCTGCGGGAGACCCACCGCTATTGCGTATGGAATCAGGCAGTTCGTTCGTTTACTTGAACATGGAAACCAATAGGCAATTTGTGCTTTTTATTGTGGCTTTGTGGCTTTGTGCGCCTGTTCGGGTCGTTGCTCAGGCTCAGCCTGACGGGCGGTATCTGGTGTTGCTGCGCGACAAGGCCAGCTCACCATTCAGCACGGCCCGACCGGAACAGTTTCTGTCGGCGCGGGCCATTGCCCGGCGTACCAAACAAAACATTGCCGTTACCGAGCGCGATTTGCCCGTCAATCCGGGGTATTTGAGTCAAATTCGGGCCACGGGGGCTGAGGTTCTGTACAGTTCGCGGTGGCTCAATGCCGCCCTCATACGCACCAGTTCGGCCACCTTGCAACGGGTGTTGGCCCTGCCGTTTGTGCGTGGTTTAGAATACAACAGGGCTATGGGCAACGCCCGAATAGCTACCCCCTCCGAACCAACCTCATCAGCCGCGCAAAAATTCGGCGAAACGGCTGCTACGCCCCTCCCCTACGGCCCTTCGCTGGATCAGTTGAGTCAGTTGGGTCTCGATCAACTCCACGAGCGCGGTTTCCGGGGCGAAGGCATGTTGGTGGCAATTCTGGATTCGGGGTTTCCGAATACCAACACGCTGCCCTTCTTTGCGCCCCTCGTGAGCGAAAAACGCATCGTAACGACCTACGACTTTATTACCAACAATGCCAACGTGTACGACGACCATAGCCACGGCCTAAACGTGCTGTCGATTATGGCCGCAACCGCCGACAACCGGCTTTATGGGGGTGCTTACAAAGCGAGCTACGCCCTGTTTCGTACCGAAGACGCCTTTTCGGAGTCGCCCATCGAGGAGGCTTACTGGCTTCTGGGGGCCGAACGCGCCGACAGCACCGGGGCCGACGTGATCAACTCGTCGCTGGGCTATAACGAGTTCGACCCGGAGTTTGCGGCTCTTGACCACACGCAGGCTGATATGGATGGCCGCACCACGCTCGTGAGCCGGGCGGCTCAATGGGCCGCCGAGACGGGCATAGCCGTTGTGGTTTCGGCAGGCAACGAGGGCAACAAGCCCTGGCGGTCGATCACGGCCCCTTCCGATGCCGTCGACGTGTTGGCCGTAGCCGCCACAACACCCACCAATGAGCGGGCCGCATTCAGCAGTTTTGGCCCAAGTGCCGATGGCCGCGTGAAGCCCGACGTTGCCGCTCGTGGACAAAGCACCCTGATCGGCACGCCTTCGGGGGGTGTAAGTTCGGGGTCGGGGACGTCGTTTGCGGGGCCGCTGATTGCGAGTTTGGTCACGACGCTCTGGCAGGCTTACCCGCAACTGACCGCCCGCGAGATCCTGGGCGTGGTGCGTCGGGCGGGCAGTCAGGCGCAAGCTCCCGATGATCAACTGGGCTATGGCATCCCCACGTTTGAGCGGGCCGCCCGCCTGACTGAGCGTTTTTCGTTTACCCTGGCTTCGCCCAACCCCTTCTCCGATACTGATTTTTTAACAGTCCCCTGGGGCGAAATTCCCGCCGTAAACACCCTGCAAGCCCAACTCACCGACGTGGCGGGGCGCGTTGTCTGGCAGCAAACTCTGTCCGCCGAACGCACAATTACGCTTTCGTTCCGACAACTGGGCTTGCCATCGGGAATTTACCTGCTGAGCTTATCGGACGGCAACAAACGAACCACCGTCCGGTTATTGAAACGATGAACGCAATCAATCTACGGGTACATGTCGGCGACATCACGAAACTCGCCGTCGATGCCATTGTCAATGCCGCCAACAGTAGTTTGCTGGGGGGGGGTGGTGTCGATGGCGCCATTCACCGGGCGGCAGGCCCTGAATTGGTGCATGAGTGTCGCTTGTTGCATGGCTGCAAAACGGGCGATGCCAAGATTACTAAAGGCTACCGTTTACCAGCACGTACTATTATTCATACCGTTGGGCCGGTGTGGCGCGGGGGCACAGATAACGAACCCGATTTACTGGCAAGTTGCTACCGACGCTCGCTTGAAATAGCTGCTCAACAAGGACTGACGTCTATTGCCTTTCCGGGCATCAGTACGGGTATTTACGGGTATCCAAAAAACGAAGCCTGCACCATTGCTGTTGCTACCGTCCGGGCATTTGCCGAGCGGCCCTCCTCTATTCAGGAGGTAATTTTTTGCTGTTTCGATAGCGAGAGTGGGCAACTGTATCAGGATAGACTAGCCTACACTGACGTATAACTGTTTCTGCACAATATTCAACTAATTTTTATTATACCAATAATTCTTCATACATTAACAGCCACAAACCCCTAAATCGTCTGTTGATTATGAAGAACTTCTGCAAAACATTACCCTTACTGCTGTTACTGCTCGTTGGTTTAAACGGGCTGGCTCAAACCATGCAGTATCACCGGATTCAGGTCAAAATTGACCCGAAGCAACTCGAATACCTGTTTAACAATGGGCTGGAAATTGACCATTTCAGCTTTGAAAACAAACAGGATTTCGTCGCTGAAGTATCGGACCGGGACGTGGCCCTGTTCCGGCGCAACGGACACAGCGTTACCTTTCTGATCCGCGATCTGGAAAAAAACTACGGGGCTTATAACGAACAGATCAATCGCGAGATGGCTCGCAAAAACGGCGCGGCCCGTGCGGCTGCGGCCACGCCCACCAACTTCAGTCTGGGGTCGCACGCGGGTGGGTACTACACGTTTGCCGAACTCGAAGCCACCCTCGACCGGATGCGTACACGCTTCCCGAACCTGATTAGCGTGAAAAGCAGCATCGGTAATTCATACGGCGGTCGGCCCCTGTACATGGTCAAAATCAGCGACAACCCCGACGCCGACGAAAACGAGCCGGAACTGCTGTTGAACGCCCTGCACCATGCCCGCGAACCCATGAGTCTGAGCCAGTTGATTTATTTCATGTGGCACGTACTCGAAAACTACACGAGCGATAAAGAGATTCGGACCCTGCTCAACAGTTCCGAAATCTACATTGTGCCCTGCCTGAACCCCGACGGCTACGTGTACAACCAGACAAGCAGCCCCAATGGCGGGGGCATGTGGCGCAAAAACCGCCGACTCAACGCTGGCGGCACCTATGGCGTTGATCTGAATCGCAACTATTCGTACAACTACGCCCGCGACAACACCGGCTCGTCGCCCACGCCAAGCTCCGACACGTATCGGGGCACGGGGGCGTTTTCGGAAACCGAAACAGCCGCCCTACGCACGTTCTCGGCAAGTCGGCAGTTTGTGGCCGCGTTCAATTACCACTCCTACGGGGGTTACTGCATCTATCCGTTCGAGAGTCTAAACCCAAACACGAATACCGAACTGACCACGTTCCGAGCAGCAGCTACGTATCTGACCGCCGAAAACGGTTTTAGAATTGGTAATGCCTATGAAACCGTTGGCTACACGGCCAACGGCACCGCCCCCGACTGGGAGTTTGGCGAGCAGGTAGCCAAAAGCAAAATGTACGGCTTTACACCCGAAATTGGCAGTGCGACGGATGGATTCTGGCCAGCCTCCTCGCGTATTATTCCCCTGAGCGAGAGCATGTTGGCCATGAATCGTAAGATGCTGCGCATTGCCACCATCTATGGGCGGGCAACCGTAACAGGCCCGCTCACCGTGACGCAACCGACGGGTTCGCTGGCCTATCAGTTTCAGAATTTCGGCATTAAACCGGGCAGTCTGACCGTTACGGCGGCAACCATGAGCAGTGCGGTATCAGGCGTAGCTACGGGTCGGGTGTTCAGTAATTTAGGGCTATTGGCTACGGCTCCCGGCACATTCTCATTTACGGTTGCGGCCAATACGCCTTCGGGCACGTTACTGCCGTTTGAGATCAGTATCGACAACGGCATGGCGGTGATTAAGGACACGGTCACACTCAACTACGCACCCTCGTGTGGAGTGGCAACAGGGCTGACCTCCGGCAGCATCGCCGAAAACGGGGCCACGCTGAGTTGGGCGAGCGTGGCGGGGGCCACAAGTTACGCGCTCTCAATAAAACCCAAAAGCGTTACTACCTGGCCCACCGACCTAACCCTCAACGGCACAACCTACGCGGCTACCGGGTTGTTGCAAAACACGGACTACGATTGGCGTGTACGGCCCGACTGCGGCACTAACGCTACCGCTTCATTCAAAACAGTACGGCAAACCTGTTTCCGGGAATCGGGTGGGCAGATTGTGTTTGAGGCCGAGAATTTTGTCCGGGCTGTAACGGGCACCGGTACAGCCGCCGGACGGGTGTGGTCGCCATTGAGTGTCAGCACGGCATCGGGTAGCGGGGCAATGGCCGCGTCGGGTACGGGGCTGAACCTGCAAAACACCCTGACCGGCCCTCGACTCGACTACTCGTTGAACATCACAACTACCGGCACTTACTACGTCTGGGTACGGATGGCGGCAGGTCCGAGCGGCACAAGCGACGACTCATTCCACCTCGGCCTGAACGGTTCGGCGGTGACGCTCAGCCCCAGCACGAGCAACTACAACAACGGCAACACCGCCTGGACCTGGATCAAAGCCGCCGGCACAACGGCCTTTCGCGTAGTTATTTCAACACCGGGTTCGTACACGTTCAATCTCTGGATGCGCGAAGATGGTGCCCGTGTCGATAAGTTTGTGCTCACCACCAGCTCAACCTACACGCCATCGGGCACGGGGCCGGTTTTGAGTAGCGTGTGTGGTGCAGCCCCGGCGAGTTTGGCTGTTCTTGCCCGCACAGCGACCGAGTCGGCTCCTGAACTGAACGTGACGGCTTATCCAAACCCGTTTGATGGAAGCATTACGGTGAAAACTTCGCCAGGTGAGCAGGACGCCCAACTTCGGTTAATTAGCCTTGATGGGCGGGTGCATCATCAGGCCCAACTGCCCGCCCGCGAACAGGAACACGTCATTTCGACACCAACGCTGCCCGCCGGAGCCTACTTCATCGAGGTGGTTCGGGATCGGCAACGAAAGGTTGTGCCAGTACGGAAATTGTGATAACAGGGAGTGTGTGTAAAATTGCTGACGCGTGTGGCCTTCGACTACGCGTCAGCAATTCTAACAAACCATTTTTCAGTCATTTCCTGTTGGCGTATCCTCAGCCGGGACAATGACTATCGGCTTCGCCTGCCTCCGCGACTCTTTACGGGCAACCGATGTTGGTCGTGGATTTTTGTAGTTGTGACCGGCCAACACTTCCGGGTTTGTCGGCTGTCTCCTACGCCCACTCAGTACGATGACCGACCGGCCCGGCTCCGCCTGAGCGGTTCGTTTGTAGTCGCCCACGGTAACCCTGCGCCGTTCGTTCCCCCGCCGACCCAGCACAATTTCCGACTCCCAGGCGCGGGCCGCCAGAGCTTTGTTGGGGTGCTTGTAATTATGGATTGAATAGGTTGGATCGTTCTTCAGCTTGTTATCGGTCATCGACTGCGCTTTCGCTGGTCCGCTAACAGCACAAAAAGAAGCTAAGGCACTGCACAATCCGACGAAAACTGTTCTTCGGGTTGACTTAATACGTTGAGAAGTCATAGCGTTGAGTTTTAATGTTTGCTGACGATTTCTTGCACAGACAACACTAAAATACACAACTATTCTTTTCGTTTGTAGCAAACGACATTAAATTTTAAGAATTTTCGTCCAAAGTGATCGTTTTGGCAGTCATTTTTTTATGGATAATTCATCCGAAAAGCTAACGATATTTTCTCGATCTGCTCACTTTGTAGATTTTATTTGGGGCGTTTCAATTTTGTGTTTTGCGCAACCTTAAAGCAGCCTATATTGGCCTTACGGCCATGCCGGAAAATATCCGGCATTACATGGAGGGGCAACTTTTGTAATGCCGGATACTTTCCGGCATGGCCGTAAGGCCAATAACACACAAGTTTGGAAATGCACCCCTTTATTTGGCAGGTAACTCAGCCCTGTATTTTCGCTGGACTTTCGTAATAAAGACCGTTGCTAACCTACCTAGTTTTAGAAAACCCTCGTCACTTGTGACTATTGCTAAACCTGCAAGTATGGCTGTGGCAGCAATTATGGAATCCACCAAGTTCATCCCGGTAGCAAGACGAACTCTGATTGCGGCTAAAACCTGCTCCATTAATCGCCACGAATTTCGCGTTGAAACTCAAGCGGGTCTTGTTCCCACTTCACCGTACCAAAGTGCTTGCTGGCATTAAAACCTTTCACTTTGGCTGGTTTTATTTTCTTTAACTGGGTTGCAACTTCTGTTTTAGACGCGTTCTGCTTGATTTTGACTGTCATAGTGATCAATTGTGAGGGTCAGCAATTTACCCCTTTTGCCTAAATAATGGGGCATTTATCACGCAACAAAAAAATCCTGATTTGGGACTACAATTTACCTGTCATCCGCCGAATAGAGATTTCCTCTGTGAATCGGTCAACATCCGTTAACTGCACCCATCGAATCGCCTTTGTCTCGCCCGACTCTACAAACGCTTCGTCCGGGTCAGCTTCGAGCAGAAATCGAATATCGTAATGATAATGAGTCAGGTCGGAGCCGCGAGCCGGAATCAGGTGTACGTCCAGATCGAAGATGGGAGGCTCCTCGGTGAAGGAATGAGCGAAGCGCAACCGGGTTAAGCCCGTTTCCTCTTGCGCTTCCTGCATGGCTACGGCGGCCACATCGGGGTTACCGTCGGCGTGACCACCGGGCTGAAACCAGCGGTCGAGCTTGCGGTGATGAATCAGTACGACCTGTTGCCGGTCAGGCGAGACGATCCAGGCCGAACCTGTCACGTGTCCGATTGCGAGCGACCGCTCAAAACAGTCAGGATTTGTTTCCACGAACGTAATCGTGTTGAGCCACATCGACCGTTCTGCGGGGTCGATGGGGTTGTATTGGTGAAGCAGCGAGAGCAGCGATTGGCGGTGCATGGTACGATTTACGGGAAAAAAACGCAATTTCGCGCCGTAATTGCTGTACTCCAAAACAAACACAAACCATGCGTAAACTGCTTCTTTCGGCGGCTGCCCTGTGCCTCGCGGCTCAACTTGCCACCGCTCAGATTCGCCTGCCGCAACCAAGTCCTGCGGCTTCGGTGATGCAAACCGTTGGTACAACCGACGTAACCGTAAAGTATTCGCGCCCTAGCCTTAAAGGTCGCGAGGTATTCACCAGCGCGCTTGTCCCTTACGGCAAAGTGTGGCGCACGGGTGCGAACCAGGCCACCAACTTCACCACCACCACCGACATCATGGTGGGCGGTCAGAAACTTGCTGCCGGTAGCTACGCCCTGCTGTCGATTCCCGATCAGAGCCAATGGACACTCATTTTCAGCAAAAACCTGAGCACGCAGGAAGCCAACTACAAGCAGGAGGAAGACGCCCTCCGCGTGAACGTGACGCCGAGCGCAACAGCCCAGAAAGCGGAGTCGTTTGGTATCGATTTCAGCGACGTAACCGACAGTACCGCCAACATGAATATCTCATGGGGTAGCGTGCGGGCATCGGCTCCGTTGCGTGTTGATGTGAACGCCAACGCTGCCGCCAGTGTGGACAAGGCCGTGGCCGACAAGCCCGAAGACCCTGCTGTGTTGCAGGCGGCTGCCAACTACAACCTCTCGAAAGGCCGTAACCTCGACCAGTCATTGTCGATGATCGACAAGTCGATTGGGATGAAAGAAACGTTCCGCAATGTGTGGACGAAGGCGCAGATTCTGGCTAAAATGGGCAAATTTGCTGATGCTCTTCCCCTCGCCAAGAAAGCCATGAGCCTCGGCGAATCGTCGGGCGATGCCTCGTTCCCCTTCTTTAAGGATGCCATTGGCAAAGGCGTAACCGATTACGCATCAAAAATCCCCGTAGCCATGCCTGCTATGCCAGGTAAGAAGAAAAAGTAAAATCAGATATCAGTGAGCAACGAACAGTGAACAGATTAACAAACAGAAAAACTGTTACTATTCACTATTCGTTGTTCGTTGTTCACTGTTCACTGTTATCTGTTGTATTCCCCACGCCAACCCCACCACCAGCACGCAGCCGATGACGTTGAGCCAGAGAAAGGCCGTTAATTCGAGTTGCCAGCAGAGAATAACGAGGGCTTCGGCCAGTAAGGCCGCGAAGAATGTGGCTCGTGCGCCAATCGTTTTGAAGTAAAAGGCCACCACAAAAATGCCCAGAATGACGCCGTAGAACAGCGAACCCAGGATGTTTACGGCCTCGATCATATTGCCCATTCGGTTCGCAAACTGGGCCACTATGATACAGAACACACCCCAACCCGCCGTGGCCCAGCGCGAAGCGGCCACATAATGCCCATCGCTCGCATCGGGCCGGAAACTCCGCTTGTAAATATCGACAATCGTAGTGGAAGCCAGCGAGTTATACGCGGCTGCTATCGACCCCATCGACGCGCTGAAGATTACGGCAATCAACAGCCCAATGAGACCATGCGGCAGATAATCGAGCACAAACCGCAAAAATACGTAGTTCGTATCGTTGGTATCGGCAGCGGGGTTGTTCTTCTGAATCAGTTTCACCACTGCTCCCCGGTTCTCTTTGATAGCCTCGTCGGCCTGCTGCAGTTGCGTACGAGCCGCTTCAACCTCGGTTTCGTTATCAGAGTTGAGAGCTTGTTGCAGGTTTACGACCCCCTTTTGGCGTTCGGTAGTTAGCAGGCCGTGCTTGATTTCGAGCAGATTATAGTCGGTGGCGTAGACACTTTGCTTCAGTTTGTCAGTCTCCTGCGTATTGAAAAACACGGGCGACTCCCGAAACTGGTAAAACACGAAAACCAGCACCCCCACCAGTATAATCAGGAACTGCATGGGCACCTTCAACATGCCGTTCATGAGCAAACCCAACCGGCTTTGCCCCACCGACTGCCCCGTTAAGTACCGCCCCACCTGCGACTGATCGGTTCCGAAATACGACAGTTGCAGGAAAAATCCGCCAATCAATCCCGACCAGATATTATAGCGACTGTTCGGGTCAAATTTAAAGTCGAGCAGGTTTAGGCGACCGGCCTTACCAGCCACTTGTAGCGCATCGCCGAAGCCAACGCCGTCGGGCAGCAAGTGAACCGTCATATAGCCTGCCACGGCCATTGCCCCCGTCACGATGAGCATCTGTTGCAGGTGCGTATGCGAGATGGCTCTGGTCCCGCCCGAAACGGTGTAAACCAGCACAATACCGCCCATGATGAGGTTGGTCCAATAGATATTCCAGCCGAGAATAGTCGAGAGAATAATGGCCGGCGCGTAGATTGAGATGCCTGTCGAAAGGCCCCGCGAGATCAGAAACAGGATGGCCGTAAAGCTACGCACCCGCCCATCGAAACGGCCCTCCAGATATTCGTAGGCGGTATAAACCTTAAGCCGGTGGAAAATCGGCACAAACGTGATCGACAGTACGACCATCGCCAGGGGCAGGCCAAAATAGAACTGTACGAACCGCATCCCGTCGGAAAAGCCCTGCCCCGGTGCCGACAAAAACGTGATCGCGCTTGCCTGCGTAGCCATCACTGACAGGCACACGTGATACCACGGCAGCGAGTTGCCCGCCAGCAGATAATCGTCCATGCTGCGGCTCCCTCGACTCCGATAAATGCCGTACAGAATAATGATGGCCAGCGTCAGGCCCAATACGCCCCAATCCAGACCGCTCATGAAAACAGGCGCATTAAGACATAAAACAGAACGATTTCGACGACCAATGCGCCTAGTACAACCCCGTAAAGCTGGGGCCAGGTTTTAACAAATGGAGGAAACTCGCGGGGGTTATAATCCATACGGTGGAGTTCAGGACAAAGTACGGGGCGAAAATAGGCAAAAGAGGGACGGGAGGAAAGCGGAATAGGAGGAATGGAGATAATTACAAACTAGAAAGTTCGTTATATTCGCATAATCCCTCAATCAATCGTAACCAATCTCTATCCTCATGAAAGCCTACCTCCTTCTCCTTTTTTCTTGTCTTACCTTTCTACCTGCTGTAGCACAGAACACAACTGGCGTTATGTTTTTCAAAGGCACCTGGCAAGAAGCTCTCGCCGAGGCCCAACGGCAGCAAAAGCCCTTGTTTGTCGATGTGTACACAACGTGGTGTGGTCCCTGTAAGCAAATGGACAAAGAGGTTTTCCCGAACCCCAACGTAGCCGCCCGATACAATACCGCATTTGTCAATTACAAGCTGGATGCCGAGAAAGGCGAAGGGCCTGCGATAGCAAAACAGTATGCCGTTGCGTCCTATCCCAACCTGCTGTACCTATCTGCGGAGGGGTCGTTGATACACCGTGGAACTGGTTATGGGGGAATAGAGGCCATGCTCAAGGACGCCGACAAGACGCTCGAATTGGCCGTCAACTATACACCCATGAGCCAGTTAGATCGTACTTACACAGATTCAAAAGGCAAAAACACACCTCAATTCCTCCGGCAATATCTGCTCCGACGCGCTCAGCTTCGTTTGCCCAACAATGAAGCACTGGCAGATTACTTGACCACACTCCCCGCTGACTCGCTTCAAAGGCCTGCCACTATGCAACTAATCGCGGGCAACTTAACCGACGTTCGATCAACGGCTTATGCTTCGTTGCTGAACTACATCAAGAAACTGCTTTACAGTGATTTGGCCAGTGATAAAGGGTTAGCACACGAGATCAACTATCGGATGCAAAGCTCAATTAAGGGGTTGATGCGTCAGGCTACACAAGCCAAAAACGAGGTTCTGCTAGAAGAAGCCATTGCCGCTGAAGTAAAGTTAGCGACTATAACAGGCAGGCAGTTTTCCATCAATGCCCACTCTCCAGAGCGGTTAGCCAGTGACCGCCGACTGTTTTACCTCAAAGACAGCGGACAAATGGAGCGGTTCCGCGAGTTAGCCATAGCAACCGCCAACCGACTTATGGCAATATCCGATGATTCACTTCGTGGGCGTGACAAAGAAGGGGCTGTTATCAATAAAAAAATGGTTGAGCGCCTTGTATCATCGCAATCCACTAAACCACACATCAAACAAACTATCTTCCTATTGCAACATGAGGCCTCTGCGGAAGTGTCAGAGCGTTTATGGAGTGTCAGTTCTCTTTGCTATCGGCAATTTACCGAACTAGCTGACAACCAACGTGCTTTGGAGTGGAACACACGCGCTCTGGCCCTCAATCGCACAGGGTCCGTACTCCTGAATCAGTCTAACTATTTGTATAAAGTGGGGCGAACGGATGAATCAACCGACGTATTAAAGGAAACGATTGCGGCCATGAAAGAGGAAGGACGCGATGTTAAAATGTTAGAGGAGATTTTGGCTAATCGTCCGGCAAAAAAATAGGATCTTGCTCTATACTGGTCCGCCCCCCTACCCTTTTTGACTTATCTTTCGGGCAAACAAACGAAAACCGATTTCAATGAACCCCGAAACAATCAAAGCGGCTGAGAAAAGCCTGTTCGATCTGACCGATAAAGTCGCCATCATCACCGGAGCTAGTAAAGGTATCGGCGAAGACATGGCCCGCGTATTTGCCCGCTTCGGTGCCAAAGTAATCGTGAGCAGCCGCAAACAAGACGCCTGCGATGCCCTTGCCGCCGACATCAAGGCCGAGGGTGGTGAGGCCACCGGCATTGCCGCTCACGTGGGCGACATGGACCAGCTCAAAAACCTTGTCGATCAGACAATTGCCGTTTATGGTGGCGTCGATATTCTGGTGAACAATGCGGCCTCGAACCCCGTGTTTGGACCCTCGCTCGATGCCGACGGAGCCGCGTTCGACAAAATTATGCAGGCCAACGTAAAGGCCCCGTTCGAGTTGAGCAAGCTATGTTACCCTAGTATGAAAGCGCGCGGGGGTGGCAGCGTTATCATGATTAGCAGTATCGCGGGCCACACGCCCGACCCCGGTTTGGGTCTCTACAGCGTGAGTAAGGCGAGCCTGAACATGCTCACCAAAGTACTCGCCAAAGAGTGGGGCACCGACGGTATTCGGGTCAACGCGATTTGCCCCGGTTTAATCAAAACCAAGTTCAGTCAGGCTCTTTGGCAGGACGATAAAACGCTGGCGCACTTCACCAAACGCCTGCCCATTGCCCGTATGGGCACCACCGACGAAATTAGCCCGATGGCCCTCTTCCTGGCCTCGTCGGCCTCCTCCTACACCACCGGCAGTTTCTTCTACGCCGACGGGGGAACGGTTATTTAAGCAGTAGACAGTTCTCAGTAGGCAGTTCTCAGTAGACAGTAAGCAGTATGCAAACTAGCTGCCCTACTGCTTACTGAGAACTGCTTACTGCTTACTGCCTACTGCCTACTGCCTACTGCCTACTGCCTACTGCCTACTGCCTACTGCCTACTGCCTACTGCCTACTGCCTACTGCCTACTGCCTACTGCCTTACTGCTTTTCCCTTTTTCGATAAGTTCTATAAACTTTTAGGTCTGTGGCGTTTTAACCTATTTTAAATAATTACTTCCGCAGTTCGTTTCTTTATTATCTATTTATTCGATCAACTTAATGAAAAATATCGTTTTACTTCTGATTGTACTGTGCGTCGGCTTAAGCTCGGCTGCATGGGCACAGGAACGGCGCGTTACCGGGCAGGTAACCGACGCTGGCGACCGAACCGGCATTCCGGGAGCAACAGTGCTCGTGAAGGGCACCACACGCGGTACGCAAACCGATGCGTCGGGCAATTACACGCTTCTGGTGCCTGCTGAGGGCACAACGCTGGTGTTCAGTTTTGTGGGCACAACCACGCAGGAGATCACCATTGGTAACCGGACACAGATCAACGTGGCTCTTTCAAACGATGCCCGTTCGCTGAACGAGGTGGTGGTAGTGGGTTACGGAACCCAGCAGGCCCGCGACGTGAAAGGGTCCATAGCGACCATTAAAGCCGCCGAGCTGAACAACGTACCGGTGCAGTCGTTTGAGCAGGCTATTGTGGGCCGGGCACCGGGCGTGCAGATCACCCAAAGCAGCGGCAAATTGGGCGCGGGCGTACAGATTCGGGTTCGCGGGGCCGCGTCGATTTCGGCCGGTAACGATCCACTCTACGTGATCGATGGTATTCCGGTCACCTCCCAGGATGGCAACTCAACCTCCAACGAGACATACAGCCCGTTGGCCGACATCGACCCCAACGATATCGAGAGCATTGATATCCTGAAAGATGCTTCAGCCTCGGCCATTTACGGTTCACGGGCAAGTAATGGCGTGGTGCTCGTTACGACCAAGCGGGGCCGCGCCGGGCGCACCAACGTCAACATTGGCTACTTCACGGGTATCTCGAACCCGACCATGTTGCGCCAGTTTCTGAACCGCGATCAGTATATCGAACTATTTACCGAAGCAGCTACCAATTCGGGTTTAGACCCCACTGAGGAGTTTGATGGGGCAGGAATCGACATCAAATCAACTGCCGACGAACGCTGGTCCGAAGCGGCTTTCCGGCAAGGGTCAATCAACCAGTTCAACTTCAACCTGAGCGGGGGCACCGACAAAACGCGCTTCTACCTGAGCGGCAGCACCAACAAGCAGATCGGCATGATTAAGGCCAACGATTTTGGCCGAAACAACATCCGCCTGAACCTCGACCACACGGCGAGCGACCGCCTGACGCTGGGGGCTAATTTCTCGATTGCCCGCACCCTCAACAACAAAACCCCCGACGATAATGCGTTCTCGAATCCGGTGCAGTTGAACGCCATTCCGCCCCTACAACCGGCCTACGACCCCACAACGGGCGAACTGAACCGCCGGACGCTCTATTACAACGCCCTCATCGAAGTGACCGACGCCCTTAACCGGGCCGTTACCTATCGTTCGTTGGGAAACATCAATGGCACGTTGCGGGTCGCTAAAGGCCTCTCGTTCCGGTCGGAATTTGGCTACGACCTCCTGAATTTGCAGGAAGAAGTGTACCGCACCCGCCGGACCGAAGACGGTTCGCCCACGGGTTACGGGTATCAAAATCAGCTTCGTACCATCAACTGGACCACCAACAACCTGTTTAATTACGAATACAACGCTGGTGAGCATGCTATCGACGCGCTCGCGGGCGTAACGTATCAGGAGTCAAATTCGCAGGGCATTAACGCCACCGGTCGCGGCTTTCCGAACGACCGATTTACGAAACTGGCGAGTGCAGCCCGCATCACGGGCGGTAGCTCGACCGAAACCGGCTATAGCATCTTGTCGTACATTGCCCGCATGAACTACCGGTTCCGTGATCGGTATTTGCTCGGTTTGTCGGGGAGGGTAGATGGTAGCAGCCGGTTTGGAAACGAAAACCGCTATGGTTTCTTCCCATCGGTATCTGCAGGCTGGATCATCAACGAAGAAGCCTTTCTGAAAGAAAATACAACCATCAGTCTGCTCAAATTGCGGGTTAGCTACGGCCTTACGGGTAACTCCGAAATTGGCAATTTTGCCTCACGGGGTCTGTACACAGCCGTGTTCTACGCCGATCAGGCAGGTATCCGGCCTTCGCAGTTGGCCAACCCCGATCTGGGCTGGGAAACTTCGGCGCAGTTTGATTTGGGGCTGGAATTTGGTTTGTTGCGCAACCGCATCAACGGTCAGATCGACTTCTACAACAAAGACACGCGCAACCTACTCTTGAACCGCCCTCTCCCCGGAATTAGCGGGTTTACGAGCATTGCCCAAAATGTGGGGAGCATTCGTAACCGGGGGGTTGAGTTTAGCGTGACCTCGCAAAACACGGTGAAGGCGTTGCGTTGGTCAACCAATTTCAACATCTCCGTCAACCGCAACAAGGTGACCCAACTCAACGGCCAACCGATTGAGCCGGGGGCACGTTTTCTGGGCCGGGTGGCCGTGGGTGAGCCGTTGGGTTATTTCTACGGCAAGAAGTTCCTGGGAGCCGACCCACAAACCGGCGATGCCATTTACGAAGGGTCTGATGGCTTACCAACCAACGATTACGATGCGGCTCCCAACCTGAAAGTGGGCGACCCCAACCCCGATTTTATTGCGGGCCTGACCAACAATTTCTCGTACAAGAGCTTTGATCTGAGCGTGTTACTACAGGGTGTGTTTGGTAATGATCTTTACAACGTGGCCGGTTTCTACCAGTCGGTGAACGCCGATTATTTTGACAATCAGACAGTCGACCAAATGAACCGCTGGCGCAACCCCGGCGACATTACGATGGTGCCTCAGGCCCGGCTGTATGGTGAAAACGGCAATGGTGTATCGTCGCGGTGGGTGCAGGATGGCACGTTTGTACGGGTGAAAACGGCCCAACTGGGCTACACGCTGCCCACGACGCTGTTGCGCAAAATTTCGATGCAGTCGGCGCGGGTCTATGTATCGGGCCTCAATCTGTTCACCTTTACCAAATACACGGGTTACGACCCGGAGGTGAACACGCAATACGCGTCGAGTTCGAGCCAAAACGCCAACGTCACGCTCGGTCACGATTTCTACACGCCCCCGCAGCAGCGGACAATCACGTTTGGTATCAACATCGGGTTTTAACAAACAATAGACCGCTGATCGTTACGATTTTTATGATAAATCAAGATCATAACCGATCCTAAAAATCATAACAATCAGCGGTCCATCAGACCATGAAAAACACATTTCTTTACATAGCCATCCTCTTACTGGGTCTAACCAGTTGCGACGACCGGCTAAACATAAATCCCCTGCAAACCATCGACGCAGGCCAAGCGTTGAGTTCTGAGCAGGATCTGCAAAGCGCGATTATCGGCGCGTACGGGCAACTGGGCAACGCAGCCCTCTATGGCACGAATTTTAATTTGTTGGCGGAGTTGCAGGCAGCAGAAGATTACATCACCTGGCGGGGCACGTTTCAGGGCTATCGTGAGGTAGCCACCAAAACGATGACGTTTGCCAACAGCGAGGCCAACCGCACCTGGATCAACGGCTACCAGACGATCAACACGGTTAACAATGTGCTGGCAAACCTCGACAAAACGACGGGCGCAACCACCCGCAGTCAGATTGAGGGAGAGGCTCTGTTTATTCGGGGTATCCTGTTTTTTGAATTGGTTCGCTACTATGCGCAGCCTTGGGGAGCGACGGCCACCAATAGCCAACCCGGCCTGCCCTTGGTTTTGACGCCCTCAACAACCGTCGAGCTAGCCAATACGCAGGTGCCGCGCTCAACGGTGGCCCAAACGTACGCCCAAGCCATCGACGACCTAACCAAAGCGGCCTCGCTCCTACCCGCCGACAACGGCACCCGTGCTGATAAGTTCTCAGCTCTGGCGTTTTTATCGCGTGTGTATCTGCAACAGGCCGACTACGCGAAAGCACTCGATGCGGCTAATCAGGTAATTGCGTCGGGGAGTTACCGGCTCAATCCGGGCGTGTCGGCGGTGTTCCGCAACCGCAATACGGCTGAAAGTATTTTTGAGATTCAGCAAAACGATCAGAACAATGCCGGGTCGAGCAACGATGGCCTGACTACATTCTACGGCAGTGTCCCCATCGACGGTTCGCCGTTGGGTCGGGGCGACGTGCAGATCAATACCTCGTTTGTGAACTCGTTTTCGGCCACCGACGCCCGCCGAACTGAGTTGCTATACATTGGCTTCAGAGGTACCAACCGCTACTATTCGGGCAAGTTCACCAACTTCGGCGACAACATTCCGGTGATTCGTTTGGCCGAACTCCTGCTTATCCGGGCCGAGTGTAACCTGCGTCTGAACTCGGCAACGGGGGCCACACCTGCCGCTGACCTGAACGCCGTACGGACGCGAGCCAATCTGGCACCGATTGCCACGCCAACCCTCGCCGATGTGTTGCAGGAGCGCGTTTACGAACTAGCTTTCGAGGGGTTGCGCATCCACGACGTAAAGCGGCTTCGCCAAACGCTCATCCGGCGCAACGCCGATGGCACCGAGGTTCGCTACCCCTGGACCGACCCTAACCTGGTCTTGCCTATTCCGAAACGCGAGATCGACGTGAACCCGGCCATCACACAGAACGAAGGGTATTAAAAAAGGGGGAAAAGGAGGAAGGAGGAAAGGAGAAAGGGGGTTGCTGACGCATAATCAGTCGTGCGTCAGCAACCCCCTTTCTCCTTTCCTCCTTCCTCCCTTTTCTCCTACTTAACAGCTGTAATCTTGAACTCTGTTCGGCGGTTGCGTTGGTGATCGAGGTCCGAACATTCGGTGCCATCTACGCAGTTGTTTAGCAGTTCGCTCTCGCCGTAACCACGCGACACGAGCCGGTCGGCTTTAATTCCCCGCGACACAATGTAGTCGAGAGCAGCACGCGCGCGGTTTTCTGACAAGCGCAGGTTGTAGGTATCGCTGGCTCGTGCGTCGGTGTGCGAGCGCAATTCAACTTTCATTTCGGGGTATTCCTTCAAAATTTTCACGACTCGTTCGAGTTCACGGGCAGCATCGGGCCGAATAAAGAACTTGTCGAGATCGTAATAGATGTTTTTGATTTGGAATACATCGCCTTGACCATACAGACCGAGGGAGTCAGTAATAATCTGGTTGACGCCCTTTTTGGTTTTAC
The DNA here is from genome assembly GCA_004292855.1 of Cytophagales bacterium. Lineage (GTDB taxonomy): Bacteria > Bacteroidota > Bacteroidia > Cytophagales > Spirosomataceae > Rudanella. Next base: position 39,413 of record RDXN01000079.1, read on the forward strand.
CCGACATCTTTTTGGTGGCATAGCGATCTTTGGCTGCCTTGAGCGTAAACGGCGTTCCGGGTTTCACACTGAACTCATAACCACCATCGGGGCCGGTTTCAACGGTTTTCTCGGTCTTCGTTTTCTCGTCGCGCAGGGTCACCTTCACCCCCGACTCCGGGATTTGGTCGACCTCGCGCTTCACAACGCCTTTCACAATCGTATTCTCACTCTTTTCCAAGTAGATCGTCACCCCCATCACCGGCTTCGGCGACTGTGTGAGCGTTGAGAACCGAACCGAATTGAGGGCGTACCCTTCTTTCACGGCCTTAAACTCATATTCCGTGTTGGCATCCAGACACAGCTTCGACGAGCCTTGTGGGTCGGTCAACAGCAGGTCCATGTTCACACCGTTGCGCACAATCCGCACGTCGGCCTGCTCAAGAGGAGCGTTTGTTTTGGCGTCATACACCATGATATTCAGCTCTTTACACGTACGCCGGAAGCTGTAGATATCGTCGTCGCTCACACCTTTTTTACGGTTGCTGCTGAAATACCCCGATGTCCGGTACTTGTCGGTGATGATACCGAAGTCGTCTTTTTCGGAGTTGACCGGTGCGCCCACGTTCTCCACGCCTTTGTAGGCCACGCCGTCTTTCAGTTCGGCAAAGAACACGTCGAGACCACCCAGGCCCTCATGCCCGTCAGACGAGAAATAAATGTTACCGTTTTCGTCGGCATAAGGGAACATCTCGTTACCCTCGGTATTGATGTCTTTGCCCATGTTTACGGGCGTACCCCACTCGCCGTTGCGGTATTCCACCACGTAGAGGTCGGTGCCACCAAAGCCGCCGGGCATGTCCGACACGAAATAGAGTTTGCTGTTATCGGGCGCAAACGCCGGGTGACCCACCGAGTATTCCTTGTTATTGAAAGGCACCTCGCGCACGTTCGTCCACTTGTTACCCGACTCGTTTACGGCCTGATACAGTTTCAGTTTCCGCACACCATCGTTGCTCTTTCCGGTTTTACCCTTGCTGCCGTTGTTCCGCGTAAACACAATCATTTTCTGATCGCGGGTAAACGTCATCGGCCCCTCGTGGTATTTGGTATTCAGCGTGCGGCTAAATACCTGTGTTTTAGACAGTTTCTTCTCAGTCACAGCGGCTGCAGCCAGATCGGGCGCGGCTGCGGCAGAGGGCTTGCCACCACCCAGCACGGCCGTGTTTGGCTGACGCAACATGTCGACTGCCGGGGCGTGAATCTCGTTCGTATCGGCGTGGAAATACAGGTCGAGGAACGGTGTTTGGTTCCAGGTAAAGACCCGCTTAAACGGCCCCGACTCGTCGCGGGCCGACACGAACACAATGCCGCCCCGGTAATACATCGGGCTAAAGTCGGCCTGCCGCGAGTTGATGGGCAGGCTATACATTTTGTACGACGACGAGTCCTGATAGAACCGGCCAACATCCATGTACGAGACTGTAAACCGCCGTCCGCGCAGGTCCTGCGTTTGCTGTTCGCCGTATTTGCTGTACATTTTCTGCGATTCTTTGTACTTGCCATTAGTTGCCAGGGCTTGTGCATAGTACATATAGATTTCGCTGCTCAAGTCGGTGTACTTGTTCACCAAGTCGCCGTAAACACGCTCGGCATTGCGCGTGTCCTGTAGTTTCCGGTAACTAAAACCCAGATTCGTGAGGGCTTCGCGTGTTTCGGTGGGATTGCTTTGCTTATCGTTGCGCAGGAACTCTTCGTAGAGTCGCACGGCACTGATAAAGCTGTAATTTTCAAACTGTTTGTTAGCAGCCCTCAACCGAGTGCTTTGTGCCTGAAGGGAATGCCCGCCGATCAGGAAGCTAATCATCAACAGCAGAATGCGTAGGGGTCGGTTCATGACGTATCGAATTACCGTTATAGTATTTGGGCTACACGACCTTTATCAAATACAATGCCAAGTTTGAATAAACAATTATTCATGTTTGGGAATTGCCGTTTGGAGCCAAAAAGAGGTCATTTTAAGCAAAAAATGCTTTACAAGATTTATTCTATAGCCAAACCCGTTAAATCCGAAATTTACGCGAAAACAACGGGAGGTCCAAGGCCAACCTTTCATTCTAATCGACATTCAAACACACGCCGGGTTTCGTCGGTTACCCGTGCCGAATGCGCCAACCTGTGCCCCACCACCCAGGCAATGCCCTCTGCCGATTCGAACACAGCCGTTCGGGCACGTTCGGGCATCGACACTTTTCGGTCGTTGAGCAGATTACTAACCATTTTGTGTCCGGTCATATTAAGCGGTTGGAACCGGTCGCCTTCCTGCCAGCGTCGGATACGAAGCGGGCAGGTCAGTTGGTCGGCATCGAGCAGGGCCACGGTAGGGTCGGTATGCAGGGTCAGGTTGGGCGGGCGGTCGTAGGTTTGCCACACGAATTGCCGACCGTCGGGCAGAGTCAGGGTTCCGGCTTGTGGGTCGGGCAAGGGCAGGGTAAAGTCCAGTTCAACTACCAGTGGGGCTACTACCAGACCATTGCGGTCGTGCCAAACCCCGTGTGTGGATGAGCGGAACACCTGCCCCCGGTCGGGTTTACCCACAACTTGAGCGACCTCGCGGCTTTGGGCGTACGAAAATCCGAATGGTTTGAGCCACTCGCTCAACCGGAACGCCCATTCCGATTCCCTATGGAGCTTGTCAAGATCAATGTTCCAGAACAAGCCCTCCTGCCGGACACACGCCTGTCCCGATACCCGAACGGATTCATCAACCAGGCTATCAGCCGCCCGCAGCCGCTCCAGGGTATGGGCCAAGGTCTGAAGCAGATTAGGATTCAACTTCTCTAAAACCGGTACGATATGATGCCGGATTTTATTCCGGTTGTATTTATCTTCATCGTTGGACCGGTCGTCACGCCAGGTCAGGTCGCCATCGACGGCGTAATCCTTAATGGCCATCCGGCTCAGGCCCCACATGGGCCTGATAATGTTGCCCTGCCGGACCGGAATACTCCGCAGACCCGTCAGGCCCGTGCCTCGCGCCAGGTTGAGCAATAGGGTTTCCAGCACATCGTTCTGATGGTGGGCCGTGGCAATGAGCGAGTAACCCTGTTCGCGGGCCACCTTATCAAACCAGGCATAGCGGAGTTCGCGGGCTAGTACCTGGATAGATTTCCGTTGTTCGGCAGCCAGTCGGTCGGTATCAAACTGAACGGAATGGAATGGTACATCGAATTGCTCGGCGAGTTCCCGAACCAGTTGTTCGTCGGCGTCGGACTCGGCCCCGCGCAAACCGAAGTTGACGTGCGCAATGCCAAACGCGAACCCAGCCCGGAAAAACAGATGCGTCATCACGACGGAATCCAGGCCCCCACTTACGGCCAACACTACCCGGTCGGTCGGTTGGATGAGTTGGTGTTCGTTAATAAACTTTAAAAACGAATTATACATGGCCGATGCACGTTTACTAACGTAGTTTTGGACCACAAACATAGCGAATGACAACCGGCCCTACCCGCATAAAACTCCTGTTTAGCCTTAAAAAGAATGTTCTCTGGATATTCCTGATGCTCTTTTTGCTGCTCACGGCTACCATGCCCGTTTGGGCGCAGGGCGGGCGACCATCAGGGCCGCCGATGGGCTTGATGACACCAACTGGGCCGACCGAACAAGTCGAGATTTTGCCACCGGGAGCCGACAGCCTCGTTGTTGTGCAAAACCCCACGCAGTTGATCCGGCAGTTGTACGGAAAAAACCTGAAGTTCCGGCATAAGGGCGTCTTGATGTACTGTAACTACGCCATTCAGAATGCTACCACCAACGTGCTTGAAGCCTACGGTAATGTGCGTATTGTGCAGGGCGATACGATCTCGGTGCGGTCCGATACCATGTATTATTACGGCAACACACGCTTCGCCAACCTGCGCGGTCGGGTGGTGATGAAAGACCGCAAAATGACCCTCACCACGGGCCTGCTCGACTACGACATGGCAATGGGTGTGGCCCACTACCCCAACAAGGGCCGCATTGTCGACCGTGAGAACATTCTCACTTCGCAGGAGGGTTTTTACGATACGCGCACCAAACAGTTCACCTACCGACAAAACGTGCGGCTGGTGAATCCGCAATACGTGCTCACCGCCGACAACCTGCTCTACAACTCGCTTTCCAAGATTGCCGACTTTCAGGGGCCGACCAAAATTGTGAACAAAGACGGCACGCTCGTAGCCACGCAGGGGCAGTATAACACCGTGACGAGGGTGTCGAATTTCCAGCAGCGGGCCACCGTCGAAACGCCCAAATACACCCTCACCGGCGACTCGCTGTTTTACGACAACAACACCGATTTGGGTATTGCTCGCGGCAACGTGGTCATGGTGGCCAAAGAAGACAAAACGATCATCACCGGCGACCATACGCGCTACAACGGGCGCGTGGGCATTTCCCGCGTAACAGGCAACGCCGTCGTACGCAGCGTCGTAAGCGACCGCGATACCTTGTTTATGCGGGCCGACACCCTGTTTTCGTATGATACGCCCCGCAAAAACCCGCGCGATACGGTTAAAGTGGTCCCCAAGCCGGGCGAGAAGCCCGTACGAAAACTAGTAGGCCAAAAAAACGTGGTTTTGTTCAAGTCAGACTTGCAAAGCCGCTGCGACTCGCTCGTGTACGATGTGGCCGATTCGACGATTTATTTCTTCAAGAAGCCAATCATCTGGAGCAGTCAGTATCAACTGGAGGCCGACTCGATTATCACCAAAATGAAGCGCAACCGCATTGAACGAATGTACTTAAAAACACGCTCGTTTGTGATTGCCCGCGACACACTCCAGAACTTCAATCAGATCAAAGGGCGGCAGATTACGGCCCTGTTCCAAACCCGAATCGACACGGTGCGGGTGGTGTCAACGACCGTGCCAAAATCGGTTTCGGCACAAAAAACAGGCCGACAACCCTATCCGGTTTCGGGGTCTACACAGCCGGTAGCGACCTCAGCGGTTACGCGCCGGGAAAACACCGTACTCGACCGCGTCATTGTGGAAGGTAACGGTCAGAGCGTCTATTTCGCCGTCGACGACAAGAACAAGCTCGTGGGTATGAATCGGGTGGAAAGTAGTCGTATGAACATTGATTTTGAGGCAAATAAGGTGGGGCAAATACGGTTCTATGGCCAACCCGATGCGCAGTTTGTGCCCCCGCAGGAGATCACCGCCCCCAAGCGTGAACTAGACGGGTTCCGGTGGCGCACCGACGAGAAACCAACCAAAGATGCAGTGATCCACTATAAACCGTTCGTTAAAAAAACAGAGAAAGCAACGGTCTCGACTAAACCTTTGTCTGTAGATACAGTTCTAAATGGCAAAAAGTAGTACGATTTTTGCCTGTTTAACAATTTTTCACACACAGACGCGTTGACTTTTTCAATTTTTGGTCATACGTTTGCAACAATGCGTTTTTAACCGACGTATTTCTTAGTATTGACAGAAGCTTTTACATGAAACGATATATACTTTGTTGGGCGTTTTTAACGGGCCTTTTGCTGTCGGCACCCGTTTCGCTCCAGGCGCAATCGGACGCCCGGACGCGAAGCCGACTCGAAATGGGACGCGCTGCACCCAACACAATCGCCACTAACCGCAGCACCGGCTCGTCGTTTTCGACAGCCCGGAAGTTGCCGTTCTTAAGTGCCCCCGCATCGACGGGTCTCGACCGGACCGTTTCGCTGAACAAGACTTCGGCGATCAATGCCTATTATCGGTCTTTGTTGTTGGCTCCTGCTCCGTCTGCGCCTGTTGTTAAAGTTGCTTCACGCACGGTACAGCCCGAAACAACTGCCGTTACAACCCCTGCCGAAACACGCCCCGCCGTTGAAGAAAGCCTTCGCACCGAGCGTATGCAGGAAGATCGATTATTTGCCAACGACCGTATTGTAGTATCAAACGTGTATCCCAACCCCGCAAGCGAATACGCCGAGATCGACTATCAAATTACGGCCCCTGTAGGCGAAGCCCGCATTATCGTTTCCGACATTTTGGGTTCGCCCATTGCCGAATACACGCTCGAAGCTAACGACCGGAAAGTACGGATCACGACCCGCGATTTTGCCACGGGTATGTACTTCTATCGGCTCTCGCTCGACGGCAAAAAGGTAGCCACCAAGAAACTGCTCGTGCAGCACCGATAACAACGTTTAACGTCTTTTAACGGTAGCAATCTGGTTTACGCAAGCACTTTTCAAACCACTCCATCGTTACAGAGGGAGTGGTTTTTTCATTATCTTTGCGTCCTTATGCAGCAACGTCAGATAGTTCGTGTGTTTTGGAGTGTGGTGTTTGTAGGTCTGCTTGGTTCGTGCAGTCCGTTTTCTAAGTTACAGAAAAACGGCACACAAGAGGAGAAATATAAAGGGGCCGTTGAATATTATAAAAAGAAAGACTGGTATCGGGCCGGGATGCTGTTTGAAGAACTGATCCCGGTGTTGAAAGGCAGTAATGAGTCGGAGATGGCTCAGTTTTATTACGCCTACACCCAGTACAATCAGCAACTGTATTCGGTCAGTGCGCAGTTGTTCCAGCGGTTTTACGAGACATTTGCCCGGAGCGATAAGGCTCACGAAGCGCAGTACATGTATGCCCTGTCGCAATATAAAGATACGCCCAAGTATAACCTCGATCAGTCGAACACAGTGGTGGCTACCTCGGCGTTGCAGGATTTCGTAAATGCCTACCCTCAAAGCGAATTCCGCGACGAGTGTACGAACATGATTCTGGAACTTCGGCGTCGACTGGAACAGAAAGCATACGAAAAGGCTAAATTGTACCACAAAACGAGCGGGTTCAATATTGCTTCGCTGAAATCGTCGGTGGTCAGTATCGACAATTTTCAGAAGGAGTTTCCCGACTCGCAGTACAACGAAGAGCTAGCGTATCTGAAGGTTGATGCACAATACAACTACGCGCTCAACAGTCTTGAAATAAAGCAAAAGGAACGTTTTGCGGAGGCAGTGGCGTTCTACCAGGCGTTGATCGACAAGTATCCGCAGAGCAAGTATTTGAAGCAGGCCGAGAAGATGTACGAGACCAGCGTGAAGGAAGTGGAGCGGATTACGAAGCTCGAAAAAGAAAAAGAACAACAGAAACAAAACGACGCTAACCGCCCTGCGAAGGTAACGGCAGCGTCAAATTAGTGAGCAGTGAGCAGTAAGCAGCCAACAAATTGTGTTGTTTGCTTATTGTTAGCTGTTGACTGCTAATTGATAACTGAACTATGGCAACTAATCCTTCTATTATTACTCGCGACACCGACAAGATCGCCATCCAAACGGGCAACCTGTACGAATCGGTTTCGATTATCTCGAAGCGGGCACGTCAGATTGCCGCTAAAAACAAGGAAGAACTGAGCAACAAACTCTCAGAGTTTGTGTCGGCGGTTGACAACCTTGAGGAGGTATTTGAGAACCGCGAGCAGATCGAAATCTCGAAGTTCTACGAGCGCATGCCCAAACCAACCTCGGTCGCTACCGATGAGTTTCTGGATCACAAAATCTACTTCCGGTATCCTGAAGAGGAGGTGTAGGGAGGTTTTTCATCTCTGTTAGCGGGCGCGGATTTGTCATTCCGAGGTACGAGGAATCTAGTTTATGTTCACTCAAATTGACTGAGCGCAACGTGGATTCCTCGTACCTCGGAATGACAAATCCGCGCTTCAGTTTTCCTATAATCCCATTCGCCTTACCCCTCCATGCTCCAGCACAAAAGAATCCTTCTCGGCGTAACGGGTAGCATTGCAGCTTATAAATCGGCTTTGCTAGTGCGCTTACTGGTGAAAGCTGGGGCCGACGTGCAGGTGGTGATGACCGAAGCTGCGAAGGATTTTATCACGCCCCTGACGCTCTCGACCCTCTCGAAAAAACCGGTGCTTTCGGCGTTTGTGGCGAACAAAGCCGAGGGCGTCTGGAACAACCATGTTGACCTGGGGCTGTGGGCCGATGCGCTCGTGATCGCCCCGGCATCGGCGCATACACTGGCGCGTTGTGCCGGTGGGTTCTGCGATGATCTGCTGTCGGCGGTGTATTTGTCGGCTAAGTGTCCGGTGTTTTTTGCCCCGGCAATGGACCTCGACATGTATCGTCACCCCAGTACGCTCGACAACCTGCGTCGGCTCGAATCATTCGGGAATCACCTGATCCGGGCCGAACACGGCGAGTTGGCCAGCGGGCTGGTGGGTGAGGGGCGTTTGGCTGAACCCGAAACGATTCTGGCCCATCTGGAAGGCTTTTTTGCCCAACGTCCGGCCTTTATTGGCAAGCACGTGCTTATTACGGCAGGTCCTACGCAGGAACCTATTGACCCGGTGCGGTATATCAGCAACCACTCGACGGGTAAGATGGGCTACGCCATCGCGCGGGCATTCGCGCAGGCTGGGGCCGAGGTTACACTTGTGAGCGGCCCTACGCACCTGCCCCTACCCCACCCGACCGTCCGACGGGTGATGGTCCGCTCGGCCCAGGACATGTACGTGGCTACCGCCGAAGCCTTCCCCACCGCCGACCTGACAATCCTGAATGCGGCCGTTGCCGATTATACGCCAGCCCACCCCGCCAACCAGAAAATCAAGAAAAGCGATTCGGTGTTTGCGCTCGAACTCACCAAAACCACCGACATTGCCGCAACGTTGGGCACGCAAAAACGGCCCGGCCAGTTGATGATGGGTTTCGCGCTCGAAACAAACAACGAACATGAAAACGCCCTCGGCAAACTACATCGCAAGAACTTAGACTGGATTGTGCTGAACTCCCTGCGCGATTCGGGGGCAGGTTTCGGACACGATACCAACAAAATCACCGTTATGGACAGGGAAGGGCAGGTCCGGTCGTTCGACCTCAAAACGAAGGAGGAAGTAGCCGAAGATTTGCGTATCTTAGTCGAAGAAAAATGGAACAAAGCATGACCCGAATCATCGGCCTTGTGTGTGGGTGCCTGCTGGCCCTGACGGTGCAGGCACAGGAAATAAACTGCCAGGTAAACGTGAATTACGACCAATTGGCCGCTCAACAACGAACCGACATCTCGTACTTCGGTCAGTTGAAAGGCGTAATTACTGAGTTGTTGAACAACCGCCGGTGGACCAACGATCAGTATCAGCCGGCAGAGCGAATTAATTGTACGCTTAATATAAACCTGCTCAAATCAACACAGCAAGGGGCTTTTGAAGGAAATGCTCAGTTGATTTTGCGTCGGCCTGTGTATGGCACCAGTCTCGAAACAAACGTGATCACGTACGTCGACCGGAGCTTTAACATTATCTATCTGCCTACGCAACCCGTTTTTTTTCGCGATAATGTCTATACCGACGAGTTAACGGCCATTGTCGGGTTTTATGCCTACATGATTCTGGCCCTGGACCACGACACGTTCAAATCGCAGGGCGGTACACAATACATGCAGCGGGCCTTTACCATCATGAATCTTGCCCAAACCGGGCGGCAATCGGGGTGGTTGGTCGAAGGCGATAAACGAAATCGGTATTACCTGATCGAGAATTACCAGGCTCCGCAGTTTTTGCCGTTTCGCGAGGGTTTGTATAACTACCACCGCGTAGGGCTGGATGGTTTCTCGGCTAATCCCGTACAGTCGCGCAAGATTCTGCTTGATTTGTTGACTACGATGCGAAAGATTCAGTCACAGGTCTCCATTTCGGCCCTGTTCATTGGCTTCATGGACGCCAAAGTCGAAGAGTTTACCAACGTCATGTACGAGGGTCCTCTCGCCGAACGCAAACGCGCCTTCGATCTGCTGGCTCAAATTGACCCCGGCCACACCGAAACCTACCGGAAGTTGTTGTATTAACAGATAACAGTGAACAGCCAAGAGTGAACAGTTTCCTGCAAACTTATCGCAACGACTTTGTTTCTTTTGTTGTTATTTCACTGTCAGCTATTGATCGCTGTTCGTTGATCGCTGTTCACTGTCCGTTGCTATGCTGTCGCACTTACTGATTAAGAACTACGCCCTGATTGAGCAACTTGAATTCACGCCCGACGTTGAGTTGAACATCGTAACGGGCGAAACGGGGGCGGGTAAATCCATTATGCTGGGGGCCATTGGTCTGTTGTTGGGGCACCGGGCCGATACCAAAGTACTTTATAATCCCGATCTGAAGTGCGTGATCGAAGGCACGTTCGATGTGTCGGGTTACTTTATCGAGCAGCTTTTTGAGGACGAGGAACTTGATTATTCAACCACCTGTGTGGTTCGTCGGGAGATCAGTCCCAGCGGGAAAAGTCGGGCGTTTGTCAACGACACCCCTGTCAATCTGGAAGCTCTCCGGCGCGTGACGAGTCAGTTGATGGATATTCACTCACAGCACGACTCGGTGCTGCTTGGGTCCAACGAATATCAGCTTCAATTGGTTGATGTATACGCACAGGACGAGCAGTTGTTGCGCGAGTATAGCCTTGACTATGCGGAGTATCGCGCCAAAAAATCGGCCTTCGATACGCTGAAATCCGAAGCCTCGGCCATGCGTAAAGAGTTCGACTACAACAATTTTCTGTATCGCGAATTGGCTAAAGTACAGCTACAGGCAGGTGAACAGGAGCAGTTGGAAGACGAACTGAATACGCTCGAAAACGCCGAAGAGATTCGTGAGAAATTACAACTGGCCTACGAATACATCGACAACCCCGAACAATCGGTAATATCATTGCTTAAAGGAGCCGTGAGTAATTTATCGGCGGTGGGTAAGTTGTCGGGGCAGTACGCGGGCCTGCACGAACGCGCCCAGAGTGCGTTGATCGAGTTGCGCGATTTAGCGGGAGAGGTAAGCACCGAGCAGGAGTCTATCGACACCGACGACAAACGCGCCGACACCGTGCGCGAACGCCTGAATGTAATTTACCAGTTGTTTAAGAAGCACACCGTTTCGTCGGTCGATGCGTTGTTGGCCTTGCAAGCCGAACTGGGGCAGAAGGTGAACAAGGTGGAAAATATGGACGAGGAGATGGCTGCTGCCGAACAGGCCGCCAATGAAGCCCGCGCCCGTATGATGCACCGAGCCGAGTTGCTTTCTGAAGCCCGCCGGGCGGTGCTTGGCCCTATCGAGGCCGAAATTACCACGCTGTTGCACGATCTAGGAATGCCCAACGCGTCGATCCGAATCGACGCCGAAACGGGAAAGCCTTCATCAACGGGGATCGACACGGTCACGTTTATGTTCAGTGCCAACAAAGGTATCAAGCCACAGCAGTTGAAAAACGTGGCATCGGGCGGAGAGTTCTCGCGGTTGATGATGGCCCTCAAGTACATTCTGGCTAGTAAACGCTCGTTGCCAACGATCATTTTCGACGAGATCGACACGGGCGTTTCGGGAGAGATTGCCATTCGGATGGGTAACATGATGCGCGACATGGCCCACAGCCATCAGATTATCGCCATTACCCACCTGCCGCAGATTGCCGCTCAAGGCACCCGCCATTATTTTGTGTATAAAGACCACTCTGCCGACCGAACCGTGAGCCGCATTCGCCAGTTAACGGTTGACGAGCGGGTTCACGAAATTGCCCAGATGATTGGGGGTAAAAACCCCTCGGCCAACACGGTTAAAAACGCCCGCGAGATTTTGAAACAGGGCAAAATGGCCGTAAAATGATTGCTCCTTAGTTTGGGAGACGGTTTTTGTCATCCCGACGCAGGAGGGATCTACTCTGTTTATAATTGAGTTGCTCGTGCGGAAAGTAGATCCCTCCTGTGTCGGGATGACAAAAAATACAATACAACGCTGAAACCATCATTAATGAGAACACTTTCATTTTTTTTCGCAGCCAGTCTGCTCTCCATTTCCCTGTCCTGCCAAAACAATGGGCAGGGCGACGCCGTGAAAACCACCGAAGCGGAGGTTTTCAAAATCCACGACGAGGTGATGCCACGCATCAGCGACATTATGAAGCTTCGTAAGGAGTTGAGTACACGCATTGCGGCCACCGACAGTGCGGCCACAACATCGGGCACGCCCTCGATGGCCCTCCGGTCGGACGAAGAGAAAGAGCAGGCTATGCTCCTGAACCGCCGGTTGGCCGAAGCCGACAGCCTGATGATGAGCTGGATGGAGAACTACAAAGGCGACACGCTGACGGTTTTGAAACCCGAGCAGGCTATACAATATCTCGATGCCGAGAAGGAGAAAATCACCAATGTTCAACAAAAAATCAATAGCAGCATCGCTGATGCAAAGAAGTTTCTGGGGCAGTAGTGTTGTGCCGGCGGTCCGTCGCCACGGAATTTTCCGGCACAGCCGAAAGGCTAAAAAATTGCTCTCCGGCTCAGGTTGGCCTTTCGGCCATACCGGATGGTATCCGGTACTACTCTTGTTTCTGGTCGGTTGCCAAACCGAAGACAAACTTCCCATTTTGGGTCAGAAGGAGGTCGTAACCCGAACCCAAAACGGTAAAACCGTAACTGACTCGGTAGAACACACCATCCCTGATTTCCGGTTTGTGAGTCAGTATGGTGACACCGTTTCGGCCCAAACGCTGGACGGAAAAATCTACGTGGCTGACTTCTTTTTCACCACCTGCCCGACCATCTGCCCCAAAATGAAAACCCAGTTGAAGCGGGTTTACGACCGGTTTAAGGGTAATCCGAAGGTCATGCTGCTCTCGCATACCATCGACCCTCGGCATGATTCGGTGGCCGTTTTGCGCGAGTTTGCGCAGAGTCTGGGGGTAGAGGGGCGGCAATGGTTGTTCGTGACCGGAGATCGCGAAACGATTTACGAGATCGGCGAGAAAAGCTACATGGTCACGGCTGCCGAGGATGCGTCGGCACCGGGGGGCGTGGTACACAGCGGGGCGTTTATTCTGGTTGATACCAAAAAACGTATTCGGGGGATCTACGATGGCACTACCCAAGATGGCGTTGACCGACTCATGACCGATATGGACAAATTACTGAATGAAAAATAAGCTCATTGCCGCCGTTACGGTCGTTGTCACCTCCTTTCTGTTTTTCTCTTCTTGCCAAAGTCAGGAGGAAATTAAGCGGCAGAAGTACATCACAGAAGGCATTTTGCAGTATCAGAACAACTGTGCTAACTGTCATGGGCGCGATGGTAAGGGTCTGGCGGCCTTGTACCCGCCGATTGCCGGTTCGGAGTATCTGGCCAAAAAAGATAGCATCATTCACATCATCAAATACGGTCAACAGGGTCCCATTATGGTGCGGGGCAAACGATATAACCGCCCCATGCCTGCCCAAACACACCTGAGTGATCTGGAAATTGCCGAGATCGTTACCTACATCGATGCGGAGTGGAACAACAGCAAGGAGATCACCGATATGAAGTATGTTCGGAAGCTCCTGCAAAACAATAGTCGGTAGGTAGAACTTTAGGGTAGAAGCGGGTAAGTTGCTCGTTTTCATTCTATAAACGCTTCCGGCTATGAAACGCTCTCTTGTTTCGGTATTGCTCGCCCTGCTGTTTTGCGCATGCTCATTGACTGGTTGGGCGCGGTCGATCCTGATTCCGATGGACGAGCAACAGGCTAATCACCTCAAAGCGTATGGCGTGGCCTATTTTGTGCTTAAAGCCGACTCCGAGGTGGAGTGGCTGCTCAACTATCGCGGGGGCAGTTTTATGCTTCCTTACACAGCAGCCTTTGACACGGAATGCCGGGTGCGGGGCGTCACGACAACGGTTATCTCCGACGCCGAAGCCGCCCAAATCCGCCAGCAACTCGCCAACCCCGATCTAAACGCCGATGTGGTGAAACTGGTTAAAGCCGCCAAAATTGTCGTTTACTCGCCCATCAAAGTAAGCGCAGCGGAGTTTGAGAATACCGACGCCGTATTGCTCGTACTCAACTACGCCGAGATTCCTTACGAGGTAGTTTATGACGAGGAAATTCTGAAAGGCGACCTACCTAAATACGATTGGCTGCACCTGCACCACGAAGATTTTACGGGACAATTTGGGCGGAACATGCACCGCATGAGCGTCGACGATATTAAGGCGCAGGAGACTATTGCGAGCAAATACGGCTTTGGCAAGGTGTCGCAGATGAAACTGGCCGTTGCCAGGCGAATCAAAGATTTTTTGGCGGGTGGCGGCTATTTGTTCGCGATGTGTTCGGGGGCCGAAACGTTCGACATTGCGTTGGCTGCCGAGGGCGTCGACATTGTGAGCAGTCAGTTCGATGGCGATGCTGCTGATGCCGACGCTCAATCGAAGCTAGATTTCAACAAGACGGTGGCCTTTCACAACTTCGTGCTTGAAGGTGAAGGTGGTTATCGGGGAAATTCAAGTTTCTCGGACATTAACTCAACGGTGAGCCGGGGGTGGGATTCGCCATCGGGATTTTTCGAGTTGTTCGGCTTCTCGGCCAAGTGGGACGTGATTCCGGCCATGCTCACGCAGAATCACGAACACATTATCAAAGAATTTCACGGGCAAACGACGGCCTTCCGCAAAACGGCGGTGAAATCTAATGTGCTCGTCATGGGTGAAAGCAAAACCTCCGACCGCTACATTTACGGCGAGTTGGGCCGGGGTCAGTGGACGTTCTACGGGGGCCACGATCCCGAAGGCATTCGCGGCAACTTCCGCACTCCCACCGACCTCAACCTGCATCCCCACTCGCCCGGTTATCGGCTCATTCTGAACAACGTGCTGTTTCCGTCGGCCCGGAAAAAGAAGCGCAAAACGTAGTTACAGATTAAAATACCCCAACCCCCTAAAGGGGGCTTTGCTTACTCCCGGACAAAGCCCCTTTTAGGGGGTTGGGGGTATTTTCAATTAGCGTTTCTGGCTACTCCTATGGTTTCTCATTTCACCACCTGCACGCCTTTCCAGAACGCGACGTGACCGTTGATTTGACTTGCGGCTGCCTTAGGTTCGGGGTAGTACCAGGCGGCATCAGGGTTGGTTTTTCCGTCGACAGTTAGCGAGTAGTACGAAGCCACTCCTTTCCAGGGACAGGTGGTGTGGGTTGTGCTGTCGGTCAAAAATTCCCGTTTCAGTGAGTCGGCGGGAAAGTAATGGTTATTCTCAACCACTACGGTGTTATCGCTTTCGGCAATGGTTTGTCCGTTCCAAATGGCTTTCATCGTGTTTGGGGTGTTTTGTGTCCATATAACTAGCGTAGGGGGTGTTTCGTTTATCCTAACGGGCACAGTAGCAAACCCGCATAGGGGACTTTTGCCCCAAACGACCTCGCCCCGACCCACGTATGATAAAGCCGTTTGCCTTCCTCTTTGCTCTGTATTGTTTGGTTGGATTTTCGGCCCTCGCCCAGCCCGACAAACGCGAGTGGACGCAACTCTTCAACGGCAAAGATCTGACTGGCTGGGATATAAAAATTGCCGGGCATACCGTAGGCGACAATTACAAAAACACGTTTCGGGTCGAAAACGGCATGATTCGGATTGCGTACGATCAGTACCAAACGTTCGACAAGAAATACGGCCACATGTACTTTAACAAGCCGTTTTCGCATTACATCCTGCGGTTTACGTATCGGTTTGTGGGGGAGCAAACGCCCGGCGGAGCCACCTGGAACGTACGAAACAGTGGTATCATGTTTCACTCGCAATCGGCACAAAGCAACTCGCTCAATCAGGATTTCCCGATCTCGCTCGAAATCCAAACATTGGGTGGATTGAAAAAGGGCGAACGACACACGGCCAACCTCTGCACCCCTGGCACGCAGGTGTTTATGAAGGGCAAGTTGAACCCCGCCCACTGCATCGAGTCCAAATCCAAAACCTACGATGGCGATGGCTGGGTGACGATTGAGGCCGTTATTTTGGGCGACTCTATTGTGCATCACGTTATGGAGGGCGACACCGTGCTGAGCTACGAACGGTTACAGGTTGGGGGCGGTTTCGTGAGTAAGGAATATGACCTGAAAGCCGCCGGGATCGACGAAGCGGGCGTGGCCTACTGGACCAAACGCCAAAATACGCCCCTCGGCAGCGGTTATATTGCTCTACAAGCCGAAAGCCACCCCATTGATTTCCGGCGTGTGGAGGTGCTTAACCTGGTCGGCTGCATGGACCCGAAGGCGTTGAATTACAAATCGTATTTTGTGAAGTCGGCTAAAGGCCAGTGCCGGTACAAAAAATGACCCGTGTTACCTCCATTGACGTCACGCGGGGGTTGGTCATGGTTGTTATGGCCCTCGACCACGTCCGCGATCTGCTCCACATAACGGCAGCCGAGCAGGACCCCACCGACCTTACCACAACAACGCCCGTCCTGTTTCTAACACGCTGGATAACGCACCTCTGTGCGCCCACGTTTGTGTTTTTATCGGGCACCTCGGCTTATCTGTCGTTGCAAAAACAGGCGCAAAACGGGCAGGATGTGGAAGCAGGTCGGCGGTTTTTGCGGCAACGGGGCCTGGTGCTGGTTGTGCTGGAGCTAACGCTGATCAACTTCGCGTTCTGGTTCGAGTTTCCGTATCGGGTGTTGCTGTTGCAGGTGATCTGGGCGATTGGCTTCGGCCTGATCGGGCTGTCGTTTCTGTCGCGGCTCCGGGTGCAGACGGTGGGCATCATCGGGCTGCTCATTATGTTTGGGCATAACCTGTTGCAGTTTCTACCGCCCATTTCGGGCAACGCGCCCCGCTTTATCTCTTCGCTGTTTTTCCGCACCGACCTCTTCCAAATCACGCCCAAGTTCGCTATTCTGGTGGGTTATCCGCTTATTCCGTGGTTGGGTATTATGCTCCTCGGATATGCCATCGGTCCGCTGTTTCAGAAATCGTTAGCAAACCGAAGGCTATGGCTTGCCCAATTGGGGTTAGGTTCATTGGCCGTGTTTACCCTGCTTCGCTACAGCAACCTTTACGGTGATCCTGCTCTCTGGTCCGGGCAAAAAGATGCCGTGTTTACGGTTCTGTCGTTCATCAACGTCAGCAAATACCCGCCCTCGCTGTTGTATTGCCTGCTTATGCTGGGCATCGCCCTGCTGATTTTGACCCTGACCGATGGACTGTCGAACGCGTTTACCCGTATTCTGACCGTGTACGGGGCCGTTCCCATGTTCTACTACATCCTGCATTGGTACCTGATTCATCTGCTCATGTTGGCGGTATCCGTTGGGCAGGGGGCGTCTTTAAGCGAGCAAAACCCTAATCCATTCACGTTTGGGCGTCCGGTCGGCATTGGCGTTTCGCTGGAGTGGGTTTATCTGATCTGGATTGGCCTAGTGGTGGCCCTGTACCCGCTGTGCCGTTGGTATGGGCGGTATAAATCGGCACACCCCGAAAAAGTTTGGCTACGCTATGTGTAACTTTGTCGAAAAGACCATGTGGCAGGAAACAGATAACAAGCTCGTTCGCGATTTTCAATTTGCCGATTTTTCGGAAGCTTTCGCCTTCATAACCCGCGTCGCGATTCTGGCCGAAAAAATGGACCATCACCCCTGGTGGTCGAACGTGTATAACAAAGTCCGCATCGAACTCACCACCCACGACGCGGGTAATGTGGTGACCGATAAAGACTGGAAACTGGCCGAAGCCATAAGTCAGTTAACAACGACCAGCTAACAGTTAATTTGCCTTATCGTTAACTATTGTTCGCTGTTCACTGCTCACTGTTCTCTGATGAAACTTTACCTTGTTCCTACCCCTATCGGCAATCTGGAAGACATCACGCTTCGGGCGGTTAATGTGCTCAAAGCTGCCGATGTGATCCTGGCCGAAGACACCCGTACTTCGGGCGTGTTGATGAAGCATTTGGGCATCAGCAAACCCTTGCAGAGTTACCACATCCACAACGAGCATCAGACGGTGCAACGGGTAGTGGAGCAGATCAGCAAGGGAAAAACCTACGCGCTCGTGTCCGATGCGGGTACACCGGCCATCTCAGACCCCGGTTTTCTGCTGGTGCGCGAGTGTTTGCGGCAGGGCATTGCGGTAGAGTGCTTGCCCGGCCCCACGGCCTTCGTGCCCGCGTTGGTCAACTCCGGGCTTCCGGCAGACCGGTTTACGTTCGAGGGGTTTTTGCCCCACAAAAAGGGGCGGCAAACGCGCCTGCAACAGTTGGTGGAGGAAGAACGCACCATGATTTTCTACGAATCGCCCCACCGATTGCTGAAAACATTGGAGCAGTTGGCCGAGGTGTTTGGGCCGGACCGGCCAGCAAGCGTGAGCCGGGAATTGACCAAGCTGTTTGAAGAAACGGTACGAGGTACGCTCACAGAAATTAAGGCGTATTTTGCCGAGAAACCCATCAAGGGCGAAATCGTGTTGTGTGTGGCAGGAGCCGAACGCAGAAAAGAAAGCAAAAAGAAGTACTCAAACGATGATACGGACCAAGAGGATGAAGACGAATAAACTGCTCAAATTTTTCTTTCTACTGTTCGCTGTTCACTGTTCGCTGTTCACTGCTCACGGTCAAACCCTTTCGCCCGAGGCCCGCGTGAGCCTGATTACCTACGGACCGGGCGATGATGATATTTCGTCGTCGTTTGGGCATACCGAAATCCGCATTGTCGACCCCGTGCAGGGCCTCGACCGCGATTACAGCTACGGTGGTTTCAATTACCGCGCCCCTTATTTTATCCTGAAATTTCTGCGTGGAACCCTCCCCTACTTCGTATCGACACACTCGCTGTTTCAGGCTGCCTATTACTACCAACAGCACAACCGCAGTATTCGTGAGCAGATGCTAAACCTCTCGCCCACCCAACGCCAGAAATTATATGCGGCTTTGGAGCAAAATAGCCTGCCGCAAAACCGCGAGTACCGCTACAAATTCTACTACGACAACTGCGCTACCCGCCCCCGCGACATGATCGTAGCCGCTTGTGGCGACAGCCTGCAAATCCCCAACGTACAGCAACCCACCAAGTCGTACCGCGACTGGATGAACGACTACCTGGGTAATAAACCCTGGGAGCAGTTGGGTATGAACATCGCTATCGGTCGCCCGTCGGATGTTGTTACGACCAACTGGGGGTCGATGTACCTACCCGACAACGTGTTTACCTTGTTTGCTGCGGCCACCATCCGGCAACCGAACGGGCAAGTGGTGCCTCTGGTAAGCAACACCCAAACTCTGTTTGCCCCCCAAAATCTACCCAAACAAAACCTGCCTTTGCCGCTCTTTCCGGCCTTTGTGTTTGCCATTTTGGGCGTTGCGATAGGCGTGGTCACCTACCGCCAATACGCACACGGTAAAGTCAGCCGCCTGCTCGACCGGGTGCTATTTACGTTTGTAGGGCTTTGCGGGTGGCTTCTGCTCTTTTTGTGGATCGCCCGCGACGACAACGTAACAGCCTGGAACCCTTCGCTACTCTGGCTCATGCCCTTTCATTTGCCTTTGATCTTCAAGGCTACCAACGGTAAGAATACGCGGTTCACGAACATCTATTTCGGCATCACGGCCCTGTTGCTCATTATCAGCCTATTCGTGTCGAACGTGCCGGGCGGAGCCGACCAATTGTTCATCCTGACGCTGCTGATTCGTTGTGTGGCCAACCTGCAACAAGTTCGGCGGGAGAGCCGGGAGATGACAGTAGTGGCAAAAGGCTGAGGGGATACCTGCAAATTCTGCCCCGGTCGCCGTATCTTTGCAGCCTATTTTTCGCTTGCAACCTGATGACGACAACCACGCTTCGCATTGCCCTCCAAAAATCGGGGCGATTGAGTGAAGACTCCTACCAATTGTTCAAAGAGTGCGGTATCCGTTTCGATTACGGCACCGGCAAACTTAAATCTGTTTCCTCCAATTTTCCCGCTGAGTTCCTGTTTCTGCGCGACGACGATATTCCCGGCTACGTGGAAGATGGCGTGGCCGACCTCGGTATTGTGGGCGAAAACGTGGCCGTCGAGACGGGCCGCGCCGTACAAACGGTTCATAAGCTGGGCTTTTCCAAGTGCCGTTTGTCGATTGCCATTCCGCGTGGCGAAGTCTACAACGGCTTGGGCGACCTGGAAGGCAAAAACATTGCCACCTCGTACCCGCGTCTGTTGAACAACTATCTGGCGGGCGAGGGCGTCCGGGCACACATTCACGAAATTAGCGGCTCGGTTGAAATTGCCCCGAGCATTGGGCTGGCCGAGGCCGTGTGCGACATTGTAAGTTCGGGAAGTACGCTGCTGAGCAACGGCTTGAAAGAGGTAGAGACCATTTTCCGTTCCGAGGCCATTATGATTGCGAGCCAATCGCTGTCGTCAGAGAAGCAAACACTGCTCGGCAAGTTGCTGTTTCGGATCAAGTCGGTGCAGGCGGCCAAGAACAACAAGTACATCGTGTTGAACGCGCCCAATGCTGCCCTCGAACAGATCACGGCCCTACTGCCCGGCATGAAAAGCCCGACCGTTACGCCCTTGGCCACGGAGGGCTGGAGTTCGGTGCATTCGGTGCTGAACGAAAACGATTTCTGGGAAAACATTGAAGCCATCCGCGCAGCCGGTGCGCAGGGTATTTTGGTGATCCCGATAGAGAAGATGATCTATTAAAATGCAAATTATCCCCTTCCCCACCCGTTCAGAGTGGCCCGCCCTGTTGGCACGGCCCGTGCAAAAAAGCGAGCAAATTGAAGCCATCGTGGCCCCCATCATGCGGCAAGTTCGCGAGCAGGGCGACACGGCTCTGATCGAGTTGAGCGCACGCTTCGACAAGGTCGATCTGCACACGATTGGCCTGGAGGTAACGCCCGATGAACTTGCAGCCGCCGAAGAGCAACTCTCCGACGAGTTGAAAGCGGCCATTCGGCAGGCGTATGCTAACATTCGTACGTTTCACGAGGCCCAAAAACAACCGATTCAGAAAATCGAAACCATGCCGGGCGTAACCTGCTGGCGTCGGAGTGTAGGCATTGATAAGGTAGGGCTGTATGTGCCGGGGGGAACGGCCCCGCTGTTTAGCACGGTGCTGATGTTGGGCGTTCCGGCGCAGTTGGCCGGTTGTCGCGAGGTGGTCTTGTGTACGCCCGCCACGCACCCCGCCGTGTTGTTTGCGGCCAGGCTCGTGGGCGTTACGCGGGTGTTCCGGGTGGGGGGCGCGCAGGCCATTGCCGCTATGGCTTACGGGACCGAAACCGTCCCGCAAGTCTATAAGCTCTTCGGGCCGGGCAATCAGTACGTGACGGCGGCTAAAATGTTGGCGGCCAAAGAGGGCATCGCCATCGACATGCCCGCCGGACCAAGCGAGGTCGCCGTGTATGCCGACGATTCGGCGATTCCGGCGTTTGTGGCCGCTGACCTACTATCGCAAGCCGAACACGGGGCCGACAGTCAGGTGTTGTTGGTCTCGACCAGCAAAAAGCTCGTTACGGCGGTCAATCTCGTATTGGCTACCCAGATGAGCCGCCTTCCCCGGCGCGATTTGGCCGCAAAAGCCATCGAAAACAGCAAAGCGATTCTGGTCGACACCCAAGCCGACGCCATTGACTTGCTCAACCAATACGCTGCCGAACACCTGATTCTGAGCGTCGAAAACGCTGAAGCCGTGGCCGAGCGCATTACCAACGCTGGGTCTATTTTCCTGGGCAACTACACCCCCGAATCGGCGGGCGATTACGCATCGGGCACGAACCACACCTTACCCACCAACGGGTTCGCCCGCGCCTACAGTGGGGTTTCTCTCGACAGTTTTGTGAAGAAAATAACGGTTCAGCACATCACTCCCGACGGTCTTCGTGTGCTGGGTCCGGTGGTCGAGGCAATGGCCGAGGCCGAGTCGCTCGATGCGCACAAACGGGCCGTGAGTATTCGATTGGGGCAGTTGGCGGGGTAAAATTGCTCTAACCGGCAACATCGAACGACATGAAAACCCTTCTCCTAATCCTCCTGACCATAACGGCGAAAGCCCAACTCACAACCCTCGGCGCGGTAACACCGGGGTTGGCAAACGCTACGACCCAGGTGATTGGGTTGGGGGATGAGTCGCCCGAAGCGTCGACCCGGCCCGGTCGTCCGTCGAGGCCGTTGCCGCGATTGAAGGTGAGCGACAATAAGCGATTTCTGGTAACAGCTTCTAATCGTCCGTTTTTCTGGCTGGCCGATACGGGGTGGATGATGTTCCACAAGCTCGACCGGAAAGAGATCGACACCTATCTCGAAAAACGGGCCGCACAGCAATTTTCGGTCATTATGGGTATGCTGCTGCCCTGGCTCCCCGGCGAAACGAATGTGTATGGCGAAGCCGCTTTCGAGAACGGCGACTACACTAAACCGAACAAAAAATACTGGCAGCATGTCGATTATATTGTAGAGCAATCGGCAGCTAAGGGGCTGTATCTGTGTATGGTACCTGCCTGGGCGATCAACTATGTGGAACCACCCAGGCGCACCACCGATACCACCAATCGGCTCGATGCGAGGACCGCCTACGCCTACGGTAAATTCATTGGCGACCGTTACCACAACAACACCAACCTGATCTGGATGCTGGGGGGCGACATTCGGCCCACGCGCTACGCCGTATATGACGCACTCGCCAAAGGAATCACCGACGGTAACGGCAACGATCCCGAAACGACCCTCTTTACCTTTCACCCGCCCTCTGGCCAACCCTCTTCGGTTGGGTTCTGCCATGATCGCCCTTGGCTCGATTTCAACCTTGTGCAAACGGGCCACGATTACTGGCGACTGGGCTACAACATCATTGCGGCCAATTATGCCCTGGTGCCCGCCAAACCCACCGTTGATGGTGAACCTTGTTACGAGAATCACCCCGTTCGACACAACTTTACCAATGGTGTCTTTACCGATTGGCACATGCGCATGCGGGCCTACTGGTCGCTGTTTGCAGGGGCATTTGGCTACACATATGGCGGTAACGGCGTGTGGCAAATGGACAAAAAAGGGAAGGAGCCGTTCCTGAAAACGCACGCCAACCTGTCGTGGGACGAAGCCCTGACCTTGCCCGGAGCCGAACAAATGCGCCACGTTCGCGCCCTGATGGAGTCGCGCCCATTTCTGAGTCGCCTTCCCGACGATGGCTCCATGTTACGCTCACCTACGGGCGAAAAAGCCGAACGTACCCAGGCGACTTTCGGAGCCGACCGAAGTTGGGCGATGATCTACCTCACAAGCGGGCAGAACGTGACCCCTAATTTGACCAACCTTCGCGGAAAAGTGTTCAACGGCTGGTGGTTCAACCCACGCACGGGGCAGGTCTGCAATGAAGCCGGGCAACCAACCGGTAAACCCTTCCGTCAATTTACCCACGCTGACGACGGCTTGGAACTGAACCCACCCGGCCACCCCGGCGAGGGCAACGACTGGGTACTGGTGCTCGACGACGTCAGCAAGCAGTATGTTGTGCCGGGAAGCGCGCCGAGAAAACGCGTTAGATGAAAGGTCATTAAGTAGTTGAGGTTGATACATCAATAGCTCAAAACCGAAGTGGCATGCCCAATACCTATACCCAAATCTATATTCAAACCGTCTTTGCGGTCAAGCACCGGCATGGTCTCATTCGGTCCGAGTGGAAAGAGGATTTGTACCGCTACATGACGGGTATCATTCAAAAGCAAGGGCACAAGTTGATCGCCATCAATGGCATGTCCGATCACGTCCATGTTTTTATTGGACTCAACCCGAAGCAATCCATTTCAGAGCTACTCCAATACCTCAAAATGGACTCGTCAAAATGGATTAATGAAAACCGATTGGTTCAGGGTCGTTTTGAGTGGCAAACAGGCTACGGCGCATTTTCGTACGGACACTCGCAAATAGATGACGTCGTCAAATACATTCAAAATCAAGAAGAGCACCACCGCAAACGGACGTTTTTGGAGGAGTACACGCTGTTTCTAGACAAGTTCAACGTGCCGTATGATGAACGATACGTCTTCAAACCAGTTGAAGAATAACGCGTACGAAATTTAGGCGTTGTCGTAATCGTCGCGTTAGCCGGAACGCCGGACCGGACCTAATGTTTGTAGAAACCCCTTTAGATTGCACCCGCATATCCGTCGCGTAGCGACGACCTAATGTTTGTAGAAACCCATTGTACAATACACGTCCCCCCGTCGCGTAGCGACCTAATGTTTGTAGAAACCCCGTTTGAAACCACACGCCCCCCCGTCGCATAGCAACCTAAAGTTTGTAGAAACCCATTAATTGCGACATGTCATTTTCCGTCGCGTAGCGACCAAACCAAAGACAACCCTACGGTTTGGTCGCTACGCGACGGGGGTTGGGCGCGGGGGGCAATCGGATGCTACAAACATTAGGTCGCTAACGCGACGGGAGGGGTTAATTGCTCTTGAAGGTAATTAGGTGTTGGTTATTAAGAACCCATTCATCACCGGCATTTAGTAATTTACATGCTGAATAATTTGTTTGGGCGTATTGATCATAAGATGTCAACATCTCAATCATCTTCTTGCTTGCCAACATCCTTAAACCAACACTAACAGCAATCTTAGTATAACCTATTTTAACCATTTCTTGACTCAACGTGTACACCGACATATCATCATCAGGCACTAATTGATGACTCATTAGTATTATCAGAATAGCTATTTCGTGACTACTAAGTCCATCTAAATCTTTGATGGGAGCTTTATCAATCATTTCGACAATTTTTGCCTTCCCCAGATAGGCATTAATTCTTTCAACCAACTTCTGTTCAAGATTCTCAAAATCGCTTTTTGAACCAGCCTTATAGGTGAGTACAGAACGATGCTGAATATCAAAGGGAAATTTTCCATTCCTTTCATCAGTACAACAAGCCATTATTACGTCCTTGTTACAAGCAAAAGCGAAACCCAGCTCGTACCAAACATTTGGATTATCAAGCGTAATATCCACTAAAACTATCTCTGCTGATCTAATACCATTCTCAATATCCTCAACGGGAATTTTAACAGAAGGGTCTTTGTCAACCCGATAAGCTTTTAAACCAGTACGGCTTATTGCTGGTTCAAAGACATCAACATACCTTCTATCAAATTTATCATTATCAAAAGGTTGAGCAACAAAGCAAGTCTTCACAATGAAATAGTGTTTTTTATGCAATAATAGAGAATTAAGTGATACTTAAACAAACAAAAACGCCCGGCTTCCTCAACCGGGCGTTTCCAATTTATTACTCTGCTTCTAACAACGGCACCACCTTGTCCAGATTGTAGAAGATGATATCCTCCTGACCGTTCTCGTCTTCGTTGAGCATCATGCCTACGATGGCGTTCTTCTGGATGCGGCCTGACAGAATCTCTTTCGAGAGGGCATTCAGGATACGACGCTGCATGAAGCGTTTGAGCGGGCGCGCACCGAAGGTGGCCGAGGTCGCGTCCGACTCGAAGCCCTCGCGGGCAATGAAGTCGAGCACTTCTGGTTCGGCTTCGAGGGTGATGCCCTGCTCGGACAGGCGGGCCTGAATCTGCCGGAACTGGATGTCCATGATCTTGCGTATTTCGCGCCGGGTGAGGGGTTGGAACATCACCAATTCGTCGATCCGGTTCAGGAACTCAGGGCGTAACGTCTGCTTCAGCAACTCGAACACTTCCTCTTTGGTCTCCTCGATAACGCGGGTGCGGTTGTCGCGGGTGATCTCGGCAAATCGCTCGCGAATGATGTGCGAACCCATGTTCGAGGTCATGATAATGATCGTGTTCTTGAAATTGGCCACACGCCCCTTATTGTCGGTCAAGCGACCGTCGTCCAATACCTGCAACAGGATATTGAACACATCGGGGTGAGCTTTTTCGATTTCATCAAGCAAAATCACGCTATACGGCTTCCGGCGCACGGCCTCGGTGAGCTGACCACCTTCGTCGTAGCCCACGTAGCCCGGAGGGGCACCAATCAGCCGACTTGCTGAGTGTCGCTCCTGATACTCGCTCATATCGATGCGGACCAGGTTGTTTTCGTCGTTGAACAGAAACTCGGCCAATGCCTTCGCCAACTCGGTTTTGCCCACGCCAGTCGTACCCAGGAACAGGAACGAACCGATGGGCCGTTTGGGGTCCTGCATACCGGCCCGGCTCCGCCGAACAGCATCGGCCACGACCTCGATAGCCTCCTCCTGACCAGCCACTCGCTTGCCCAACTCCGCTTCGAGATACAGCAATTTATCGCGCTCCGACTGCAACATCCGGCTCACCGGGATACCCGTCCATTTGGCCACCACTTCGGCAATGTCTTCGGAGGTAACCTCTTCCTGAAGCATCCGGTCGGACCCATCGGCAGTTTGTGCATCATTGGCTAATTGCTTCAGCCGGTTCTCCATTTCGGGAATGCGCCCGTAGCGAATTTCGGCCACTTTGCCGTAGTCGCCTGCGCGTTCGGCCTGTTCGGCTTCGGTGCGGAGATGGTCAAGTTGCTCTTTCAGGGTGCGCCCCTCGTTGACCGATTCTTTCTCAGATTCCCAGCGCGACCGAAGCTCGGTGCGGGTCTCGTTGAGGTCGGCAATCTGACGGCTCAGAACGCTTTCTTTCTCCTTATCGTCTTCGCGCCGGATAGCCTCGCGCTCAATTTCGAGCTGCATAATGCGCCGGTTCAGTTCGTCCAACTCTTCGGGAACCGAGTCGATTTCCAGACGCAGCTTAGCGGCTGCTTCGTCCATCAGGTCAATAGCCTTATCGGGCAGAAACCGGTCAGAGATGTAGCGGTTCGAGAGTTCGACAGCAGCAATTACGGCATCGTCCTTAATACGAACGCCGTGGTGCAATTCGTACCGCTCCTTAATACCCCGCAGAATCGAAATGGCGTCGGGTACGTCGGGTTCATCGACCAAAACGGACTGAAAACGGCGCTCGAGGGCCTTATCTTTCTCAATATATTTCTGGTATTCTTTAAGCGTCGTGGCCCCAATCGCGTGCAATTCGCCCCGCGCCAGAGCTGGTTTAAGGAGGTTGGCTGCATCCATAGCCCCTTCGCCCCCACCGCCCGCACCAATGAGCGTGTGGATTTCGTCGATGAACAACACGATCTCGCCCTCGGAGTCGGTTACCTCTTTTATGACGGACTTAAGTCGTTCCTCAAACTCGCCTTTATACTTGGCACCGGCCACGAGCAAGCCCATGTCGAGCGACATGATCGTTTTCGACTTGAGGTTTTCGGGAACGTCGCCCTGCACAATGCGCTGGGCCAAACCTTCCACAATGGCTGTTTTACCGACACCCGGTTCCCCCAAAAGCATCGGGTTGTTTTTGGTCCGGCGGCTCAGAATCTGGAGCACTCGCCGAATCTCTTCGTCGCGCCCAATCACGGGGTCAATTTTGCCCTCGCTGGCGCGTTTATTTAGGTTAACACCGTACCGTTCGAGCGATTGGTACGTAGCTTCTGCATTCTGGTCTTTCACTGGATTGTTCTTGCCCCGCAGTTCGCGGATGGCCTCTTTAAGGGTTTTCTCGGCAAAACCGATGTCTTTCAATAACGTTGCTACGGTGTCTTTGCCACCAACGAGTCCAAGAAGCATCATTTCGACACTCACATACTCGTCGCCAAAGTCTTTCATTTGCGTCTGAGCACGTTGCAGGGCAGCATTCAGGTCGTTACCCAAATAAATACCCTGCTGATCTGTCGTCCCCGAAACGACCACTTTGGGGTAGCCGTTCACAATGGCATCAAGAGCCAACGTGAGCCGTTTACTATCGGTGCCTACCTTCCGGGCCAGAAACCCGACTGTGTTTGGGTCTTCCTCAAGGATAGCCTTCAGCACATGACCGGTTTCGACGGTCTGCTGACCATTGCCCTGCGCCATTTGGGCAGCATGTTGCACGACCTCCTGCGCTTTGATGGTATATTGGTTAAAATTCATGGCTAGGTTAGTGGATTATGAATCTTTAAATCCGGTTTCCACCATCCAATAACAAACGTCGGGCCGAGGTAGTTTTTAAGCCATTTTGGCGTAAAAAATGTTTGCTGTTAGCCGAAAAAACGACAAAATGTCAATTTATGCACCATGTCTTTACGGTTCAAACGACTCTGGCTCCTCAGTTTATCGAGCCTTTCAACTGGTTGCACTTCCCTGAACGTATATCGCCATTAATCATCTCCCCTATAACGGCGGCATTCGCGCAACCCTAGCCCCATCAGGGCGGTATGTTAATAGCCCATTACGCGCACGAGTTTTGTTGAAGCCCCATCGGGGCGATATGCTAAAAGGATGCCTCTCGTACATATCGCCCCGATGGGGCTTTGGTCACGCCTGTGCCATCGACCTTCTATTGACATGTAGCCCCGATAGGGCTTTACTCTTCTATGGTCGACTTGGCTCGCAATTTCCTCTCACTCGTCGTGCCTTTTTATCACTCGGAATCTGCCCCGCTCTCTTCGGCTCCTTCGTAAAACTCAAACAGATACGTTGGCTCAAACGAAACTTCAAACTTGTTTAGGAAGGCAAGGTACTCTTCTTGAAACGTCCGTTTTTTATGGTGTTCCTCCTGATTGAGTATATACGAAACAACTATTTTCACCTGTGATTGCCCATATGAGAAAGCTCCATAGCCCTCTTGCCAGGCAAATGTTTTTGACCAGCCCTTTTCTTTGATGAAACTGGATGAGTTCGCTTTAACATCTCGAACCAAATCCGCAAGGGCGAGCGTCGGACCAAATCCAATGAACAGGTGAACGTGATCCGGCATAGCATGAATGGCCAACAATTTGGCTCCTTTATTCTGCACTATACCTGTCATGAAACCGATGCAGTTCCTCTTTGTGGGCTTTGCGAATCAGATTTTGGCGACCCTTCACCGCAAATACAATCTGGACGTAAAGTTGGGTATACGTATTAGGCATTTGTCCGGTGGTTTTTGAGCAAATTTATCAGAACCCCATAATTTACCAAGTCATCAAGCTCCAGCGGGGCGGCATATCAATAGAAATCGAGCAGCATTCGGGCGAGCAAAGCCCCATCGGGGCGGTATGTCAATAGAAATCGAGCAGCATTTGGACGAGCAAAGCCCCATCGGGGCGGCATGTCAATAGCAGCCAGGTGATGTTCACGCAACAAAAGCCCCATCGGGGCGATATGTACGAGAGGTAGCCCTCTTTAACATGCCGCCCCGATGGGGCTTTGCTCGCGCCTGCGCCATCGACCTTCTATTAACATGCCGCCCCGATGGGGCTAGGGTTGCGTGAACACCACTCGACTGCTATTGACATGTTGCCCCGATGGGGCTAATAAAAACGCCGATACTTTGGGGAATTATGACTGCGCCATCGGCTGCACCCGCAGATAGGTTAATGAACGCCAGAGCCATTCGAGGGGGCCATATTGGAACCGGGCCAGCCACCATCGGCTAAACCAAACCTGCACCAGGAAGATTGGGAAGGTGAGCAAGGTGGCCTGCCAGAGTTCAATCTCAGCCAAAAGCCCCAGGCCGTAGCCAAAAAATAGGAACGTACCGATGAGGGTTTGCAACACGTAGCTCGTCAGGGCCATTTTGCCCACCGGGGTTAACCAACGCACCACGCCCTGCCAGAATGCCCGTTGGAACAGGAGTGTTAGGCCAGCAATGTAGAAAATGGTCAGGGCCGTGTTGCCCAAATCATACAGGAACCCAAACAGTAACTCGATTGCTTTGGGTGGCTGACTGTTGTTGCCGTAGATGGCAATGGCCGTCGCGAAGGCAATGATAATGCCTAACACCCCGAACCCGGTTGTGCGGGTGAGTCGCCGAAAAAAGCGTTTGTTCTCGTCGATCTGACTAAACAGCCGACGCCGACCGGCATATAACCCCAGCAAGAAGAAACCCAGCGTGATGTAGATCCGTCCGCTCTCGACCTGAAACTTCATCTTATCGTCGAAGGCGTAGAAGTTGGCCTGAGCCATTTCCACAAAGCTTCCTTTTTTAAGTAAGTCGTAGGTCGCTTTGGCTTCCTTTTCGTAATCGTTAGCGGGTTGAGGATTGGCTTGTTGTTGCGGCACGGGCTTGCTTATATAGCTATCATACAATGACTTGATCCGGTTGGGCGTGTTCATGACCAGTAGCAAACCCACCACCAGCACCACCTTGTTCGACAACCACCCGAAAGGCAACATAAAAAACCCGACAATGGCATAGATGGACAAAATATCGCCCCGCCATTGAACGTGGTGTAGCAGACCAATAGCCCCCAAAATAACCAACCGCCAGGCGAAGCGGGCATAGAACCGCCCCGGCGAATCGGTGGAGCGGGTGAGCATGAGCGCGAAACTCAAGCCGAACAGAAACGAGAAAAACGTATAGAACTTACCATCGAAGAAAATGCCCACAATCGTTTGCGCGACCGAGTTGGCCGGGCCGCTTGCATGGACCTGATACACAGGACCGGGCAAGCCCACGGCGGCAAACCATTGGGCCGCATGGACGAGCAGGATACCGAACAAAGCAAAGCCACGTAGGGCATCTACGGTTTCGATCCGGGTGGGTTTCGGTGGGGTGAGTGTAGCCTCAGATTTGGGTGAGTCGAGAAAGGTGTTCATCAGCGTGTTGTATTGAAAAGGTTTGAACCCAAGTAACGCGCTTGCTGCGAACACAAAAAGCAAAAACGGATGAGTTAACAAAATTTAGGTTTGAGCGGAATAACATGCCTATCCAGTCACGTCAAGATACTATTAAAATACCGTGAATTAATTAAACATTTTGGGTCATTATGCTTTGTTAACGTCAACTTTACAACTCAAAACCACCAGTACTATTTATGCAAACTTGTACAAACTGTTCCACTCTCCGTGGCACTACCCGAATTCTAAGCGTCGGTCTATTATCGCTGCTTTTGCTACTGAGTCTGACAAGTATTTTGTGGGCGCGGCCCGCCCCTACCGAGCAGTTCATTAGTGGCAAAGTAACGGCCCGAACCGGCGAAACCTTACCGGGCGTAAGCATCGCCGTGAAAGGCACCACACGCGGCACCACCACCGACGGCGACGGCCTGTTTAAGATCAGTGCCAACGTGGGCGAGGTGCTGGTATTTTCGTTTATCGGCTACGGCAGTCGGGAAGTGAAAGTAGACAACCAAACCTATCTGAACATTATTCTGGAGGAGTCGGCGTCGAGCCTTCAGGAGGTGGCCGTGATTGGTTCGCGGGGTATGCCAAGAACCGACGTTGACCGCCCCGTTCCGGTCGATGTGTTGAATGCCAAAGAACTCCAAACCACCGGACAGGTCGATTTGGGGCAGATGGTGCAGTTCAACTCGCCCTCGTTCAACTCAGCCAAAACGGGCGTGAACGGGGTAGCCAACTTTGCCGACCCGGCCACCCTACGCGGCCTCTCGCCCGATCAGGTGTTGGTGCTTGTCGATGGCAAACGGCGGCATCAGTTCTCAGCCCTTAACCTCAACCAAACTGTGGGTCTCGGCACCGTTGTGACCGACATGAACAGCATTCCGTCGCTCGCGCTAGACCGGATCGAAATCCTGCGCGACGGGGCTGCGGCCCAATACGGCTCCGACGCCATTGCGGGTATCGTGAATATTGGCCTCAATAAAAGTGTGGGCAAGGGCACCTTCAAAACACAATATGGCCTGAACAAAGAGGGTGATGGCGCGGGCTTCATGGCGGCCGTGAACTACGGCTTTTCGTTGGGCAAAAAAGGCTCTTATCTGAACCTTACGGGGCATTATCAGTATTCGGGCGGCACCAACCGCTCGGACCCGTATGTGGGCAACATCTACAATGCCACCAAAGCTAAAGAAGACTCCATTCGGCGGGCGCGGGGCGTGTGGCCCGTTGGCACACCATTCCGGGTGGGCGTGTATGGCTCCAACCAAACCAAAGCCTACCAGGGTTTTTATAATGCCGGTTTCCCGATCAATAACCAATGGTCGCTCTACAGTTTCGGCGGGTATTCGCGCCGGGACATTGTGGCTTACGGGTTCTTCCGCAACGCCATCCCGACCAATGCCAACTCAACGCCCGAACTCTTCCCCGATGGCTATGTACCCGAACTGCCGGGCCAAACCGTCGACTATTCTACGGTGGTTGGTGTGTCGCGCAAGGTGGCCGGGGGCTGGGCGTTGGACCTGAGCACGGGCTATGGCTACAATTTTCTGGATATGTGGGCCAACAACACCACGAATCCGTCGATGGGTAAAGACTCGCCTACCAATTTCTATGTGGGTCGCAACGGGTTTGGGCAAAGCACCACCGAGGTGAACTTGTCACGGAATTATTCGGGACTGGGTAGCCTGAAATCGTTGAACCTGGCCTTTGGCGGGCAGTATCGGGTGGATCGGTATCAATTGATGCCCGGTAGCCCAGAGTCGTATCAGGTGGGCGCGTTGGCCAAAACCAAGAACAAGGCCCCCGGTTCGAGTGGGCGGCCCGGTATTGGCCCCGAAGATGCGACGGACCAAACCCGTTCCAACATTGGCCTCTATGCCGATATCGAGAGCGACATTACGAATCGGTTCCTGGTGGCTGGTGCCCTGCGTTTTGAAAATTATAGCGATTTTGGGGCAAACGTGTCGGGCAAACTGGCAAGTCGCCTGAAATTGAGCGAGGCTTTCTCGCTGCGGGGTTCGATCAACAAGGGGTTCCGCGCACCCTCGCTCCAGCAGATTTACAACAGCCAAACCACCTCGACCGTACAGGCCGGTGTGATTGTGCAGACCAAACAATTGCCCGCAAGCGATTCCCGGTTGGCCCGAATCGGCATTGAACAACCCAAAGCCGAAACGTCCTGGAACTACAGTCTCGGCCTCACCGCCAAAGCTGGCTCCGACTGGTTGATGACCCTCGACGCCTATCAGATCGACATTACGGACCGGATTATCGTGAGCGAGCGCATGATTGTGAGTTCGATCACCGCCCTGAAAACGCCATTTGCGGGACTGTCGGAGATTCGGTTTTTCACCAACCACATCAACACCCGCACGCGGGGCATTGATTTCGTAACCTCGTATAAGCACGCGTTCTCGGCTAAGAGCCGCCTGAACGCAAGCGTGGCCTTAACGTTTAACGAAACCAAGATTGTTGGCCAAAAAGCGACGCCTTCGCTCCTACAGGCCGAAACGGTGAAGCCCATCCTGATGATCGACACCGTAAGCATCGGCCTGATCGAGACGGCACAACCCCGACAGAAAGTCCTGTTGTCGGTGGGCTACACCTTCAACAAGGTATCGCTGAACTGGCGCACGAGCTATTTCGGGCCGGTAACGGCCTACGAAAAACCAGCGGGCAAACCACACATCAGCCAAACATTTGCAGGCAAAACCCTCAACGACCTGACGGTTGTGTACACGCCCACGTCCCGGTTCTCGTTCTCGCTCGGAGCCAACAACATCTTCGACGTCTATCCCGACAAGGTGCTGGCCACCACGGCTTCCTACTCCAACGGCGAGATACCGTACACCCGAAATGCCAACCAGTTTGGCTTCAACGGGGCGTATTATTACGGCAACTTGACAGTGAATTTCTAAATGACCAACCCCTTCATTACCAACGATGCCATCACGCTTGGGCTTTTTCTGGTCGTGTTAGTGCTGATTTTCAGCACCAGCCGATCCGAAAACCCAGGCTGGCAGCGTTTTTACAACCTGGTTCCGGCCCTGTTACTGTGCTACATTTTCCCGGCTACGATGAACAGTCTGCACCTGATTTCGGGCGAGCAGTCGGGGTTATACAAAGTAGCCACCACCTATTTGCTCCCGGCTGCTCTGGTGCTGCTCACGTCCACGGCTAACCTAAAGGCCATTGCGCGACTGGGTCGTAAAGCACTGCTGACGTTCTTTGCCGGTACGGCAGGCATCATTATCGGGGGGCCAATCGCGTTGTGGGTTGTGATGACGGTGTTGCCGGGATTCCGGGCGGAGGCCATCGCGCACGAATACTGGCGGGGACTCGTCACCATTTCGGGCAGTTGGATTGGGGGGAGTAGCAGCCAACTGGCTCTAAAAGAAATTTACGGATGCCCCGAAGGGCTGTTTGCCGTGATGCTCGTGGTCGATGCCGTGGTGGCCAACGTCTGGACGGCCTGCCTGATCTACGGGGCGGCTCAACGCACCCGCATCGACGCCTGGCTCCGGGCCGACAACCGGGCCATCGACGAGGTTCGCGAGCGCATTTTGCTGTACCGGCAAGAACCCGACCGTCCGGCTAACCTCCTCGATCTGACCACCATTCTGGCCCTGGGTTTTGGCGGAGGGGCCGTTGCCCACGCCACCGCCGGTTGGATTTCGGGCGGATTGGCACCCTACAAAACGGCTTTAGCTCCCTATGGGCTGGATGCGTTCACGTCCAACTTTCTGTGGGTGGTTATCCTGTCCACCTCGCTGGGCATTGGCCTGTCGTTTACGCGGTTGCGGAAACTAGAAAAGCTCGGCACCACGGACTTGGCTACGTTGTTTGTCTATTTTCTGATTATGACCATCGGGATGCGGCTCGACCTCTCCAACATCAGCGGTAACGGCGGCTTGTTTCTGGTGGCCGTTATCTGGATGCTCATTCACGTGTTGGTGATGTTGTTGGCGGCCCGTTGGTTGCGGGCACCGTACTTTTTTGTGGCCGTAGGTAGCCAAGCCAACATCGGGGGCGTTTCGACGGCTCCGGCAGTGGCTTCGGTGTTTCATCCGGCCCTGGCCCCGGTGGGCGTTTTATTGGCCGTTCTGAGCCATATTCTAGGAACCTACGGCGGCCTCATTACAGGCTGGCTCTTTCGTCTGATCGTTTAATGCTTCAGTTGGCTCTACTTTTCTGCTGCCTCATCGCGGGGATCGTGTTGCGGCAACTCAAACCTACCCCGCCCGATGCGGCCCTGTGGCTAAACCGGGCGTTGGTTTGGTTTTTTATTCCGGCCCTTACCCTGCTCCACCTGCCCGAAACATCCCTCGACAGGCGGTTTGTGTGGCCAATAGCGGTGCCCTGGCTCGTATTTGGGGTGGGTTGGATTTTCTTTCTGGGTGTGACCCGGTTTAATCGGTGGCCCCGCCAAACGCTGGGTGCGCTGGTGCTTACGGGGGGCATTAGCAGTGTGTCGTTTGTGGGCTTCCCCATTTTCGAAATGCTGTACGGACCGACTGGCCTGGCTATGGGCATCCTGATGAGTCAGGCGGGTACATTCTTGGTTGTCAGTACAGTAGGCGTGTCGATGGCGGCCTGGTATGGGGCCGATCACCCTTCAGTTCGGGGTATGTTGCGGGGCGTCCTGACGTTTCCGCCGTTTATCGCGCTGGCATTGGCTCTCGTGTTGAACGCGTCCGATTATACGCACACGCCCACAATCCGGGCCGTTTTACAGGGACTCAGTACGCCCTTTTCGGTGGTGGCTTTGTTATCGGTGGGGTTGCAGTTGGGCGGGCCAAGTCTGTTTCTGCATCGACGGGCGTTGCAATGGGGACTGGCCTATAAACTGCTGCTGGCTCCGTTGCTGGTGTGGTTCGTTTGTTATTATCTGGATGCACCTGCCGGGACCGTTACGGGTGTTTGTGTGTTAGGCTCGTCTTTAGGACCGATGAACACTGCCGCCATTGTTGTCAGTAGATACCGACTAAATGTCTCCTTAGCGAGTCAGATGGTAGCCATTGGGATTCCGTTATCTTTACCACTTGTATTTCTGCTCTATTGGCTTCTGCCATGAAAAAACTCCTTACCAATCTCACTTTTTGGGTGCTTACCGCCATCACGGCGGGTATTCTTCTCGGCCACTTCCGCCCCGATCTGGCCCTCTTGCCCGTTCTCGACGAGCCAATCAAAGGCCGGTTTATGGGGCAGGAGCTAACCGTTGGGGTCACCATCAGTGAGTTCCTGAGCGGTATCTTCATCAGCTTGGTTAAGCTGTTCATTAGCCCCATCATTTTCCTGACCATCACGCTCGGCATTGTAAGCATGGGCGATCTCAAGAAAGTGGGCAAAGTGGGGGCCAAAGCCCTGCTTTATTTCGAGGTAGTCACCACGGCGGCCCTGCTGATTGGCATTGCCGTCGCGCATTTTATTCAGCCGGGGGCGGGCGTCAACACGGATGCCGTGAAAGGGGGCGACATCAGCAAATACACCAAAAGTGCCGAAGCCTTTAGCTGGTGGAAGTTTCTGGGCGATAACGTGACACTTCAGGTGCTACTGCTGGCGATTCTGACGGGTGTTGTTCTGAGCCGGGTCAACGGGCGCGAAGGCATCGTGGCTGGCATGAACAAGGTGGCCAAGTGGGTGTTTTGGGGCTTGCACAAAGTCATGCTGCTGGCTCCCATTGGTGCGTTTGGCGGTATGGCCTTCACCATCGGCAAATATGGACTCGCCACCCTCGTCCCCCTGGGCAAACTGATGCTGACTGTTTACATCACCATGGCCCTATTTATTTTCGGCGTGCTGTGGTTCATTCTTCGCAACGCCGGGGTGCAGTTACTCCCGTTCCTGCGCTACATCCGCGAAGAACTCTTGATTGTGTTAGGCACGTCCTCGTCCGAAGCGGGCCTGCCGAGTTTGATGGAAAAGCTCGAACACATGGGCTGCGCCAAATCCGTAGTGGGGCTGGTGGTTCCGGCGGGTTATTCGTTCAACCTCGACGGAACCACCATTTATCTCTCTATGGCTACGCTGTTTCTAGCGCAGGTTTTCGGCGTGGACCTCACAATGGGGCAACTGCTCACGATTATTGGCATTCTGATGGTCACGAGCAAAGGCGCGGCTGGCGTGACAGGCAGCGGCTTTGTGGTCTTGGCCAGTACGCTCACGGCCATCGAAGTGATCCCCGTTGAAGGGCTGGCCCTGCTGCTAGGCGTGGACCGGTTCATGTCCGAAGCCCGCAGCATTACCAACTTCATCGGCAACGGCGTGGCCACCATCTGGCTCGCCAACCACGAAAAAGCATTCGACCGGGCGCAGATGGAACGCGCCTTCGCGAATGTCGAAGACTCCGAGAATATTTTAATCGATAATTTTGAGAGAAAACCGGTGGAGTAAGGCGGAAGCCTACTTCATCGACAGTTGAGCTACATTAGGGTGTTCGGGGTTAACGATTAGCTTCTGCTGAGCCGGATGGATCAAAATGTCCATCAATTCCATCGGTACAGCACCGAGCAGCACCTCGGCATTACCCGGCAACACAAAGGCTTCGGTCAGGCAACGACGATTGGCAAACCGTACTTCAATAGGGCCAACCACTTCCAATTTGAGTGTAGAGTCGTCGGCAAGGCGGGCTGTCCGGTACTCAATCACCGGCAAATCCAATTGAGTTTTAACCGTCTCGTTAATAGCCATCATAATGGCTCCACTGTAGGCCAACGCACTCACGGTCATCCGTCGAACCTGCTCCGGCTCAATCAGTTTCCGCCGAAGCACTTCAAGGTCTCCAGCGTTTGTGAGGGTAATATCTGCGTGAACTAAGCCCATTTGTTTTTCAAGCAAGTTAGGAAGAATTGTGATTGCGGGAACCACAGCATTGAATACTATTCGTCTTTAGGCCAGTAGAAAGGTTCCTCGTATTTTAACATAGTCTCTTTTAAAACCTGAATCTTTACTACCTCGCTTTTAACATGTGCATTTTCTGCAAAGACATTCAGGTTAAATTCCCATACATGTCCAATTGGAGGTGGAACCGATTTGCTTACTCTATCGTATCCATCTCTTTCGGCATACTTGAGTCTAATTCTTATTGGCACTATTAACTCATCGCTAGTTTCTTTGTAGACACCGAGCATAGGGGCTTCTTTTTGAGCATGGGCACTGAAATTACGGCCCTCGTAATCTTGATTTAATCCATCGGTAAACACTTTAACGACAGCAGCATTTTTGTTTCCTAAATTTCTAATTCTAGCTGTTAAAATAATTTCATATTCTCAATCTTGGCCTACACTATGCCCGTACCCATTGTCTTTAAACAAATTCTCCGGTTTCAAGTCTTCCCTTTTTATATAGCTCGGAAACTTCCAATCCGTCAGCCAAAGTGGCATTCTTATCACTTTACCAAAATATCCGTGATCTCTAGGATATATACGCTCGAAATACGATTGCGCACGATGTACTCTCATACCTGTGCCAATCATATTTGTTATTTTGTTCTGTAGTTCAACTGTGTTTTGATGCTGATAATATACTTGTATCTGAAACTCAGGTTTTCTTTTTAACTCTGCTAGTTCAGCAGCTCTTTGCTCCGTTAAGATGTCGGATTGACGACGGGTGTTTTGTCCAACAGTTGCTAAAATTCGAGCACTGCTGTCCGATAGAGCTGTTTGCTTACGAGCAAGTGTTAGCATTGCACTGAGAGCCTTTGTCGTGCTGTCCAAAGCGGTCTGCTGTTGTTGTTGAGATTTCTGTTGTTCTACACCTGCCTCATCAGATTTTCTAATACTGATTTCGGCAGCTACAAGGCTTTTCTCAGCAAAATCAAGGCCCCTTATTGATAGCCAGATACTATATCCTCCGAATGCAAGTCCTACTAGCCCAGTTAAGATACTAGCCCATATCCCTATAAGCTGTAGCCTGTAAGATACTTCTCTTTTGGGCGTTTTATTATCTAATTTGCTCTCAGAGATGGGTGCAACTGGTAAAGACTCCTGAAACTTCTTTTTCCTTGATTTTGACGTGGACATAACCAAATTCTCAAACTAATTCATACCCCTACTTCAACCATCATAACCCTAAAAAGGCTTTAGCTTCTTCATACGAATAGGTCCGGCTCTTTTCGGCCCGGTCAACAAGTTGGTCAAACTCAGATTCGGTGAAGGGCTTTCCAGGCATATGCGATTCGGTTTTCTCTTTTAAAGAGACGCGGTTTTGCTGCTCGAACGCCCGTAAAACGCTCAAAATCAACTCCTCATCCTGATCAGAAAGAATATCTACCTCTATGGTTCGCATAACTATTATCGATTTATACCAAAGATAACACAAACCCGCAGAAGTCGGTTGCTACTTCCCTCGTTTGGCGGTCGCGTCGAAACTCATCAGCGAGCCTTTCAGGTTATCGTCGTCAACTTTGGTCAGCTCGATGGAGATTTCCCCACCCTGCGACGACTCGAAGTAGATCGTTATCTTGTTGGGAGCCTCCTCGATCCGGGTAATGGCCCGTTTGTCGTTGGCATCGACTGACGTAACAAGTTCGCCCGTGAGTTTGCCGTCTTTACGGACAAGGTTGGTCAGAAATGTTACGTCGCCACGTGGGGTGCCCACAACAGCGATTTCCCATTTACCAGCAAAAAAGTCGGCAGGGGCTTGCGCGTAGCTGGTGACGGTCAGACCAACTAGCAGAACGAACAAGAGCAGGGTTGTCTTTTTCATAATGATTTAGTTATCCGAACAAAAGTAGCATTCAGGCAGCCTGACAACCCTAAAATGGGGTTAAAACAGAAGCTAGATCATTCTGCTTAAATCCGTGTTATCTTCGTAGCAATAAAATAGACAAGGCTATGTTAACGGCAATTACCGGGACGCTTGAAAACGGGCAAATTACTTTGGATGAGCAACCGCCTATAATGCAAAAGGCAAGGGTGGTCGTAACAATTCTAGATGAAGTAAAAGAGAGCGAAAAGCCGAAGATTCAGTTTGGCCGTATGAAAGGTACGTTTTGGATGTCTGATGATTTCAACGATCCCATTGATGATTTAAAGGACTATATGTAATGCGCGTTCTGTTGGACACACAGTCTATAATTTGGTCTCTTGAAGACAAAGAAAAGTTATCTGAGCAGGCGCAACAAACCATGTTGGCTGCCCAAGCCGTGTTTGTAAGCCCTATCAGTTTTTATGAATTGGCTATCAAGATTCGTATCGGCAAATCAATTGGCTCGAAGAGACCCCTAGCCGACATCATTTCAGAATCTCTTGCTTCTGGCTTCCGTTGGCTACCTTTAGAGGTTGTTTAGGATTGCGTTTCACGAATTTTTCTGGACATCAGCCGGATCATTGTCCAGTAGATAATAGACTCAGCATGAGACTCTTTAGTCTCA
>RDXN01000027.1 GCA_004292855.1 Cytophagales bacterium
TTAAACTGGGCTGGTTTCTGACGAATTTTGAGATAATCCATCCACAAAGTTGGGGTCGCGTGCGTTCAAGAAACACTTTTACTGTTCAAAATCTCTAATAGTTGAATTGTTGTAAGAAAGGCTTTCATAACGAGTTGAGATTGTGCGTTGTCTTCCCAACTCCATTTATGTCCAGAGGGTTAGCGAACCCCTATCCTGCGCCCTATTCCTCCTTTATTGATACCCCCGCGCCTGCAACTGAAACAACTCGGCGTAGCGGCCCCCTTGCCCCAGGAGTTCCTCGTGCGAGCCGAGTTCGATCAGACGACCATTCTCCAGCACCAGGATGCGGTCGGCCATGCGGACGGTGCTGAATCGGTGCGAGATAATCACGGAGCTTTTACCTTCTGTGAGGGCCGCAAACCGTTGGAACACCTCGTATTCGGCGCGGGCGTCGAGGGCGGCAGTGGGTTCGTCGAGAATGATGAGTTGGGCGTCGCGCATGTAGGCCCGCGCCAGGGCCACTTTTTGCCACTCGCCCCCCGACAGTTCGACGCCCTTGTTGAACGACTTGCCCAGTTGCTGTTCGTAGCCGCCGGGGAGTTTGGCAATCACCGAATCGGCCAGGCTCCGTTGCGCGGAGGTTTCGATGCGCGGCTGATTGGTTCGCTCATCGATGTCGCCCACGGCAATGTTCACCCCCGCCGACATTTTGAAGCGCACGTAGTCCTGAAAAATCACGCCCACATTACGCCGGAGGTCGGCCAGGTCGTAGTCGCGGAGATCATGGCCGTTGAGCAGGATTCGCCCTTCGGTAGGTTCGTAAAGGCGGGCCAGGAGTTTGACAAGCGTAGTTTTACCGGCCCCATTCTCACCGACCAGAGCCAGTTTCTCGCCCGGTTCCAGCGCGAACGACAGGTTCCGAATGGCCCACCGCTCCGACCCACTCGCCGATGCGTTGGCATACTGAAACCCCACGTTCTCGAACACGAATCGGGGCGGCATCCCGCCCTCCCGCGTAGATCGCGGAAACGGCAGCGCGTTCGTTTTGGGCGAGTCGATGGTGGGTTGGATGGCGAAATAATCAAATAAATCCTGCAAGTACAGAGCCTCCTGCGTAAGTCCGCTAAACTGCAACAAGATGCTTTCGAGCGAACCACGCACCTGCCGGAATGCCCCGGCCAGAAACGTCAGGTCGCCTAGCGAAATCGTGCCCGAAACCGCCCGTCCGATAATCCAGACGTAGGCCCCGTAGTAACCTGCCGTGCCCAGAGCCGTGAGCAACGTGCCCCAGGCCGTCCGACTGATGGCCAACGCCCGATTTTTCACGTAGTACGTCCACGACATCGACCGGAATCGCTCGATCAGAAAATCCGACAAACCGAAGATTTTCACCTCTTTAGCCGTGTCGTCGGCAGCTCCCACGTAGCGCAGGTAGTCGAGTTCGCGCCGTTCGGGGGTCCAGTTGCGCGAGAGCGAATAACTGCGTTGGTTGAAGTAGTTATCGGCCACAAACGCGGGCAATACCGCCAGTAGGAGCAGGCCAATGAGCCAGGGATTGTATACCACCAAACCCGCTGCCAAAAACCCCACCGAGATGATCTCCTGCACCTGCCCAAACACCTGCGAAAGCAGGACAGTGCGGCCCGTGGTTTGTCGGCGGGCGCGTTCGAGTTTGTCGTAGAACGTGGCGTCTTCAAACTGCTCCAGGTCGAGCGATGCCGCGTGTTCCATGAGCCGGATCGACGTTCGGTTGGCGAATAGATCGCCCAGCAAACTGTCGAGCAGCGATACTAACCGACCTAGGGCCGTGCTCAAAATAGCCAACCCGAATTCGACGGCTACGAGCGTCCAGAGGTAGTTTTGGTTGGCACCAGCCCCAGCGTCGATAAGCCGCACCACCTCGTCGATAATCAGTTTGCCTACGTAAAGTGAAGCTGCCGGGATGGCCGCCCGTAGCAGTCGCCCGAACGCGTTGCCCAGAAACAAACCGGGCGAGGTTTCCCAGACAAGTTTAAAAAATTGGGGTAGGTTTTTGAGCGCGCTGAACCGGTCACGCCAGTTTAGAGGGGGTTCGGCAGGGGCATTAGTAGATGGTAAGCGCGGTGTACTTTTTGCCATATAAACAGGGGCTATTTTACTAGTTTGCCGTGTTTTTATCACAAAAACATGGCCTGTTTGGTTCACTCCACCCCTTCCACCCAATCAACCGAATGACCGTTTTAACCGAATCCTTTTGGCTCTGGCAACTGCTGGGGCGTTTGCACCCACTGATTGTTCATTTTCCGGTTGGCTTGTTGTGTATTGCCGGGCTGCTCGAAGCAGTCGGCTGGTTTCGTAAGTCGTCGGAGTGGCGGTCGGGGATCACGGCAATGGTCTGGATTGGCACCATCAGTTCAATTTTGGCAGCCGCGTTGGGGCTGCTTTTGGTGAATCAAGAGGACTATAGCGGCAACACCGTGACGGTTCACCAATGGGCGGGGCTGACCACCATGACCCTCGCCATTCTGACCCTGTTTGCCCTGCGGTCTGGGCGCGTTTCCTTGTATCGGGGTTTGCTAATGACCACCGTGGTAGGCGTGAGCGTGGCCGGGCATTATGGGGCAATGGTGACCCACGGCGACAATTACCTAACAAGTGTGTTGCCCAAATTCGGCGAGCCAAACCCGGTGGCGGGTGAGACAACGGGCAACACGAAGTTTGCCTTCGCCAGTAACAGCCAACCGCTTGACGACAAGCAGATTAGCCAGTTAAACCTCGAAGTGCGCTCTATTCTGGCCCACAACTGCTACAGTTGTCACGGCGAGGCCAAAAGCAAGGGTGGACTGAGGTTAGACAAAAAAGAGTTTGTGATGAAGGGCGGGGAAAATGGCCCCGTGCTGGTGGCCGGTAAGCCCGACGACAGCGAGATGATTCGGCGGGTTAAACTGCCCGCTGGTCACGAGGATGCGATGCCTACCAAAGGCAAACACCTGACCGAACAGGACATTGAGGTGCTGTCATTCTGGATTAAACAGGGTGCCCCCTGGCCAAGCGGGGCCGAAAAAAGCATCTATAAAGTGGCGGCTCTGGAACCCCGCCTGCCCGCTCTCCCCGACTCGGCCAACGGCCTGACCAACCCCATTGACCGGTTTGTGAACGTTTATTTTCAACAGAACAAACTGAGTTGGAAAAATGGGGTGGACGACCGGACGTACATCCGGCGGGTGTATTTGGATGTGATCGGGATGATTCCCTCACCCGACGAAATCAAGGCCTTCACCACGGATACCCTGCCGAACAAACGGGGCAGGCTGGTGCAAAAACTGCTCAACCGAAACGTGGATTACGCCCAACACTGGCTCACGTTCTGGAACGATGCCCTCCGCAACGACTACACCGGCACGGGCTACATCACGGAAGGCCGCTTCGACATTACAAATTGGCTTTATACGTCCCTGAAAACCAATAAACCCTACAACCGATTTGTGCGGGAACTGATTAGCCCCACCAAGGAATCAGAAGGGTTCATCCGGGGAATTCGCTGGCGTGGCACCATCAATTCGAGTCAGCGGGTGGAGATGCAGGCAGCTCAAAACGTGTCGCAGGTGCTGTTGGGGCTGAATTTGAAGTGTGCGTCGTGCCACGACAGTTTTATCAGCGACTGGAAATTGGCCGATTCCTACGCCTTCGCCAA
Organism: Cytophagales bacterium; assembly: GCA_004292855.1. GTDB lineage: Bacteria > Bacteroidota > Bacteroidia > Cytophagales > Spirosomataceae > Rudanella. The sequence goes on from RDXN01000027.1 coordinate 3,656, forward strand.
TGTGTTTGCTGATACAACCCTGGAGATTCACCGATGCGACAAACCGACGGGCAAACTAGCCGGAACGAGCTTAATTTTTAAGGAGTTAGGTACCATTAACGGCAAAGCAGCCACCAAAGAACGGCTCCGCGAATTGGCCGATTTTATGGTGCAACCCAAAAACGGGCGGCTCTACCGCACGGTGGTGAACCGGGTGTGGGCACAGGTGATGGGCCGGGGTATTGTGGAACCCGTGGACATGATGGACAACGACCCCTGGAGCCAGAATTTGCTCGACTGGTTGGCGTCGGATTTTGTGGCGAATGGCCACGACATCAAACGATTGATTGGCCTGATTCTGACCTCAAAAACCTACCAGTTACCCACCGTTGGCGTGAAAGAACCTGATTTGCTGATGGCTTCCAACTACGTGTTTAAGGGCATGGTGCGCCGTCGGCTCACCGCCGAACAGTTTGCCGATGCGGTGAGCCTAGCGTTCAGCCCGATTTATGCCGACACCTCGATAGTGGAAAAGCAATTTCCGAAAAAGCTGAAAAAGGAAATGCCGTTCCCGCGTGCTTCATTAGTCAAAAACGACCCTTTCTTGACGGCCCTTGGTCGCCCGAACCGCGAAACGGTCAGCACGAGCCGGGCCTCGCAGGCCAACCTGTTGCAGGCTTTAGAACTGACCAACGGCGAGAAATATAACGATGCCCTGAAACGAGGAGCCGAAACATGGAAAGTTGCTTACCCGGCTTCGGATGTATTAGTTAAAAACCTGTACTGGAAGGCTTTAGGAAGAGAACCCAAACCGAACGAATTAGCCGTTGCCCAAAAAATAATTGGGAAGAATCCGACCACGGAGGGCATTCAGGATTTGGTCTGGGCCATTAGTTTGCACCCTGAATTTCAACTGATTTACTGAAAGATGGGAACACGGATTAAACGGGTTTGACGGATAAAAACGGATTTTTCTTTTTATCCGTGTGATTAAAAAATCTGTTCTAATCCGTTCAATCCGTGTTTCCATCCCCAACACCATGAACTGGAACCGACGGGAATTCCTGCAAAAAACAAGCGCAGCCACGCTGGCGGCAATGGCGGCTGGTGCGCCCATGTCGAGCCTGTTGTCGAGTTGCAAAACGCGGCAGCCGGGCCAAACCAACGGCACCGCCGACACCGTGATTCTGCTCTGGATGGCGGGCGGCATGGCCCATACCGAAACCTTCGACCCTAAACGCTACACGCCCTACGAAACGGGCATGGACCCCAACCGGGTGCTGAGCACGTTCAAACCCATTCCGACGGTGCTGGACGGGGTCAATTTTTCGGACGGGTTGCAATCCATTGGCAAGGTGATGGACAAGGGCACCCTGATTCGCTCGTACATTGCCGCCGATTTGGGACATATTCTGCACTCGCGGCATCAGTACCACTGGCACACCTGCTACGAACCGCCCCAAACAGTGGCCGCCCCGCACCTCGGCTCGTGGATTGCAAAGGAGTTAGGCCCCAAAAACCCGGTGATCCCCGCCTTCATCGATATTGGCCAACGGTTCACGCTGGGCGAGGGCGAGGAGTTGAAAGCGTTTCATACCGCCGGGTTTCTGGGCAATGAGTTCGGGCCGTTTTTCATCCCCGACCCCACGCAGGGTTTGGAGAGCGTTCGCCCGCCTATTGGTATGGATGCCAAACGGTTTGAACGGCGCAACCAGCTCTACAACGACCTGATTAGCAACGGCCCGATGGGTGAGTTTGGCAGCGATTACCAGAAAGAGTCGCTGAAACGGTCGATGGAACAAGCATACCGGCTACTGAATTCGCCCGAAGCCAAGGCGTTCGATTTGAGTCAGGAACCCAAAGCAAGTTACGACATTTACAACACGGGCAAGTTTGGCCTGGGCTGTTTGCTGGCCCGCCGACTGACCGAACAGGGCGCGCGATTCATCAGCGTAACGACTGAGTACGTGCCGTTTTTAGGCTGGGATACCCACGAAAGCGGCCACTCGCGATTGGAAGAAATGAAATGTCAGATCGACGCGCCGATTGCCCAGCTTATCAAGGATTTAGACAAAACCGGGCATCTGGATCGAACCCTGATTATCCTCGCGAGCGAGTTTAGCCGCGATATGATGATGGAGGGCAAACCCGACCTGCGCGTGCAGGATCAGGTGAAAGTGCCGGACACGATTACCGATATGAAATTCTACGGGATGCACCGTCATTTTACGGATGCCGGGTCGATTCTGATGTTCGGCGGGGGCACAAAAAAGGGGTTTGTGTATGGCAAAACCGCCGACGAACGCCCCTGCAAAACGGTCGAAAACCCGGTTCATATCGACGGCATTCACCAGACAATTTACCACGCCCTCGGCATTGCCCCCGACACGCACTACGACGTAGAAAAACGCCCGTTTTATACAACCCCCGATGGTCTGGGAAAACCGGTTTTGGAGTTGCTGGCGTGATGGAAAATGGCACGCGGATTGAAGGGGTACGCCGGGGCGGAATGGAATAAAGCAGGATGGTTTTTGAGAATAAATCGGATTGGTTGTATAACCCCGGAGGGGTGGCATGTCAATAGAAGAGATTGACCTATGCTTACGGGCAAAGCCCCGGAGGGGCGGAATGTTCTGATGGTAGGCAATTCTCATATCGCCCCTCCGGGGCTTTGCTGCCACATAGACCTTGTTTTTTCTATTGACATGCCGCCCTTCCAGGGCTACACAACGAATGAGACTGGTATAACAAAATTGCAATTGCAAATAGCTATAAACCACATGCGTAAAAACCTCCTATATATAATCCCTCTCCTCGCCGGCATTGGCTATTACTTCCAATCCTGCTCTACCTCGTCGGTAAACCGGGTGGCGGTGGAAACCATGCCGGATGTGGTCAGCTACAATTTTGACATTCGGCCTATTTTGTCGGATAAGTGCCTGGCTTGCCACGGCCCCGATGCCAACAAACGCGAAGCCGGGCTTCGGCTCGACGTGGCCGAAAGTGCTTACAAAGCACTGGCCGAACATCCGAACGCCCACGCGCTCGTGCCCGGCAAACCCGAATCGTCGGAGGTGTATTTGAGGATCACGTCGGCTGATACGGCCGTGCAAATGCCCCCGCCTTCGTCGAATCTAAAGTTGTCGGCGCATCAGATCAAGCTGATCGAGAAGTGGATCAAGCAGGGCGCACCCTACGAAAAACACTGGGCGTTTGTAGCCCCCAAAAAGTCGGCCCGCCCCGGTGTGAGCGACGACGACTGGCCCAAAAACGACATCGACTATTTTATCCTGCACAAACAGGAGCAAACTGGTCTCAAACCCAACCCCGAAGCCGACAAAGAACACCTGCTCCGACGACTGAGCCTTGATTTGACGGGTTTGCCGCCGAGCCTTACTTTGATGGACAGTTTTTTGGCGGATAAATCCGAGAATGCCTACGAGAAAGCGGTCGATCAGGTTTTGAAATCGCCCAATTACGGGGAGAAAATGGCCCTCCACTGGCTCGATTTAGCCCGTTTCGCCGATTCGCACGGCTACCAGGACGACAGCTACCGCACGCAATGGCCCTGGCGCGACTGGGTGATTCACGCCTTCAACAAGAACAAGCCTTACGATCAGTTTGTGACCTGGCAATTGGCGGGCGACCTGTTGCCGGAGGCCTCAAAAGAGCAACTGCTGGCCACGGGCTTCAACCGGAACCACAAAATAACGGAAGAGGGCGGCACCATTCAGGAGGAGTATCGAATCTCCTACGTGACGGATCGCACCGATCTGTTTGGCAAGGGTTTACTGGGCGTAACGATGGAATGCGCTCATTGCCACGACCATAAGTACGATCCGTTCTCCCATAAAGAGTACTACCAGCTTTTCGCGTTTTTCAACAACGTGAAAGAGGTGGGCATGGAGTCGGGCGTAGGTGGCCCCGAAACCTACGCTAAGAAGCCGATGATGGAAGTCTGCGACGAAGACCTACAGGGCATTCTGTCGTTCGTGAACAAGCAGGACACAAACCGCCTGATCGTGTCGGTGATGGGCGATTTAGACACCACCCGCAAAACGTTCGTGCTGAAACGGGGCGTGTATGATGCTCCCGGCGACGAAGTGCAACCCGGCACACCCAAAGCCATTTTGCCCTTCAACCCGAATTATCCCAAAAACCGGCTTGGGCTGGCTAAATGGCTCTTCGACCGGAAAAATCCGCTTACGGCGCGGGTCTATGTGAACCTGTTGTGGCAGGAGTTTTTTGGGCGGGGAATCGTCAAAACAACCGGCGATTTCGGGATGCAGGGCGACCTTCCCTCTCACCCCGAACTGTTAGACTGGCTGGCGGTCGATTTCATGGATCACGGCTGGGACGTGAAGCGGTTGGTGAAGCAGATGGTCACATCGGCCACCTACCGGCAATCGGCGGTGATACCCTCGGAAAAATTAGCCGCCGACCCCGAAAATAGCCTGTTGGCGAGAGGGCCACGTTACCGGGTTCCCGCCGAGTTTGTGAAAGACATTGTCCTGAGCAGCAGTGGCTTATTGAACCGTTCGATTGGCGGACCGAGCGTGAAACCTTATCAGCCAGCCGGTTTGTGGGAAGGAGCTACGTCGGGCCGGGGCATTTTGTCGGTTTACAGACAGGATCACGGACCGGCTCTGTATCGGCGGGGCATGTACACGCTCATCAAACGCACCGTCCCCCCGCCGTCGATGATGATTTTCGATGCCAGCAACCGCGACCTCTGCGAAGTTAAACGACTGAAAACCAACACACCTTTGCAGGCTTTGGTGATGATGAACGACCCAACCGTGTTGGAAGCCTCGCGGGTATTGGCCGCCAACCTGTTGCAAGAGAAATCGGGCGTGGACGATAAAATCAACAAGGCGTTTCGGCTGATTGTGAGCCGAAAACCAACCGAAAAAGAAATCTCGATTCTGAGCGCGTACTACGAAAAAGAGGTAAAAAAACTCACCAAAACAAGCGTTGACAAATCGTTAGCCGTGGGCGAATACCCCATCCCGCCCCGCATCGACCGCACCCAATTAGCGGCCCTGATGCGAGTGGTGTCAACGATTTACAACCTCGAAGAAACGATCATGAAGTCGTAACTGCCCCCCGCCCTAAAGGGAGCCTTGCTTGCGCGTAAGCTCACTCCAGCGCAAGCAAGGCTCCCTTTAGGGGTGAGGTTTACCCACAAGTCGGAATTTGATTGTAAGTTTCCGTTCTTTGACATTCTGTATCTATCTTTACTATGGCCCTTGACGCT
>RDXN01000042.1 GCA_004292855.1 Cytophagales bacterium
GTTTTAAACATGATGGACCCCGTATATTTGGCAGTTTCCAACCTAAATGTGAGGAAGCAACGTTACTTTTTGCCGGTTCGATGGTCCTACAAGGCAACTCATCCAGATGAAGCAATATACTGACGAGGAACTGGTACGGCTGTACGTCGAAACGCAACGAAATAGCTATTTCGAGGCTCTTTACACACGGTACTGTGACAAGGTATATCGAAAATGCCTGTCGTTTACCAAAGACCCTGCTCGTGCTGAAGATTTCACGCATGACATCTTCCTGAAGTTGATTGTTAAACTTGGGGGATTTAAGGAACAGGCCAAATTTTCGACCTGGCTATTTTCGGTAACGTATAATTACTGTACCGATCATACCCGCGTTCGAAAAGGGGCTGAGGTTTTGGCCGATGATATTGAGCGAATCCCTGATCCGGGCGACGACAACGAAGCAGAAATCGCCGAGATGGAGGCCGCCGGATTACGAAAAGCGTTGGAGTTTTTGAGTCCCGATGAGAAAAGTTTGTTGATGATGAAGTATCAGGACGACTTCAGCATCCGCGACATTGCCGACATGTCGAAGCTTACCGAAAGCGCAGTGAAGATGCGGTTAAAGCGAGCTAAAGACAAACTTCGCAAACACTACCTCGAGGGTGTGATGATGTGGTTGCTGTTGGTATTGAAATACATGGCTACCAAATGGCCCCTACGATTCTAATATGATTTTTTTGGTATGGAAAATTTTAAAGACATTGAGCCGGATGACTCTTGTCCACCCAATCTGAAAGGAGAGTTAATTTCAGAAATTGACTCAATTCGGAACGGCCTTCGCATTGTAGACCTATACGTGGGCGACTTTCTGAGTGTCATATCTTCTTTGTTTAAATCATCGGAAAAACCACCTTCTTCACCAGAATAATATGCCTAACATTACCGAAATTCTCATAAATACATTCCAAACGCTTATTAATCAGTTTATTACGTTTGTTCCTAAACTAATTGGGGCTGTCGTCATTCTCGGTATTGGCATATTGGTTGCTAAAGCGGTAGCTGCTGTTGTAGGTAAGGTTTTGAAACAGATTGGCTTCGACCGTATTGGCGACAAACTAAACGAGGTCGATCTAATTCGGCAGCTCCAGACCGAGATCAAGCTGAGCGAGATACTCTCCAAAGTGCTTTATTACTTTATTCTGCTTGTGTTTATCACGGCTGCGACCGAGACTTTGGGCGTTGCGGCTATCACCGGCATGGTGTTATCGCTGGTCAATTTTATTCCAAAGTTGCTTGCGGCTGCAATCATGCTACAAGTGGGTGTATTGATAGCCGATGCGCTCAAGAAAGCAGTCGTCAGCCTGTGCCAGACCTTCAAAGTAGAGTCGGGGCGGTTGCTGGGAACCATCGTGTTCTCCTTTTTCCTCATCATCACCATTATCAGCGCGTTGGGTCAGGCAGGAATCAATACCGAACTGCTGGAGTCGAGCTTTAACCTGCTCATTGGGGGCATTATTTTCGCTTTTGCCGTGGGTTACGGCATTGCCTCCCGCGATGTGATGGCCAATCTTCTGTCGTCGTTTTACTCAAAAAATCGCTATAAGGAGGGCCAAACTGTTCAGATTGATGGTGTGAAAGGCACCATTCTCAGTATTGACAATACGTCGATCACTTTGCAAACGGGCGAGACAACCACTGTCTTCCCTCTACAAACCTTACAGTCGAAAAAGGTCGAAGTTTTTTAAGAGTCGGACCCGCTACGTTAGCGGGTCTTTTTTTTTCAACTAACAGCCGTAAAAAGATGAAAACCGTAGTGCTTACCGCAACTTTTGTGTATACTTGTTTTTTCGCGCTTGCGCAGGAAACACCAACCAAGAATTTCAGCGACACGCTCAAAATCAAGCCTGACACCACTTATTGGCAAAAGTCATTTAGTGGGGGTGTAAACTTCAATCAGGCGTCATTCAGCAATTGGCTTGGCGGGGGGGTAAACTCCACTGCACTCGGTTTAGTCGTATCAACTCGTGCGCTCTACGAACGCGGCAAAACCTCATGGGATAATACTGGTGATTTTCAGCTTGGTTATGTGAATCAGCAGGGTTTGAGCCGTAAGGCCGCCGATCAGTTGTTTGTCAACTCGGTGCTTGGCCAGAAGATCGCTCCCAAATGGGACATGTTTATGTCGGGTACGTTCAACACCTTTTTCGCGCCGGGCTACGCTTACGACAAGATCGCTCCCAACACGGGTCGCCAATTGATTTCGGGTTTCTTTGCTCCTGCCCAATTAACATTTGCCTGGGGTGTTGCCTATCGCCCCACCGATTGGTTTTCGTTGCGGGTTAGCCCGTTTGCCCCACGCTTTACGTTCGTAACCGACGATGCCGTGCGCGTATCGAAGGGGGCCGATGGCCTTACCCGACCCAACCGGAATGCAACGGCCTACGGGGTGTTAGCCGGAAAAACGGCTCGTACGGAATGGCTTGCCCTGCAATTACAGGCAGCCCTGAACAAAAACGTGACGGACAACATCAATATTAACGCCCGATATCAGATGTATGCCAACTATCAGACGCTTGATGCGGTAGACCACCGGCTCGATTTGATTGCAACCGCCAAGATCAACAAGTACCTCAGCACTACACTGGGTATTATTGCCCTGTTCGACAAAGATTTCTCACAGGATTGGCAGTTTCAGCAAACCCTGGCAATCGGCTTGTTGTACAATACCACTACGTTTCGCAAGAAGAAGTAGAACCGTTGGCTCAGGCGTGTCTTAGTTTTCAATTAAAATCTGCTAGACTTGTTGACAACTAAGAAAGTGTTCCTCACTTTCAGGTCTTTAAAATCTTGTTTTCCTACCTAAACTGTCTGTAACATGCTTAAAGAATTTCGTACGTTTATTTCACAGGGTAATGTTTTAGACCTTGCTGTAGGCTTGGTTATCGGTGCCGCGTTTGGCAAAATCGTTACGTCGCTAGTCGAAGACATCATCAATCCGGTGGTTGGGCTTGCTTTGGGTGGGGTTGATTTCAGTCAAATGAAATTGGTCTTGAAAGAGGCTGCGGGTGCTACACCCGAAGTAGCTATCCGGTATGGCAATTTCATGAATACCGTTATCCAGTTTGTGGTGGTTGCCTGGGTTATTTTCATGATCGTCAAAGCCGCCAACCGGGCGCGTCTGTCGAACTCAATGGGTGCTAAATAACAGGCGTATTGATTTTGCAATTTGTGGCCCTGCCTCTATAGGCAGGGCTTTTTGTTTTACAGGATCACGCACTGCTTCGGCTTCTTCTGTATTTTTGCCGGTATGGAAGGGCAAAGCATAGTTATTCTGGGTGGTGGAGAAAGCGGTGTCGGTGCCGCGCTGCTCGCTAAAGCGAAGGGATTTCAGGTGTTTTTGTCAGACCGGGGTACGCTCAAGGAATCGTACCGTAACGAACTACGCCAAAACAGCATCGACTTTGAGGAGGGCATCCACACAGAAGAGCGTGTGTTACAGGCTAACCTGATCGTAAAAAGCCCCGGCATTCCCGATACGGTCCCGTTGGTTCAGAAACTTCGCGAAAGAGGGACGCCCGTGATTGGCGAAATCGAGTTTGCCGCCCGCTACACCAACGCCAAACTAGTGGGCATCACGGGCAGCAATGGTAAAACGACCACCACACTCCTTATTTATCACCTACTCAAAACGGCTGGCCTGAACGTTGGGTTAGCCGGCAATGTGGGCGACAGTTTTGCCAAACAGGTACTCCATAATGTGTTCGATTGGTATGTGCTTGAACTGAGCAGTTTTCAGCTTGATACCATGTACGACACCCGGCTTAACGTGGCTGTGTTGCTCAACATTACACCCGACCACCTCGACCGTTACGGCTACGTATTTCAGAACTACGTGGAGGCTAAGTTCCGTATTTTACAGAACATGCAAGCCGATGACTCGTTCATCTATTTCCGCGAGAATCCGGCCATTGCGACTGAGTTGACTAAACGCGCCGTTTTGCCGCGTAAATTGCCTATTTCGCTGGAGCAATCTGTAGAACCGGGCGGCTATTTCCTGAACGATACACTCTACACCCAAACGGATATGGCATCGTTCGCGCTACCCGTAGCAGATTTGCCTTTGAAGGGTCCACACAACGCCATCAACATGGTGGCGGCTGTGTTGGCGGCTCAGTCGGTAGGTGCCTCTTCGGAAGCCATCGCCGAGGGTTTGCAAACCTTTCAGAACGCAGCCCACCGGCTCGAACCGGCGGGCGTAGTAGGTGGGGTAACGTTTATAAACGACTCCAAAGCGACCAATGTTGACTCGGTGTTTTACGCCCTTGCCAGCATGACGACACCAACGGTCTGGATTGCGGGCGGGCAAGACAAGGGCAACGACTACAGCCAACTCGACGACCTCGCCCGTCAACGCGTCAAGGCCCTAATCTGCCTTGGTAAAGACAATACCAAACTGGTTGCTCATTTTACCAATATGATCCCGCAGATTTTTGAAACCCGAAGTGTAACCGAGGCCGTGCAGAAAAGCCTCGAATGGGCCGCACCGGGCGAAACGGTGCTTCTATCGCCTGCCTGCGCCAGTTTCGATTTGTTCAGAAATTACGAAGATCGGGGAGAACAATTTAAGTTGGCAGTAAACAGTTTGCAGTAGGCAATGCCCACACAAGGTTACTGCCAACTGTTTACTGCTTACTGCCAAATGTTTACTACCAACTGCATAGTGTCATGACCTTTTCCCTTCGCGACTGGATACGGGACAACCTCAAGGGCGACCGCCAAATTTGGTGGGTCGTGCTGTTTTTGTCGATAATGAGTGTGCTGGTGGTGTATAGTGCCACCGGGACGATGGCTTACCAGAAAATGGAAGGCAACACCGAGATGTATTTGCTCAAACACGGCGGGCTGGTGGTGCTAGGGCTAGTATGCATGTTTTTTGCCCACAAAATCAACTACGTCTACTACGCCCGTCTGTCTAAATTTGGCATGTGGTTATCGGTACCGTTGTTGCTTTCGGCATTTTTCATGGGCACGAACCTGAACGATGCCAACCGCTGGTTGACGATCCCGATCATCAATCAAACCTTTCAACCGTCCGACCTTGCCAAACTTGCGCTGATCTCCAATCTGGCGGCTATGTTAGCCAAACGGCAACGCGTGGTTTATGAGCCGCGTGTGTTGGCCAACATGATTGTCTGGATCGGTATTATCTGCGCCCTTATTATTCTCTCGAATACCTCAACGGCCTTGCTGTTGGGCCTTACCTGCTTCCTGCTTATGTATATTGGGCGGGTACCTATGCGCTACCTGACGGGTATGGTGGTCGTGTGTGTGGTGCTGGGCAGCATTGGCCTGGTGTTGGGGCAGCGGTTCGGAACGGCGAGTAACCGGATCAAAACGTTTGTGGGGCAACTGGAAGGGGCGGGCAAGAGCGTTGCTCAGAAAGATGTGAACGACCCAACCCTTTTCCAGCAACATCAGGGCTACATCGCCATGGCTAACGGCGGCATTTACGGGCAGGGACCGGGCCAAAGTCAGCAACGGAACTTCCTGCCTCACCCCTACTCCGACTTTATCTTTGCCATTATCGTTGAAGAATATGGGTTGATTGGCGGCCTTGCCGTTGTGGCGGCCTACTTGTGGTTGTTGGCGCGGGGCCTGCGAGCTATCCGCAAAAGCACACGTCCGTTTGGGGGTCTGCTGTCGGCAGGGTTAACGTTTAGCATTGTGTTACAGGCTATTATCAACATGGCCGTTGCCGTGGGTATTGCGCCCGTAACAGGTTTGCCCCTGCCGTTGCTGAGCATGGGCGGTACGTCGCTGCTGTTTACGGGCACAGCCATTGGGATTGTATTGAGTGTCAGCCGCGACGAGGCTGATGAAAGCAAATTATAACGTATGCGAATTATCATCAGCGGGGGCGGAACGGGCGGTCATATTTACCCGGCCATCGCCATTGCCAACGAACTAAAAACCCTTGACCCTTCCACCGAAATCTTGTTTGTGGGGGCCGAGGGCAAGATGGAAATGGAGAAAGTACCCCGTGCGGGTTACCGTATCGAGGGTCTTCCGGTTGTGGGCATTAAACGCGAACTGACGCTCGACAACCTTGCCTTTCCGTTCAAGTTAGGCCGGAGTCTCTGGCGTGCCCGCCAACTGGTGCGCACTTTCCGGCCCGACGCGGCTGTGGGCGTGGGTGGCTACGCGAGCGGACCAACCTTGTTGGCCGCTAGCATGACTGGTATTCCAACCCTAATTCAGGAGCAAAATTCCTACGCAGGCCTAACCAACAAAGTGCTGGCTCGCTGGGCAAAACGCATTTGTGTGGCATATCCCGGTATGGACGCGTTTTTCCCGCCCGAAAAAATTATCGTTACGGGCAACCCCGTTCGGAAAGACATTCAGCAAGCGGAGGAGCAGGTAGTGGCCGGTCGGGCGCAGTTTGGGCTGGACCCTGGCAAGCCAACATTACTGGTCATTGGCGGCAGTCAGGGAGCGCGGAGCATCAACGAAAGTATCGAGGCAGGGTTGGGGCAACTTATTGAGGCTGGTGTGCAGGTGGTTTGGCAAACGGGACCGGCTTTCATCGAGCGGGCGCGGGCGGCTGTGCAGGCCACAGGCTCGTTGCTTATCAAACCGTTCGACTTCATTTACGAGATGGACCGGGCCTACGCCGTTGCCGACGCCGTGGTGTCGCGGGCGGGGGCCTTGTCGGTGTCGGAGTTGTGTTTGGTGGGTCGTCCGGCTATTTTGGTGCCCTTCCCGGCCGCTTCGGAAGATCACCAAACCAAAAACGCCATGAGCCTGGTGGACAGGAACGCGGCCTTGCTTGTGCGCGATGCACAGGCCCGCACGACCCTCGTGGGCGAGGCCTTATCATTACTCAACAACGTCGACCAGCGCGCCATCCTGATCAAACAAATCAAACTCCTCGCGCGCCCCAACGCGGGCCGGGACATTGCAAACGAGATATTGAAACTCCGATGAACCAATACAAGTACATCTACTTCCTCGGTATCGGGGGCATTGGCATGAGCGCGTTGGCGCGTTGGTTTCGGGTAAACGGTTATGAGGTGGCGGGCTACGACAAAACCCCAACCCCCCTGACCGATACTCTGATTGCCGAGGGCATGGCCGTACATTTTACGGAGGACGTTGAGCAGATTCCGAGTCACTTCCGGGCCAACCCCGACCAAACGCTGGTGGTTTACACGCCCGCTGTTCCCAAGAGTCACGCCGAGTATGTGTACCTAACCGAAAACGGCTTCGCCATTCAGAAACGGTCGCAGGTGCTAGGCTTACTGGCGGGCCGGATGAAAACGGTAGCTGTGGCTGGCACACACGGTAAAACCACAACTTCGTCGATGGTCGCGCACATTCTACGCCATGCGGGGGTGAACTGTGCAGCCTTTTTAGGAGGAATTACTCAAAATTATGGCACCAATTTCTTGCTCAACGAACCCGCCGATGACCTGAGCGAGGTGGTTTGCGTGGTAGAGGCCGACGAGTTCGACCGTTCGTTTCTGACGCTCTACCCCCACTTAGCCATCGTTACGTCGACCGACGCTGACCACCTCGACATTTACGGTGATAAAAACGCTGTACTCGACTCGTTTGGCAAGTTTGTAAGTCAGATCGACGCTGACGGAGTCTTTTTCCAGCGGGCAGGTTTAACCCTAACGGAGAAAACCAGAGCCGATGTGCGCGAATACTCCCTGCAACAAGGAGCCTACCGGGCCAATAATCTGCGCATTGACGATGCTTGTTTTGTGTTCGATCTGGTCTATCCGGGGGACGTTGTGGGTGATATACGCATGATTGTGCCGGGGTTTCACAATGTTGAAAATGCCATTGCTGCCGGGGCCGTTGCGTTGGAGCTAGGGTTATCGGCCGATCAGGTACGCGATGGTCTAAACACCTATCGGGGTGTAAAGCGTCGATTTGAGTATATCCTTAAGTCAGATGAATTTGTGTTAATAGATGACTATGCCCACCATCCTGCCGAGGTGGAGGCATTTTTGTCGTCGGTGAAAGCGTTGTATCCTGACCGGGAGCTGACGGCTATTTTTCAGCCGCACCTGTTTTCTCGAACCCGTGATTTTGCCAATGAATTTGCCGAGAGTTTGTCCATTGCCGACCATGTTTGGTTGCTGGATATTTATCCGGCACGGGAATTACCTATTGAAGGCGTTAATTCTGACCTGATTGTACGTAACGTTCGGTCAAAAACCGCAATTTTGCGCACCAAAGCCGAACTACCCGACGTTGTGCGGAAAACCCGCCCGCGTTTGCTCGTCACGATTGGTGCAGGCGACATTGATGGCTTATTACCCTTGTTAAGAAATAGTCTTTTAGCCAGTAAATAAGTTCAGACGTATTTAAATCGACCAAAGACCCAAATGTTTTCTACTTTTAGGCTAAATAAGCGGCTGGCGTGGACATTGGGAGTCGGTATTACTCTCCTGGGACTGATTACTTTCACCGAAGCGCGACAGGAACAGAAACATTGCCGCGAGGTAGTGATTGCATTGGACAAGGTCGACGGGCATCAGTTCTTGTCCCGTCGCGATGTTACCGGTTACCTTACCAATGAAGGTAGCGATCCGGTAATTGGTGCGTCGTTCGACGAACTCGACTTCCGGCAACTGGAAGAGCGATTGAAGCGACACGGACTGGTAAAAAATTGTCAGGTTTCGCGTGACCTGACGGGCAATCTACTCGTCAGTGTTGAGCAGCCCCGGCCAATTGCGCGGCTTGTGTCGCTGGGCGACGGATTACAGTTTGTGCAGGGACAGTATGTGAGCGAAGAGGGACGTTTCTTCCCGATTTCGATGAACCATACCGTCCGGGTACCGTTGCTGACAGGGGGGTATTTTGCTAATCGTACAGGTCTGACCGATTCAACGAGTCGAGGGGTTGTTGAACTGCTGACCATGATTCGGAAAGACCCGTTCTGGCAGGCACAGATTACCGAAATTGACGTGAGCAAACAGGGTGCCGTTACGATGTGGCCTACGTATGGAAAGCACCGCATCGAGTTGGGCTTACCCATACATTTGGAATTGAAGTTTAAGAAGTTGAAATTGTTCTATAAATCAATCCTTTCCGCTAAAGGTTGGGAGCGATACAGTCGGGTAAATGTCCAGTACCGTAATCAAATAGTGTGCGAATGACAGCGTTGAAAAGTGATCAAATCGTGGTTGGACTCGACATTGGCAGCACTAAGGTGTGTGCGGTGGCCGGTCGGTTAATTCGCAACAAAGATTATCCCACCCTGGAAGTGCTGGGCGTTGGCCGTGTCGATTCGGGGGGTGTTACGCGCGGCTCTGTCGTGAATATCAACAAAACCGTATCGGCCATTAATCAGGCTATCGAAGAGGCTGGTAATCAGGCCGATATTGACATTGGTATTGTCAACGTTGGCTTCAGCAGCAACACCATCAGTGCGCGTCGGCAGGTGGGTAGCATTACCCGCAGCTCACCCGGCGACGAAGTGGCCCCCTCCGACATCGAGCATCTGCTGAACGACATGTACCGGTCGGTAATTCCGCCCGGTAATGAGATCGTACACGTGTTACCAATGGATTTCACGGTCGATAGTGAGCCGGGGATTGAAGATCCTGTTGGCCGCAACGGCGTGAAACTGGGGGCTGACTTTCAGATTGTTATGGCTCCGGCGAATGCCGCTTTGAATACCAAAAAGTGTATCGAACGCGCAGCCAACAACACCCTCAAGCGCGATCAATTGGTGCTGTCGGTGCTGGCATCGGGCATGGCCGTGTTGACCGAAGACGAAAAACAGGCTGGCGTTGCGCTGGTCGATATTGGTGGTGGTACTACCGATATTGCCATTTATCACCGTAACGTCCTGCGCTATATTTCAATTCTGCCCTGGGCGGGCAAAAGCCTTACCGACGACATTGAGCAAGGGTGCAAGGTGCTGAGCAATCATGCCGAGCAAATCAAGGTTCGGTTTGGTAATGCAAACCCTGCCGATAGTCGCCTGAACGAGGTGGTATCGGTGCCGGGGTTAGTAAACCGTCAGCCGAAAGACGTACTGTTGCGCAACGTGTCGCTTATCATGGAAGACCGGCTCAAAGAGATTGCGGCTTTGGTGCAAGCCGAGATTTTACGGTCGGGCTTCGAACATAAACTGCTGGGGGGTATCGTGCTGACGGGTGGAACGGCTTCGACACCCAACATTGAGTCGATCTTCAAACGAGTGACCAATATGGACGTGCGCGTGGGTTACCCCGAATGTCTTGAGCACAACGGTCGTGCCGATTTGGTCAGCGACCCGTCGTACGCTACTGCATTGGGGCTGGTTTGGGCTGGCTTTAAACAGGTCGATGAGCGGATTCCATTTATTAGTTCGCAGGCAACGACTACCTCGCCGAAACCGACACCCTCAACTACGAGTGGAGGTTATCGCCCCCCAACTCCCCCGCCCGTTCAGGATGAGCAACCAAAAGAAGGGCTGATCTCGAAAATCCGAAAATTCTTCTCCGGCGACGAGTTCATTGAGAAAAAAGATACGTATTAACTTGTACCACAGTCATTTGTAACCTTGACACCTATGAACACGATGCTTGACCACGCATATATCTACGACCCACAGGAGGACAGCGGCCCGATCATTAAGGTGATTGGCGTTGGTGGTGCGGGCGGCAATGCCGTGAAACACATGGTGAAATTAGGCGTAAAAGATGTCAGTTTCGCCGTTTGTAATACCGACCGGCAGGCCCTGCTGAACATGCCCGTGCCCGTTAAAGTGCAACTTGGCGATGGATTGGGAGCCGGTACGGAGTCGGAAGCGGGGGAGAAAGCCGCCCGCGACGGTATCGACGAGATCAGAAACCTGCTTGCCCCGCCTACGAAAATGGTGTTCATTACCGCCGGTATGGGTGGCGGCACAGGCACGGGTGCGGCTCCGGTTGTGGCCGAGGTGGCACGTGAGCTTAAGTTATTGACCGTGGCCGTTGTAACGGCTCCGTACTGGTATGAGGGAACCGAGAAGAAAGAACAGGCTATGCGCGGTATTGAGCGGCTCAAACAAAGCTGCGATACGGTGCTGGTCGTCCTGAACGATAAACTAGCCGAACTCTACGGCGAGCTTGAATGGACCGAAGCGTACGGGCACGCCGATAACGTGCTGGCCAATGCCGTGAAGTCGATTGCCGAGATTATCACGACGCAGGGCGATATAAACGCCGACTTTGCCGACGTGAAAAAGGTGTTGAGCAATGCTGGTCAGTCGGTGATGGGGTCGGCGGAAGGCGACGGCGACAACCGGGCCTTGGATGCGATCAAGGCCGCCCTGAACTCGCCCCTACTCAACGACCGCGATATTCGTGGAGCCAAACGGGTGCTACTCACCGTAGCATCGAGCAAAGAAAAAGGCATGAAAATGAATGAGTTAACCCTCATTTCAAAGTACGTGACCGAGAAAATCCAGGTGGAAGCACGTATGGTGAAGGTAGGAGCCATTGTTGACAAAACATTGGGTACCAAACTGCGCGTGACCATCATTGCCGCTGGTTTCGATGGGGGCGACGACCTGGGCGAGTTTCTGGCTCCGGGCGGTTTGCCCGACGTTGAGGTTGGAAGCAAGGAGGATATCAAACATCTGCCTCACGACTCTAAAACCGACGAAAAAGAACGTTTAGTAAAGAGTGATTCGTTGCCAATCACCACATTTGAGCCAACACCTCAAGAAGTTGAACCTGAGTTAGTTGAATTGGAGGAGGTTTCATTTGAACCGGCGCCGTTCATGAATCAGACCCCAACGCGTACTGTTTCGGTGGAGCCGGGAAGTGTTGTTACGGTGCCAACCCGCTCAGACCGACCAGCCTCTGCCCCCATCGTGACCATGCCGACCGATGCACCGGGCGTGAACGACAGTGAGCAAATTGGGCGCATGATCGACGATTTTCTGCACAACCGTGTTCCAGAACGCGATCTGGAGACACCTGCCTATCTGCGCCATAAAGTTGCCTTGTTCGATATGCAGCTTATTCCCGAAGGCGAACTAGTCCGGTATCGGTTGAGCGATTAGGCCCAATGACTGCCGCGCTTGTTAAGCAACATATTCTGAGCCACGAACAGCCTGAACGGGCCTCGTTCGTGGCTCGTTTTTTTCAGACCGGGCCGGGGCAGTATGCCGAGGGAGACCAGTTCCTAGGCCTCTCGATGCCGCAACAGCACGCTATCGCCAAAGAATTTCTGGCCTTGCCGTCGGGCGAAGTGGAGCAATTGGTACGCGACCGGTACCACGAATGCCGCATGGTAGGGCTGCTGATTTGGGCAAAGCAATCTCGAAAAAGTGGCCCAGTTGGGCGTCAGGCTATTCTGGAGCAATACTTAGCCCATGTGCAATACATCAACAACTGGGATTTGGTGGACTCTTCCTGCCCAACAATTGTAGGCGAGACGCTCTTGGAGGAAGATCGTTCGGTATTATATGACCTGGCGGCAGTCGAACACCTCTGGAGCCAACGTATCGCGATGGTCTCAACCCTTGCTTTTATCCGTAAAGGCCAGTTTTCGGATACGTTCGCCCTAGCCGAGCGGCTCCTGAACCACCGGCACGATCTAATTCACAAAGCCATTGGCTGGATGCTCCGCGAAGTAGGGAAACGCAACCCGGAAGGGCTGGAAGAGTTTCTGCACGACCACGTCCGGCAACTCCCACGCACGAGCCTGCGTTACGCCATCGAGCGGTTTGAACCGGGTAAGCGGCAGTATTACCTGAAACTATGAAGGCAGATAGACGCTAGGGGTTATAAACTCCTCAACACGCTTATTGCCTGGGCCACTGTCTGCCGGATGGTGGCCCAGTTTTTTTCGGCGATGGCCTGCTTACTGAACAACTGCGACCCCATGCCCACGCACGAGACCCCAGCTCCAAACCATGTGCCCAGGCTCTCGGCAGTGGGTTCTACGCCCCCCGTAACCATCAGTTGAACGTCGGGCATGACACTCTTAACCGAGCGCACAAACGCCGGTCCAACCACCTCGCCCGGAAATACCTTGACCAGTTCAGCACCTTGTTGCCGGGCGTTAAACACCTCGGTGACGGTCATACACCCCGGCGACCATAAAAGGCCTTTTTGGTGGCACCAGGCCCCAACGGCGGGGTTCATGATCGGGCTAACGATGAAATCAGCCCCGGCTTCGGCAAACGTTTCGGCCATTGGAACGTCCCAGATGGTCCCGGCTCCTAAGAGCATATCGGGCATATCGCGCTTGACGAGGGCGGCAACCTCCCGGAAGTTATCGAGGGCTTGCGCGTTGCGGTTTGTGTACTCAAACGCTCGCAGACCGCCGTCGTAGCAGGCCCGCACGATGGCAAGGCTCACCTCAAGGTCGGGGTGCGAAAAAACCGGGATGATACCGGCACGGGTTATGGAAGAAATGTCGATCATGTAAAAACGGATCAGTTAGGGGTTCGCATACGCTTGGCACGCAAAAACCGCTTTAGCTCGTACTCGTTAAAATTAGGTGCTTTGGGGTCTAAACTAGCCACGCGGATGTGGCCCGATGCGTGAATAAACTCGTTATTCCCCAACCACATGCCTACATGTACAACCCGTTCGGGCTTAGTGGTGGTGGCCGATGGTCCAAAAAACAGCAAATCGCCGGGGCGAAGTTGCGAGAAGTCGTTGTTGGGGGTGGGCACGAGCGTTCCCTCGTGTACCTGTTGCGAGGCATCCCGCTGAAGCATGTGCCCGTTCAGGAAATAGACCGTCTTCGTGAAGCCGCTACAATCCATGCCCTTCACCGAGGTGCCGCCCCACAGATAGGGAATGCCCATGAGTCGCTTGGCTGTCTTGACAAGATTCTCTTCGGTTATGGCTCGGCTTGCCCGCCATTGTTCGTAGAGTTGAGCGTCGGTCCGGCTTATGAAGCCCGTTCGGCCATCGGGGTATTGAACCTGATAAAACGAGAGCGATTCATCGAGCAAGGTCAGCACGTTGCCCGCTACCAAATCCGAAACGGTTTGTGATTCGCGGTCGGGCTGTGTGTAGCAAAAGCCAAACGGTTGGGTGTAGATGAGCTTACGGGTTTGCTCCCAAGCCGCAAATTGCGCTTTGGTCATCCGCTCGAAGCCCCCGAAATCGACCCAGGCCAGATAACCATCGGGCGATTGAACCAGATACCAGCCCCGGTCTTTGTCCCACACGCGCAAGGGCATTCCGAGCAGGGCCTGCGTAGCTAGTTCGGCCCCGTCGCGAGGGTCGGAGCGGAGGTTGGCCACCGAAACCGTCACGACTGCATACGTTTTGCCTTCCAGCGATGGCGCGGGCAACACCTGAATAGCGTCTTTGTACGCCACCTTTTCTCCGTCGAGCCGGGATAGTAAATCGAGTTTGGCCTGGGGCAGATTGGTTTTGCCCACCAGCGTTCCAGTGGAATCAAGCTTCACCGAAAACAGAGCCACCCGACCATCGGGCGCGTATTGCTGCCGAACGGCGTTGATCGTTGCTGTCACAGGCGTTTGGGCCGGGCAAACAACGGTGAGTACACAGAGTATAAAGCAGACTAGAAGTCGAGTAAGCATACGGCAAGATAGAGAAAATGGTAGTCTTCTCCGCAATCGTTCCCCACCAAAATACTCCATTGTGAAGTTAAGCGTAAGGGGCAGTCAACTACGGGTACGGTTTGATAACATTGAGTCAATACATACTGCTTAATGATAAATTCTGCTTAACGTAGCCCCGATAGTGGTCCGGTAATTTTGTGGTCGAAACATATACACCTCACTGTATGACACATACTTTACTGAAACCTACTAATTGCAAAGGCTCTTTTTCCTGCTTCTATTTGCTCTTCGCCCTGTTCCTGCTGATAACGGCAGGTAACAAAGTACAGGCACAGAGCACGGGTGTTGTTCGAGGAGTTATTTCTCAGGTCGACGAGAAGGGCGAACCGATTCCAGGGGTAACTATTCTCGTTAAAGGTACGCTGCTCGGTGTGGCGACCCATGCCGATGGTAGCTTTGTGCTAACACGAGTACCAGCCGGTGGACAAACGCTGGTTATTTCGGCACTGGGTTACACGTCGGCAGAGATGCCGGTTACGGTGGTAGCCGGGCGTGAAGTTCAGGCTAACCTGGGCCTCAAAAGTCAATCGACGCAGTTGGGCGAAGTGGTGGTAACGGGCCTGCGCCGGACCCAGCTCGAATCCATCAGCCGCAAGCGGCAGGCACTCAATACCCGCGAGGTTATCACGTCGGACGATTTGGGCCGCCTGCCCGACATCAACGTGGCCGAGGCTACGCAGCGCGTGGCGGGGGTGAACATCGAAACGAACCGGGGTGAAGGTCAATTTGTGTCGATCCGGGGGGTGCAGCCTGCTCTCAACAACGTAACCCTGAATAACACCAACATTGCCTCGACCAGCAACAGCCGCGCTACCCCGCTCGACCTGATGCCAACCGAAATCATTTCGAGCATCGAGGTGATCAAAACCAACACGCCCGACATGGAGGGCAACGCCATTGGCGGCACCGTGAACATTAATACGGTGTCGGCATTTGACAAAAAGAAGCCGTTCATGGTCTTGTCGGTTGACGGCTTAGTACAAACGCAACAGGTTGATCTTACGGGTTTTGATCGCGTTCGTGCGCCATTCCGGGGGGCTGTGACGGCGGGCAAACGGTTTGGCAAACAAGAGAAATTTGGTGCTGTTGTTTCGGCCAACTTCTTCCGGCGCGATTTTAGTGCGTCGATCCTCGATCCCGACGGCTGGGTGTTCAACCGGTACTTCTACCCGAACGAAATTGAGCTGCAAATCGAAGATATTGAGCGCGACCGGGCCAGCGTTTCGGCTGATTTTGAGTATCGCGCTACGCCCAACAACTCGGTGTATCTGAAAACGCTCTACACCCGTACCAACGAAGTTCAGAAAAATTCGGAGTTTGAATTGACTATGCAGATTGGGGCGGCCCTCCCGCTGGAGCAAACGCCAACATCGGGCCGGTTTGCACGCGGATCGGGTGAGTTGGACCAGGCTTACACCAACGAAATCGAGAATCTGAGCAGCTACACCTTTGGCACGCGCAACCGGTTTGGCAAACTCTCGACCGATGTGTATGGCACCTACTCGCGGGCGGCTACGACCCTCAATAACTTCGATGCCACGTTTGAGAACCCAACCGACACCGAGCCGCGCCTATCGCTTCGGTACAACACGGCCCCGTATTTTTTCGAGATTTTGCCCGAAGATCCTGCCTTCGCCAGCAACCCCGAAATCTACAAACTCCGCAACCTGAACTTCACCAGCGGAACTATCGAGGAAAACCTGCGGGAAATCAGTGCCGACCTCCGCTATGATTTGAAGCTGGGGGCCACACCAGCGTACATCAAGTTCGGTGGTCGCTACCGGGATCGGTCGAAGATTGTTGATCGCTCGCGGGATTCCTACGATTTGAGTTTTGGCGGGGTTACCGTTCCTAACAACAATGCCTATTCGCTCACTCCGTTTTTCTTCCCGGTTTCGGTGCCTGCTCAGGGCGGTGCGCAACCGTTCGTACACGGCGTGGTGAACAAGTTTAAAGAGTTTATCGAAACGCCGGGCGTGATTCAGAACCGTCAACGGTTGATTTACGATACTCTCGTCACCCAGCAGCAAATGTATGTCAACGACATCAACAACAGCGAGGGCGTACTGGCGGGCTACGCGATGGGCGTGATCGATTTCCGCAAGCTGACGATCATCGCCGGTCTGCGCATGGAGCAAACAACCACCGAATCGAACCGGACGGCGACAACTCAGTTTCGGGGGCGGCTGGTGCCATCGAACGTCTTCCTGAGGAATACCTATACGAGCCTGCTGCCTTCGATTCAATTGAAATATAACCTCACGTCGAAGTTCCTGATTCGGGCCGCTTGGACTAACACCCTGGGTCGCCCCGATTATTCGGCACTTGCGGCCACGTCGGTCTTCAACTACGCGGCCACCTCGAACACCGCTGTTTTTACTGGTTCGCTGGCCTTGGCAAACCCCGACCTGAGACCGTATGAGTCGAGCAACTTCGATTTGTCGTTCGAGAATTATTTCCCATCGGGCGGTATCGTTGCCGTTGGAGGTTTTTATAAACGAGTCGACAACCAGATTTATCGGATTCAGGACATCCTGCGTAACACACAATACGACGGGAAAACGTTTGAGCAACTGACAGTGACGCAAAACGTGAATGCCGACGCGGCTGATTTGTATGGTGTCGAGTTTACGTACGATCAGGCGTTTACGTTCTTGCCTAAGTTTCTGGAAGGCTTGGGCTTGAGTGCTAACTTTGCCCTAATTGGCTCACGAGTTTCGTTGCCAAACCGCTCCAACGAAGATTTGCCATTGCTTCGGCAGGCCAGCAATGTGTATAACGCAGCTTTGTATTATCAGAAACGGGGCTTTGAATTCCGCTTCGCTACCAGCCACCGCAGTGCGTACCTGACCGAAGCAGCCAATGCGACCGGCTACACGGCTGCTCTGGCTGCTGGCGTGGCCCTGAGCGAGTTTGACCGCTACGATGCCGCCCGCACGACCTACGACGTGACAGCGAGCCAGTTTTTGTACAAAAAGAAACTGCGTATTTTGGCCCAGGTGCGTAACCTGACCAACGCCCCCGAAGCGGGTTATCAGGGCAATGTCAATCGCTACGACCGTCACGACCTGACGGGCCGCAGCTACTTCCTGGGCGTGTCGCTGAATCTGTAAGAAGTACGTTTCATGTCATCCCGAAGAATGAGGAATCTACTCTATCAAGGCCCAACTTGACGTTACGCGAGGTAGATCCCTCATTCTTCGGGATGACAAAAACCAACTCAATCCATGAAGTATCTACCTCTATTTTTAGGCGTTGTGGCGGGTTTTTCCTGCTTCGGTCAGCAGGACCCGCGCCCCGACAAGCCCGTTTTCCACAAACGCTGGACCCTGCCTACCGATCAGCCCGACCGGATTATCCTGAACGTAGTTGCTGACCCCACCACGCAACAAAGCGTGACCTGGCGCACAGACACCACCGTTCGGCAGGGCATCGCCGAGATTGCCGTGGCCGACGCAGCCCCGCGCTTCATGCGGAATGCGACCCAAATCAACGCCAAAACAGAACGCCTGGATGTGAGCGCGGTGAAAGGGGCCGAGGTAGTGGCCCAGTATCATTCGGCCACGTTTACGAACCTTAAACCCGATGTGT
The DNA here is from genome assembly GCA_004292855.1 of Cytophagales bacterium. Taxonomy (GTDB): domain Bacteria; phylum Bacteroidota; class Bacteroidia; order Cytophagales; family Spirosomataceae; genus Rudanella. The sequence goes on from RDXN01000042.1 coordinate 18,170, forward strand.
TATACGCTTATCGTGTGGGCGATGGTACGCATTGGAGCGAGTGGTTCCAGTTTCGGACGGCGAGTCAGCAGGCCAAACCGTTCGCGTTTCTGTATGTAGGCGATGCCCAAAATTATATTCTCGAACTCTGGTCGAGACTCATCCGGGCTGGATTCAGTAAAGCTCCTGATGCGCGGTTCATCATCCACGCGGGCGACCTCGTTTCGGAGGCCCACAGCGAACGGCAGTGGCACGAGTGGTTTACGGCGGGTGGCTGGATTCACGGTATGGTTCCGAGTATGCCCGTTCCGGGAAACCACGAGTACCGCCCGGCCACCCCTACCGACGAAGCCGCCAAGGAAACACGGCTTTCGGTGCAGTGGCAACCGCAGTTTACGTTGCCCCGGAACGGCCCGGCAGGTTTAGGCTTAGACGAAACCACGTATTGGTTCGATTATCAGGGCGTTCGGTTTGTTGCTCTAAACTCAAATCGGAAGCATGAAGAACAAGCCGTTTGGCTCGACTCGTTGCTGGCCAAAAACCCGAACAAATGGACGGTCGTCAGTTTTCACCACCCCATTTTTTCGACGGCCAAAGAGCGCGACAACATCAAGCTTCGGGAGTTGTGGAAGCCGATTTTCGATAAATACGGCGTCGATTTGGTCTTGCAGGGGCACGATCACACCTATGCACGTGGCATGGCAGGACCAACCACGCGAAACGTTGTGAGTGGTACCAACGCCCGCGACAAACAAACAGGAACCGTTTACGTGGTATCGGTGAGTGGCGGCAAGATGTACAACTTCAAGAAGGATGCCTGGGATAAATACGACGCCAAATTGAACCGTCGGGCCGAAAACACGCAACTGTTTCAGGTGATCCGGGTCGACGGAAACAAGCTTCAATACCAGGCGTTTACGGCCACGGGCGATCTGTACGATGCCTTCGATATTGTTAAAGGGGCCAAAAAGGGAGCTTCCCAGTTTATCGAGCGGGGAGGCAGTGCCGTTGCCGAACGAAACCACGAGAACACGATCCCTTACGACAAGCAGGACAAATAATTTACCGGTCGTACTTCACTTGAAAAACGCGCAAATCAGGTCGCCATTGGCGTTTGCGCTTGGCGTCGTAATCGAAAATAACGCGGCCCAGGTTGCCCATGAACGGAAAGCCAACGGAGTCATAGTCGTACTTGTTGTCGTTGAAAACCCCATCGGAGTTGCAGGCAATTACCACCGATAGCATAAACTCGACACCGCGCTCAAAATCAACGATATACGCATTGTCGATCAGGTAGCCGTAGGCATCACCCACCTTATTGAAAATACGGATCGACTTAGGGAATGATTCTTTGTGATCGCCCGTGAGCAGAAACTTGCAGTAGCTGTCGTAGTACGTTGAGTCATACTGGGGATAAGTGGTCTCGCGGGGAAGTTGCGAGAGGTACTGTCGCAGAAACGCGTAGTCGTTGGGCGTGAAGTTGAACCGGCTCTTTGGTGGCACGGCGTCGGGAAACAGCACGGCCTTGAGCATGGCCTGTTGATCCTCAAGCGCGAAGAAATTTTTGTCGGTAAAATCGAACGGCTGCCTGATGAGCGAGTCGCGACGCATAAAGCCGATGCCCCGCCGAATCGCGCTGTCGGGCCGGAACGAGCGCGTACCGACCTGTGCCGGTTGAGCATACAGTGTTTTGCCATCGCGTACAAACCGGATGGGGTTGGTGTGGGCATTCTGGTCGGCGTTCATAGGCGACTCCAGCCGATGAACAATCCGCAAATTTCGGTAGCCTTTGCGGTACAGCCGCTCATTGATAGCGGTTTGGCCTACAAACTCGTAAAGTCGATTGAAGGCGTCGTTGTCGCTGACGAGCAGGATCTTTTTGGCGTAATGCTCCACCGAAGGCAGTCCGTTTTGGGCGGTCATGTCGGTCAACACACGCGACTGCCGGGCATAGGCCGAGTCCGTAAGCATGGGGGTGCTGCGCGTGAGGTCGGGGTGGGTTTTCTTTAGCTCATTTAGTTTCTCCAGGGCTAGTAAGACCGCCGGAAACTTCACCGTACTGGCCGGGTAGAAATACCGCTTCTTGTCGAGTTTGTAGCCATACGACCGAAATGTAGGCCGGTTTTGGGCGTCCCGGTCGATCTGCGTGTACAAAATCTGCACGTCGTACACGTCGGGGCGGCTCGTCACGCTCCGAAATAGTTCGGGCGATTTTTTGAGCAGGCCTTCGATCAGGTTTTTACGCTGCGCGAAGGTGGGGAGCGTGAGGAGAAGGGTTACAAGTATAAGAAAGTGGCGCATGGGCAGTGAGGTTGCTGGGCTTGCGTAGTGTCAGGTCGGAATGTCCCGGCGGGGAACCGCGGATCACCCCCGACCTGACACCACGAAGATACAACCTTACACGTTAATCCCGCCCGCCACTTCAATGCGTTGCCCGTTAATCCAGCGGGCATCGTCGGTGCAGAGAAACGCCACCACGCCACCAATGTCGTCGGCGTTACCGACCCGGTTCAGGGGCGACAAGCTCGACAGAAAGCCTTTCATCTGCGCATTATTGCGAATGGCCGCGTCGTTGAAGTCGGTCTCAATGGGTCCGGGGGCCACAATATTGCAGCGAATGCCTCTGGCTCCTAACTCTTTAGCCCAGCATTTGGTGAGTACTTCCATCGCACCTTTCATCGACGAATAGACTGAGTAACCCGGAATGGCGAAGCGCGTGGTGCCGCTGCTGATATTCACAATGCCACCCCCGTCGTTCAGGTGAGGCAACAGCTTTTGGGTTAGGAAGAACACGCCTTTGTAATGCACGTTCATGAACTCATCAAAGAGTTCTTCGGTCAAGGTAGCAAACGGTACAGTAGCTCCCATTCCGGCGTTATTCACCAGATAGTCGATGCCAGTCGCGTTCAGGCGTGTCTTGAGCACGTCGGCCACGGCCCCCACAAAGGCGTCGAGGCCCGACAGATCGGCGAGGTTGAGCGGCAGGGCCACGGCTTGTTGGCCGAGAGCTTCGATTTCGCGCACCACGGCGTCGGCTTCGTGTTGTTGGCTGCGGTAGGTCAGAATTACGTTGTGGCCTTTTTTAGCCAGACTCAGGGCCATGTCTTTGCCGAGGCCACGGCTTCCGCCCGTAACGAGGGCTAAGGTTGATTGATTCATGATGGTTTGATTTTGACAGGACAAAGGTACCCGTGCATCTTCCCTCCCCGTTTGCGCGAATCAATCGAAAGGTTGCAAAAATCAAATCAGGCCCGAAAAACGAGCGGAGCCAGCGTGGTATGCTTCTTGAAGAAATTGGAAAAGTGCGCCACCTCATCGAAACCCAGGCTGTAGGCAATCTCCGACACGTTCCAGTCGGTTTGCTTGAGAAGAATTTTGGCTTCCTGCACAACCCGGCTCCCGATGAGGTCGGTGGTGGTTTTGCCGGTTTGCTCTTTGAGCACTTTGTTCAGGTGGTTCACGTGAACGGCCAACCGGGCCGCGTAGTCGTTGGCTGTTCGTAGACCTAATTTCTGATGGGGCGACTCAATCGGGAACTGCCGTTCGAGCAGTTCGACAAACAACGACGAGATTCGGGTTGCTGCCGAGTGGGTAAACTGTTGTGCTGGAGCGGGTTGCAACTTTTGCCCGTAATGAAGCAATTCGAGCACATAGGTTCGGAGCAGGTCGTACTTAAACGCGTAGTCGGAAGACAATTCTAAATGCATCTTTTCGTACAGAAGAGCCAATTTATCAGCTTGATCGTCAGTTAGTTGAAAAATCGGAACACACCCCGGCCTGAACAGGGGCAGGTCGTCGAGCACGACGCCCGTTTTGGTGTGGACCATGAAATCGGCGGTGAACACGCAGAAGTAGCCCGACTGATTTTCGTCCTGCGGCACATAATGGTACGGCACTTTGGGCGTGGCAAATAATAAAGCGTTCTGCTCAATGTCGATCACCTTATCGGCATACTCGGCCCGGTTACGCCCCCGAATCAGGCTGATTTTGTAATAGGCCCGCCGGTTGTAGGGCATGCCCGCGCTGGGATTTCGCTTGAGCCGCGCCCGCACTGAACTGATTTCAAACAGGTTGAAATGCCCAATTTCTTTGTTCAGACCTTCGGGCATTTGCAGGGCGGTATCCCGGTAAAATTCCTCTATAGTTTTCGGCTCCATTTGATCGTATTTTTTGCAAAGATCAAACTTATTTTGTCATCCCGAGGAACGAGGGATCTAACTTGCTTATTTTCAATTTGGGTGTTTGTAAGCTAGATCCCTCGTTCCTCGGGATGACAAAAACCGTTGTAGGCCCCTTTATTTAAACACTCTCCCAGCCGCTCAAAATCCTCGTCTTCATGGAATGCACTCACTACCAGCCGCGTGTTGGGTTTGTCCTGCGGGGTTGGGTAGGCAAACGAATAGATCAGGATGTTCCGGGCTAGCAGGGGCGCGTACAGCTCATTATGGTCCGTATAAAAAACGGGATAGCCAGCAGCCTGTCTAAATAGTCCCGTTGGTCCCAAAACGGCTTCGGCTAGCCGAACATTTCGACTCAGCCGCTCGTGGGCGTCGGCATATAACGCCCCCGCCCGCCCGAACGCGGCCAACGGAGCCGGGGCCATAGGCGACGCTCCCCCGAAAAACGACGTATGCCGAAGTTTGCCCAGCGTGTCGGCATCAGAAAGAATCAAGCCCCCCGGCAATCCCATTGCTTTTGCCAGCGAGGCCGTCACAATCAGGCGCACCGAGGGCGGCACCAGCCCCGACAATCGCGCCCAAACACCCCGACCCTCGTTGCCCAGCACTCCAATCCCGTGCGAATCATCAACAACGAGCGTCAGGGGTCGGTCAGAAGGCAGCATCTTTATCCACTCAAAATCGAACATCTCCGAGTGGCCCGCATCAACCGAGTTCAGGGCAATAACCAACGGTCCTTCGGGCAGTTGCGCCATTTGGTCGGGGAGTTGTGCGGACCAATCGGCAAACGAGCTGGTGGGCATCGCGAGTGTGGGCGTGTGCCAAAGGGCCGGGTGCGTGTGGGGTGCATACACGACCCGCGTGTGCGCCTGCGAGGCCAGCCATTGCATGACCACCTGCCCGGCCATCATCCCCGACGATACCGTGAGTGCGGCCGGGGCTGAGGTCCATCCGGCCAGAGTTGCTTCCCCCTCTTCATACACCCGCAGTTGCAGATTCCCATTCCGCGAACTCCCAAACGCCGTACCGTAGCGGCTCATTTCGTCCATGACCAACGCCTGAAAATCCCAATTTTGGCTCATGCCGAGGTACGATGTCCCCGAAAAAAACAGGTACTCGTGGTCATCAATAGTAATGTGCCGGTTGGGGAGGGAGGTTATAGTTTCAGGTTTCAACGCTTCGCTGTTTCAGATTTCAATCCTGCTCCCGTTCCGTTTTCTTCTGCGTAAAAAACCTGCCCATAATCGAGCGTAACGCCAGTGGCGGGGTCGTTGGTGATGAGCAGGGTTCCGTCCATATCCACATAATCGAGCAGGGGCAGGAGTTGGGCGATGGCAGAAATGCCCACGCTACTTTCGGTCATGCAACCGACCATAACCTGCATACCGGCCTGCCGCGCCTGCTCAATCATGCGCCGGGCGGGCGTGAGGCCCCCGCATTTAGTTAGTTTGATGTTGATCCCGTGAAACCGCCCCACACACTGCTCCACGTCGGCTTCGACAATGCAGCTTTCGTCGGCAATCACGGGCAACACGCTTTGGGCGAACACGCGTTGCTGACCCTCGTAGTCGTCGGCGGGCAGAGGTTGCTCGATAAACTCGACCCCCAGAGCTTGCAGTTCGGGGGCGAGTCGGATGGTCTCGTCGGCGGTCCAGGCGCAGTTGGCATCAACGCGGAAACGTGAATCGGTGTGTTTTCGGAGTTCGCGAACAATAGCGAGATCGTCTTTGGTGCCCAGCTTAATTTTGTACAGCGGCCAGGGAAGCTCGCGCATTTTGGCTACCATGTTCTCGACCGTGTCGATACCGATGGTGTAATTACTGATGGGATTGCGGGCCGGGTCGAGGTTCCAGTACTTATACAAAGGCATACGGGCGCGTTTGGCCACCAAATCGTGCATGGCCTCGTCCAGCGCACATTGGGCAAATGGGTTTTGCGCCAGATGCGGGTGAACTATGTCCCACAATTCTTCTGCGGAGAGATTGCTGTTGCCGCCGTTGGCTAAAGCCAACGGCAACGAAATGGCTTCCAGATCAGCCACCATCCGGTCGATGGTGATCCCGTAGTATTTGTTGGCCGTGGCCTCACCGAAACCCCGCAGTCCGTTGTCGTCGCGGAGTTCAACGATCAAGGTTTGCTGTACGTCGCGGGAGTCGTGGGCGATGGTAAAGGTGTGTTTCAGGCGTAAGTCGAAACGGTGGAAAAAGAGCTTCATGGGGCGTAAACTTAGGGAATAAGCCGGATATTTGCAGTGAATTTAAGTAGCAGTTGGCAGTGGCAGTAAGCAGCATTCTACCACATTGATGCCTACGTACGGCCCCTGCCTGCTGCTTACTGCTACTGCCAACTGCTGCTGCATGAATCTTATTCTTTTCGACGATCCGGCTATCCGGGTGCAATTGCTCCCGTTTACCTTTACCCGCCCCGTGGCCGACATCCGTGTGGGCATACTGACGTTGGCCGAAAAATGGGGCCGGTGGCTTCAAACGAAACCCTCGTACCTGACCGAGTCGTATTTGCAAACCAAGTTTCCGGCCATCACCGGCCCCAACAGCCTGTATGTCAACGGGGCCGTTTGCCCCAATGCCGGGCTGGTAGAGAGCATTCGCACCCTGCCAATGGAGGCCTCGCTCATTCGGGCGGATGGGTTGCTCATTGCCCACCGCACCGACAAGGCGTTATCTCAAATGCCCGCGCCCGACCCGACCACAACTGTTCATTGCGAACAGAACTGCACAACCATTGAGCAGATTTGGGAGATCATGCTTGCCAATGCCGCCCAAATCCGGGCCGACTTTGCCATGCTCACACAGGGGCGTACCTCACAACCCATCACCGACCGCTTCACGCAGGTTTACGGGGCCGAGAACATTTTTCTGGAAGAAGGGGCCACCGTTCGAGCGTCGATTTTGAACGCCGAAAACGGCCCTATTTATCTTGGCCGAAACGCACAGGTAAACGAAGGTTCGGTGGTGATTGGCCCGTTTGCGCTAGGTACGGAATCGGTGGTGCAGTGGGGAAGCCGGATGCGGATGAACACGAGCATCGGACCGTACTGCAAAATCGGGGGCGAAGTGGGCGGGTCCATTCTGTTCGGCTATAGTGCCAAACAGCACGACGGCTACCTCGGCAACTCGGTGGTGGGCGAGTGGTGCAACTTTGGGGCCAACACCAACACCTCGAACCTCAAAAATGATTACACCAACGTGAAGCTCCACAGCTACGCGACTGGCCAACTCGAAGATTCCGGCCAACAATTTGCCGGGCTGTTTATGGGCGACTTCACGCGGGTAGGCATCAGCACTATGTTCAACACGGGCACGGTGGTGGGCGTCAATGTCAACGTATTTGGGGCGGGCTTTCAGCCCAAACACATTCCCTCGTTCTCTTGGGGTGGTACCGACACCGGTTTCACGCCGTACCGTATCGAAAAAGCCCTCCACGTAGCCCGCGAAGCCTTCACCCGGCGGGGGAAGGAGTTTGATACAGTAGAGGAGAATATACTTCGTAAAGTAGGCAGTAAACAGTAGGCAGTGAACAGTCGGCAAAGCTGACGCGTAAATACTGCCCACTGGATATTGCTTACTGCCTACCGCCTACTGCCAACTATAAAATGCTTTTCCGCGATATAATCGGCCACGACGATACCAAGCAGACCCTCGTCCGGGCCGTTCAGGATAACCACCTCGCCCACGCGCTGCTGTTCGACGGCCCGGTGGGTAGTGCCAATCTGGCCCTCGCGCTGGCATTGGCCCAATTTGCCAATTGCGAAAGTCGGCTGGGCAATTCGGCAGGCGATTCGTTGTTTGGGGCCGCCGAACCGACCGAACCCGCCACCGACTCGTGCGGGCGGTGTGCGTCGTGCGCCAAAATGAGCAAGCTCATCCACCCCGATTTGCATCTGGTGTTTCCGGTGGCAAACATGGGCACGGGAGCCAAAACGAGCGAAGCATTCGTGGCCGACTGGCGTAAGATGGTCCTCGAATCGCCCTACCGAACCCTGCCCGAATGGCTCGAATTTGCCGGGATGGACAAAAAACAGGGTAATATTTCTGCCGAAGAGTCGCGTAACATCCTGCAAAAACTCTCGCTCAAAGCCTACGAGGGCCGGTACAAGATCATGCTCATCTGGCTGCCCGAGCTGATGAATGCGGCCTCGGCCAACGCCCTGCTCAAGGTGCTGGAAGAACCACCCGACCGGACGTTATTTTTGCTCGTTACCAACGCGCCCGACAAACTGCTCATCACGATTCTGTCGCGTACGCAACGGATGGCCGTCCGGGGGTTCACCGACGAGGAGGTGGCCCTCTACCTCCGGCAGGCCCAAAACCTCGACGAAACCCGCGCCCGTCAGGCGGCTTTCTTGGCCAACGGCGACATGGCCGCAGCCCTCAGCCTGCTCAAAACCGACCCCGATAGTGGCCCCGACCGTCATACCTGGTTTGCAGAGTGGATGCGGGCCTGCTACCGGCAGGACCTGAGTGCATTGGTGAAACAGGCCGATGTGTTCGACGGCTTCAATAAAGAGAAACAAAAGGGTCTGATGGAATACAGCCTGCGCCTGAGCCGCGATTTGTTCCTCTGGCAACACGGGGCCGAAACGCTCTTGCGCCTGCCCGACGATGAGCTAAACTTCGTCCGTAACTTCTCAAAAGTCCTCAAACCGGCTCACGTAGAGCGCATTATCGCCGACATCAACGAGGCCGCCTACCACATTGAGCGCAACGCCCGCCCCAAGATGGTCCTGCTCGATTTGTCGCTCACGTTCAGCCGATTGATTCGATAAACAAATCCCCTGAATTTCCGATTATTACGGAGCGGTACAACAACGCCACTCCGGCACAATCATCATGGAATTCGGGAAAGTCTCCAACGTCGATTCGGTCAACTTCGCCTTGCCGCCCGGTCAGGCGTTCAACGCGCACGTGTGGTCGCACGTTACCCCGACTGCAAACCCTGGCGTGTTTATTGGCGGGCCAATCTGGGCCAACAAACAGTACGTGGGTAAGATTTACCCCTCGTCGGCCAAAGACCGCGACTTTCTGCATTACTACGTCCGGCAATTCAACACGATTGAGCTGAACCTGACGCATTATCAGATTCCGACACCGGCCATGATCGACAAATGGCGGGCCGAGGCTGCCGGAACGTATTTTGTGTACTGCCCCAAATTCCCGCAGATGATCAGTCACGAGCGCATGCTGGTAGCTTCCGAGGGCCTGACCGATGAGTTCGTGAACTCTATTCTGAGCCTGGAGGAGCATTTGGGTATGTCGTTTCTGCAACTGCCGCCCCATTTTGGCCCCGACCATTGGCCCGCCCTCGAAACTTATCTGAAGAACTTACCCGACGAACTTGATGTGGCCGTGGAGTTTCGCCACCCCGACTGGTTTCGGAAGGAGATTTGGCACGCCACCCTCGAAAAACTCCACGACCTGCACCGACACGTGGTCATCTCCGACGTGGCCGGTCGGCGCGACGTGCTACATATGGGTCTGAGCAGTCCCGTGCTCACGCTCCGTTTCATCGCCAACGAGGGCCACCCCTCCGACTACACCCGCACCGACGCCTGGGTGCAATGCCTGAAAGACTGGTTCGATAAGGGCCTGCAAACAGCCTACCTGTTCATTCACGGCGGGGGCGACAACGACACCGCCCCCGAACTGATCCGCTACTGGATTCGCCAACTCAATGAACACTGCGACCTGAACTTACGCGAACCCCATATTCAGCCGCAGGTTGTGCAGGGGAGCTTATTTTGACCAGTTCATAAACCTGCCAAACCATCCCTGCTCACATCAGTTTACTTGTTAAAACCAAAAAAGCCAGCGGTATGAACCACTTCACAACCCTCACCGAAGCGATGCAAGCCCTCCATGAGCGCGGATATACATGTGAGTTTTCGCCCCACGAAGACTACCTAACCGTTTCCAGCACTGATATTCGGGCCAAAGGCGACGAGTTTATGGTCGATGAGTTTCACCGCTTTGAGGGGCCTTCTGACCCAGGTGATGAAATGACCTTGTATGCCCTTACAACCCAATCGGGCCATAAAGGGCTGTTTGTACAGGCGCAGGGTACGTACTCAAACGAGGTTTCGCCCGAATTGATGGCTAAATTCAACGTGGGCGAACGCCCGACAGTCAACACGGAGGGGTCGGTGAAGCCAATTGTAAATAATGCGTAATGATGACCGGGTCATTATTACGGCTTCGTTTAGGACATAAACACGAAAGTTGCAAGTAAAACCCGGAGAAAAAGAATCATCCGGGTTTTTGCGTAGTATATTTGCAAACTTTTATCGTAATGGATTGATTTTTTGGGGCTAATACGCTTATGAAGCTATCTGAATTCAGGTTCGACTTGCCAGAAAGTCTGATTGCCAAGTACCCGGCAGAACGCGGAGAATCCCGCCTGATGGTGGTTCACCGCAAGACAAAGCAAATCGAACACAAAATGTTCTCTGACTTGCTGAGTTATTTCGACGACGGCGACGTGATGGTGATTAATAACACCAAAGTGTTTCCGGCGCGACTCTATGGCAACAAAGAGAAAACCGGGGCCAAAATTGAGGTTTTCCTCTTGCGCGAACTGAACCGCGAGATGAAACTATGGGATGTGCTGGTGGACCCCGCCCGCAAAATTCGCGTTGGCAATAAACTCTATTTCGGCGACAGCGATCTGGTAGCCGAAGTTATTGATAACACCACATCACGGGGGCGCACGATCCGGTTTTTATTCGATGGCTCACACGAGGAGTTCATGAAAGCCGTTGACGAACTCGGTGAGACGCCCCTGCCCCGCGAGATTAAGCGCGAAACCGAAGACGCCGACCGCGAGCGGTATCAGACCGTCTTTGCCGAACATGTTGGGGCCGTTGCGGCTCCCACGGCAGGTCTGCACTTCACCAAAGCTATGATGAAGCGTATGGAGATCAAAGGTGTTCATTTCGCCCCCATCACGCTCCACGTGGGTCTGGGTACGTTCCGGCAGGTTGATGTTGAAGACCTTACCAAACACAAAACCGATTCCGAAAATTACCGCATTCCGGCTGAAGCCGCACAGACCGTGAATACGGCTCTGGACGCGGGCAAGCGTGTATGTGCTATCGGAACCACGTCGCTGAAAGCTATTGAGTCGTCGGTGTCGGCAAACAGCCGGTTGAAGCCGGTTGAAGGCTGGACGGATCGGTTTATCTTCCCGCCGTACGACTTCAAAATTGCCAACTCGCTCCTGACGAGCTTCCACCTGCCCGAGTCAATCCTGATTATGATGGCAAGCGCGTTTGGTGGTCACGAGTTCATGAAGGAGGTGTATCAGATTGCCATGAAGGAGAAATACCGTTTCTTCAGCTACGGCGACGCGATGTTGATTATTTAAAGGAGGAAAGGAGAAGGGAGGAAAGGAAAAAGGGGAGCGACAAACGGCCTCCTTTCTCCTTTCCTCCCTTCCGCGACGGCGGACCGCTCCTTTCCTCCCTTTTCTGTATGACCCAATACGCCATCATCGTTGCCGGGGGGAGCGGGAGCCGGATGCAGTCGGCGGTGCCGAAACAGTTTTTGCTGCTCGACGGAAAGCCTATCCTGCAACACACCCTCGAACAATTCCGGGCTTATTCGCCCGATCTCCACCTGATTCTGGTATTGCCCGCCCGCGACCTCGACACCTGGGCCACTCTCTGCGACCAATACGGCTTCGACGCCCCCATACAAACGGTTGTGGGCGGAACCACGCGTTTTCAGTCGGTGCGCAACGGGTTAGCCGTCATCGGTGCGCCGACAGGGCTGGTAGCCGTGCATGATGGGGTTCGTCCCTACGTTTCGACCCGGATTATTCAGAACGGTTTTGAGACAGCCGCCCGTGAGGGCAGTGCCGTAACCTGCGTACCCGCCAAAGATTCGGTTAGGCTCGTGGGCGACGATGGTCGTAGCGAAGCCATTGACCGAAGCCGCGTCCGGCTCGTGCAGACGCCCCAAACGTTCCGGCTCGACTGGTTCCGGCAGGCATTCGCGGGCGACGAGCAACCCTTTTTCACCGATTGCGCCAGCGTTCTGGAACACGCCGGCTTCCCGATCACCCTTATCGACGGCGACTACGCCAACATCAAAATCACCACACCAGACGATTTACGGTAAGGGATTTGTATGTTTGTGGTTCAGGAAACAGACCTAAACCATGTCATACGTAGCCGCTATTGACCAGGGTACCACCAGTACCCGCTGCATTGTATTCGACCGCGAAGGCGCGATTATCTCCGTCGCCCAAAAAGAGCATCAGCAGATTTACCCGCAGGCGGGGTGGGTGGAACACGACCCCGAAGAAATCTGGAAAAACACGCTCGAGGTCATCGCGCTGGCCCGCATCAAGGCCAAACTCCACGCCAACGACATCAAAGCCATTGGCATTACGAATCAGCGCGAAACCACCGTTGTCTGGAACCGCCGGACCGGCAAGCCCTATTACAACGCGTTGGTTTGGCAGGACACCCGCACGGGCGATTTGGTGAATCAGTTTGCCGCCGAGGGCGGACAGGACCGCTTTCGGCCCCAAACGGGCTTGCCATTGGCTACCTATTTTAGCGGCCTGAAACTTCGTTGGCTGCTCGACAATGTGGCCGGCTTGCGTGCTGATGCCGAGCGGGGTGAGGCTCTTTTCGGCAACATGGATACCTTCATCACCTGGAACCTTACGGGCGGGGCCGAAGGTGGTTTGCACATTACCGACGTAACCAACGCCAGCCGGACTCAGCTGATGGACCTCCGTACCCTCGACTGGAGCGACGACCTGTTACAGGCGTTCGACATTCCACGGGTTATGCTGCCCGCCATCAAATCGAGCAGTGAGGTGTATGGCATGGTGGCGTCGGAGGTGTTGCCGGGCGTTCCGGTGGCGGGTATTTTGGGTGATCAGCACGCGGCTTTGGTGGGGCAAACCTGCTTTGAGCCGGGGCAGGCCAAAAACACCTACGGCACAGGCTGTTTTCTGGTCCTGAACACCGGCACCGAACTCCGCGAATCGACCTGCGGCCTGCTCACAACCATCTCGTACAAATTTGGCAATGAGCCAGTGCATTACGCGCTCGAAGGCAGCGTGGCCATCACGGGTGCGTTGGTGCAGTGGATGCGCGACAATTTGGGCATGATTAAGAAAAGCTCTGACGTGGAAACCCTTGCCAAGACCGTCTCCGACAACGGTGGAGCTTATTTCGTGCCCGCTTTCTCAGGTTTGTATGCGCCCTACTGGAAAGCCGACGCGCGGGGCGTGGTGGCGGGCCTTACCCGCTTCGTGAACAAGGGCCACATTGCCCGCGCCGTTCTGGAGGCCACCGCCTACCAAACCAACGACGTGGTGCGGGCAATGGAGCAGGATGCGGGCATCAAACTAAGCTCGCTCCGGGTCGATGGGGGCATGACCATGAACAGCCTGCTGATGCAGTTCCAGGCCGACGTACTCAATGTGCCGGTCGTTCGGCCCACCATTACCGAAACAACGGCCCTGGGCGCGGCCTATGCGGCTGGTCTGGCAGTTGGCTACTGGCAAAACTTCGACGATCTGCGCCAGAACTGGGGCGTCGATAAAACATTCCGACCCGACATGGGCGAAGCAACTCGCTCAAAACTCCTGCATGGCTGGGCGAAAGCCGTAGAGCGGTCCTTTGGATGGGAAGACTAATTGGTAGTCATTGGTGGTCATTGGTAGTCATTAGTTGTAAGTGCCATTGGGTTAGTTTTCAAAACCAACGGTTGCCAGAACGATTAATGACAACGAATGACAACGAATGACCACCAATGACAATGAATGACCAATAATGACAATGAATGACAACGAATGACCACAAATAACCCCTTCCAATCGCTCTGGTGGGCCGGTTTCGAGTGTACCGACCAGATGAACTGCTTCGGCAATCGGGTCGATTTTCTGCACATCACCGATCATCACAACCAACTTGATACCGACTACGAACTGATCAAACCGTTTAGTTTACAGGTAGTTCGTGAGGGTATTCGGTGGAGTCGGGTCGAGACACGGGCGTACCAATACGACTGGTCTGTGGTTGAACACATGCTCGACCGGGGCCGGGCACACGGAATTCAGCAGGTTTGGGATATTTGCCACTTCGGCTATCCTGATGATCTGCACCCGTTACACCCGATGTTTGCGCGTCGGTTTGCGGCTATCTGCCGGGCATTCGTGACCTTCTACCGAGATCGTTATCCTGATGGGCCGCTAATCGTGACGCCGATCAATGAAGTCAGTTTTATCTCGTGGCTGGGGGGCGACGCACGAGGAACGCAACCCTACACAACAAATCAGGGGTTTCAGGTAAAATACGGACTCATGCGGGCCTACATCGAGAGCATCGCGGCTATGCGCGAGGTTGACCCTGCGGTGCGGATTCTAACCACCGAGCCGCTCGTAAACATGGTGCCGCCCCTGAACGCCACCCGTAAGCAGATTCGCGAAGCTGCCGACGCACACACGAATCAGTTTCAGTCGGTCGATATGCTTGCCGGGCGGCACTGCCCCGAGTTGGGTGGGGCGGAGGATAATCTGGATATTCTGGGCTTCAATTTTTACTACAATAACCAGTGGGTAATGCCTACATTTGAGTCATTACCGTGGATGAATGAAGGCAACGATCACCGCTGGCGTCCGTTGCGGAGTTTGCTGCTCGAAGCCTATGGCCGCTACAAACGCCCCATTGCCCTCACCGAAACGAGCCACCCCGGCGAACACCGCCCCCAATGGATCGAATTTGTTGCCAACGAGTGTGCGGCAACCCTCGCGCTGGGAATTCCGCTTTGGGGCATTTGCCTGTACCCGATCATTGACCGCCCCGACTGGGACCACCTCGACCACTGGCATCACTCCGGGCTTTGGGATGCCCATTTTGATGAAAACGGAGCGCAGCAGCGGATTTTGAACGAAACCTATGCGGGGGCTTTGCGGCAGGCGCAGCAGCAAACGTTTAGATAGCCTCGACCACCCCTCGAACGCGCTCTTCGCTCGTGCTTACGCGATCATACTCGCCGGGAACGGCTGTGGCCATGCGTACGTGGGGCGAACGAAACGTCATGGGGCTTTCCGTGCGGACTTGTCCGCTGAGGTGCAGCGCATCGACGCCCGTTTGGGCCAAATGTTGGGTGTTTTGAGCGTTCACCCCGGCCCCGGCCATAATCTCGATTCGGCCTGTGGCTTTCTGAACCAACGTTTGCAAAAGCGCGGCCCCGGCTTCGGCGGTGGGTTGCTGACCGGAGGTCAGAATCCGAACGGCTCCGGTGCGGATCACGGCTTCGAGAGCATCAACCGGGTCGCGGGTAAGGTCGAAGGCGCGATGGAACGTAACGGGCAGGGGGGCGGCTTGTTGGACAAAGGTGCGTGTGAAACGTTCATCGACGGTGCCGTTGGGGCACAGCCCCCCCAGGACAAAGCCGTCGGCACCGGCTTGTTTTGCCGCTTCGAGGTCAAGTTGCATCACCTCTTGCTCAGCTTCGTTGTAGACAAAATCGCCCCCACGCGGTCGAATCATCACAAAAACAGGCAACGGGATGTGCTGTTTGACCTGACGGAGCAGGCCCAAACTGGGCGTGAGGCCCCCCTCGCTGAGGCCGCTACATAATTCGATTCGGTGGGCACCAGCTTGTTGTGCTGCCCGACAATCGGCTAATGAATAACAACACACTTCAATTTGCATAGAAAAAGAGCATTATTGTACGGCAGGGTAAACAAATGAGAATTACTTACGTTAATGGCTAAATCCCTTTTAGAAACCTGCACCACAGAATCTGCGGAAAAACTACTAGGATATTCAATTTTTTTTACTTTTGCACCCTCAGAAAGCAAGACTTAAAAACGAGCATACGTATGTACTGGACTCTTGAATTAGCATCCTATCTGGAAGATGCCCCCTGGCCTGCCACCAAAGACGAACTCATTGACTTCTCAATCCGCTCAGGTGCCCCCCTCGAAGTTGTAGAAAATCTACAGGAACTCGAAGACGACGGACAACCCTACGAGAGCATCGAGGAAATCTGGCCCGATTATCCCACAAAGGACGATTTCTTCTTTAACGAAGACGAATATTAAGTACGATTGCCCTCTTTCGGTAATCGAGTTAACACAAATCGGCCCCACAGCAAGCGTTGTGGGGCCGATTTGTGTTTGCACAAACCCTGACAGAGTTTAGTTTAAACCGACCGTTATTCGCCGTTCTTCTTTGATTGGATGGGCTTGTTCCATACATGTTTGCATGTACTGCACAAATTCATTCTGTTGCCGCTGAACTTCAGTAGTTGTCAAGCCCAGCTCGGCACCAAGCAGTTGAGCGGCCACTGGGGTAGCAGCTATAGCAGCCCGCCAATCGACCAGACCGAGCCGAATTCGACGCAGGAGCAGGTCTTCGAGTGTATGGGCCATTTCGGCGCGTGCCGCGTAAATTACCTCAGCTTTCACAAACGGGTGATGGTCCACCAATCGCTCGGCCAGCGATGACGTTTCTTCGATCAGTTGGAGCACGGCATTAGCTTGTGTGCCGTAGGTTTCGGCCAAATGCGTTACCGTTGCCGGGTCAACGCTGGCATAGTGACTCAGGAGCGACTGGACAAACGTGGGGCTGTAACCGTCACCACCGATCAAAATCAGCTCGTCGGTTTTGCTTTTTGTTGAGACGCCCAGCCGTGTGCAACAGGCATCAATGGTGTCTTCGGCCATGAGCCGGTAGGTGGTCCATTTGCCACCCATCAGGCTAACCAACCCCGTTTGCCCGTCGATCTCTACCTCATGGTCGCGCACGAGCGATTTTGAGCTGGCGTTAGGATCGGCCTGAAGCAGGGGACGCAGACCCGCAAACCCACCCCGAACCTGGTCAATGGTAAGCGGTTTGGCTAAATATTGGCTGACGTGCTCGATCAGGTACTCGGCTTCGTCGGGTTGTAGGTAGGGCGTCTCGGTAGGGTCGGCCTCTGTGTCAGTGGTGCCGATGAGGTAGTGTCCGCGCCACGGAATTGCAAACAACACCCGCCCGTCGGCGGTTTCGGGCACGAGCAGGGCCGCCGACGTTGGCCCCACCGCGCTCATGGGCAGTACCACGTGTGCGCCTTTGCTCGCCCGCATGCGGGTAGCCTGCTTCGGGTTAGCCTTTTGGCGGAGCATGTCGGCGCGGGTGCCGGTAGCGTTCACGAACACCTTCGCCCGAAGCCAGAACGTGTCGCCTGTCAGTTCATCGCGTACCAGAGCAGCCTTAATCTGACCCTGCTCGTCGGTCTCGAACCGGATTGCCTGACAATGATTTGCGACCGATGCACCCAACTGAGCGGCCGTTTGCGCCAGCCCCAGGTTGAAACGGGCATCGTCGAACTGACCGTCGTAATACAACACGGCACTTTGGAAACTCGTGGTCGAAAACGCCGGGAAATACTGGAGGGCCTCCTTTTTAGATAACCACCGGCTTGGGGCCATTCGGCGGCTTCCCGCCAGTAAATCATACAGTTTGAGGCCAATAGAGAAATATAGGCCCGCAAACCAGTTTTTGCAAGGTGTTACGAGAGCTAACGGGTGGGCTAAATGGGGGGCAATGCGCAGGAGCGTTTGCCGTTCGTACAACCCCTTGCGCACCATTGATAACTGTTTGGGGTCGAATTTTTTGAATGCCTGTTCCAGATATCGCACGCCCCCATGCACCAACTTGGTCGAACTGCTCGACGTGGCCGAACTAAAGTCATCGCGTTCGATGAGGGCCGTTTTCAATCCCCGGCTGACCGCATCGAGCGCGCAGCCAGCCCCGCTAGCTCCTCCGCCAATAATGCAAATGTCGAATTGTTCAGTTTGTAGAGCGTGCAGGCTAGTGGAGCGGTTCATAGAGATGAATCAGGCGTTGGTGGTTGGCGATTTCGACCGGACAGTACGGTCGTATTTCTTAGGGGCATACAGAAAGCCGAAGGCCTCGGCCCCCTCTTTCGTATGAACTTTGTGGTGAATATAATGTGCCCTGATGATTCGCTGCATGTACTTGCCCGAAAAACGGTGCTTCAGTTTGACCCGTTGGTGAACAATAACATCATGAAACACAAAGTAAAAGATACCATAGAGCGTAACACCCGCTCCAATCCAAGCCAAATACCACAGCGATTCGATCTCGATACCTGCTACAATGAGCGATATAGCTACCGCGCTGAATACCACCGCAAACAGGTCGTTCCATTCGAAAAATCCGTTATGGTGATTGTGGTGATCGCGGTGCCAACTCCACAAAAGACCGTGCATCACATACTTGTGGGTGAACCAGGCAACACCCTCCATGAAAAGAAACGTACCAAGAACGAGGGCAACGTTTAGTAGCATTTTTGTGTTATTAAGTAAGGTAAATCAGACGGTTGGGGTGAATAACCCTGTGAAGATAACCGTTTGTCGATACGAAAAGTTGGCCGATGACTATGCGAACCTTTGGAATATCCGAAAACGGTCGTATCTTGAATCAAGTTAGTGCTCCACACAACGAGTATGCCAATGCTATGGACTATCGGGCACTCAAAGATCTGGTTCGTCGGGGGGAGGGACAGCAGATCGAGTTCAAATTGAAAGTAAATCACCCCGACAAGATTGTTCGCGAGGTTGTTGCCTTCGCCAATACCGATGGCGGCCTGCTACTTGTCGGCGTCAACGACGACCTCAGCATTCCCGGCCTTAAATACGCCGATGAGGACCTCTACCTCCTCGAACGGGCCATCCAGAAATTTTGCTTTCCGGCCATTCCGTACACTCTGGAGCGTATTCAACTCTATGACGAACGCGAGGTTCTGGTGTTTCGGATTCAGCCCAGCCCTAACCGCCCCCACTACGTAGTTCTGGACCCCGAAAAGCCCGACGAGAAGAAGGCGTACGTCCGCGTGGCAGACAAATCGGTGCAGGCCAGCAAGGAGGTCCGCGAGATTCTGAAAGGCGAGCGCACCGAGCGCAGCGTTCGCTTTACTTACGGCGATAAGGAGCGGGTTCTAATGCAGCACCTGAGCCAGCATCAAACGATCACGGTTGATCTGTTCGCAAGCATCGCCAACGTACCCCGCAAAATTGCCTCCCGTACGCTCGTGCTGCTCGTTTTGGCCAATGTGTTGCAGGTTCACCCCAACGAGATGGTCGACCGGTTTACGAGTCGCATGGAGGTGTGATGCCTAGCTAATTTCGTCCAGCAGTTCCCTAACTGCTTCGTACCCCTGCTCCAGTTGTTCATTCGTAGTACAGTAGGGCGGTAAAAAATACAGCACGTTGCCGAGGGGCCGCATCAAAATGCCCCGGTCGAGCAGGAAGTTGTAGGCCACATCACGAATGTTGCTAAAATAGGAAGCCTGCCCCCCCGCTACCAGGTCGAACGCTAGAATCGTGCCCCGCTGCCGGACATTCGATACGGCCTTGTGCTGACGCAACTCCTCCGCAAACGCATGATGTTGGCCAGCAATTCGTTTAATCGAATCCTGTGTTTCAACGCTCAGTAGCAAATCCATACTGGCGAGCGAGGCCGTGCAGGCAAGCGGGTTAGCCGTGAACGAGTGGCCATGAAAAAGGGTCTTGAATTTGTCGTCCGACAGAAAGGCGTCGTAGATGGCTGCGGTGCAGGTTGTTACGCCGAGGGCCATTGTTCCGCCGGTTAATCCTTTCGACAAACACATGAGGTCGGGTTGTTCGGCGAGGTGGTGGCTGGCGAAGAGTTTGCCCGTTCGGCCAAAGCCCGTCATGACCTCGTCGGCAATGACCAACGCGCCGTGGTGATGGGCCAGCCTCATGAGTTTGTCGAGCACCGCCGGTTCATACATCTGCATCCCGCCAGCCCCCTGCACGAGCGGCTCAGCGATGAAAGCAGCTACATCATTATCAAACAAGGCTTCGGCTTGGGCCAAAACGGCGGCCTCGCAACCCGGAATGGGCGTGGGTAAATACGACACATCAAACAGAAATGGCGCGAACGGGGCCGAGAACGCCGACCTCCCTCCCACCGCCATCGCCCCGAACGTATCGCCGTGGTAGGCGTCGTCAAACGCGATCACCCGTGGGCGGGGTTGGCCGAGGTTGTGCCAGTACTGGAACGCCATTTTCAGGGCCACCTCCACGGCAGTTGAGCCGTTGTCGGAATAGAAAACGCGCTTTTGGTTGGAAGGCAGTATAGGCAGCAGCCGTTCGGCAAGTTGCACAGCGGGTTCGTGGGTGAAGCCCGCAAAAATCACGTGTTCGAGCGTACGGAGTTGCTCACTCACGCGTTCGGCAATGTAGGGGTGGGCGTGGCCGTGCAGGTTGACCCACCACGACGAAATCAGGTCGAGGTATTGGCGACCTTCGGCATCGAACAACAGGCTTCCTTCGCCCCGCACAATTGGAATGGGCAGCGGGGCCGTTTGCATTTGGGTAAATGGATGCCACAAAACGGCGGCATCGCGTGTTGATAAAGACATACGGCAAAGGTACGGCTGTATTACCTTTGCGGCCACAACCAACAACACGACCCGTTATGAGTCCGGTCCTCGACCTGAGCATCAATGAGCTTTTCGACGCATTCGACAACCTCCGCGTTCTGATTATTGGCGACGTTATGCTCGACTCCTACGTGTGGGGGCGCGTGGAGCGCATCTCGCCCGAGGCCCCCGTGCCGGTGGTCAATGTAGTTCGGCGGGAGTTGCGATTGGGTGGGGCGGGCAACGTGCTACTGAACGTACAGGCCTTGGGGGCAGAAGCTATTATCTGTTCGGTAATCGGCACCGACGAACCCGGCGACCGGCTTGTGGGGCAGCTCTCGGAGCGTAACCTGAATTGTGAGGGCCTGATTCGGTCCGATTCACGCATTACGACCATCAAAGAGCGGATTATTGCCGGGTCGCAACAGGTGGTGCGGGTGGATACCGAAACCGACAAGCTCATCACTGTCGACGAGAGGACCCAACTTGTGGCCCGTGCGAAAGCACTCATCCCGAGTTGTCAGGTCGTTATTTTTGAAGATTACGATAAGGGTGTGCTGAGTGCGGAGGCCATTGCCGAGATCACAACGTTTGCGAATGAGCAGGGGGTGCCGACGGTTGTAGATCCAAAAAAACGTAATTTTTTAAGCTATCAACATACCACTCTATTCAAACCAAATCTTAAGGAATTACGCGAGGGTCTTAAACTCGACTTCGACGTTGACGACCCCACCGATTTCGGGCGGGCCGTTGATGCTCTCAAAGAACAACTACAGGTGAAGGGTGCGCTCATTACGCTTTCCGAGCGGGGCGTTTTCATTGATTACAACAACGAGCAGCACCGGCTCCCAGCCCATCTGCGCAAAATTTCGGATGTGTCGGGCGCGGGTGATACCGTTATCAGCATTGCCGCATGTTGTGTGGCTCTCCGGCAACCACCCCAGATTATCGCAGCCCTGTCGAACCTGGGCGGTGGGTTGGTTTGTGAATCGGTGGGTGTGGTACCTATTGATAAGTCTCGATTGAAACAAGAGGCTTTACTGGAATATGGGCGTGAAGGTTGATGGCATAAATGCTTAAACGATTCTTACTACTATTTGCTTTGCCCCCTTTTCTTGCCGTTTACTCGAACGACATTAAAATTACGATTTTGAATATTAAATTTTGAGCTAACATCTTTGAAACATAAAATATTAATAGTCAATTACTTATTCCGTTTCACCCCTCCCCTAGTATGATTTCTGACGGTCAAGTCGCTTAACAAGCGGACGCTTACCGTCGTTATAGTTATAGTAAACGACTTAAGCTATAGGCAAAGAAGCTTTGTTATGAAAAAACTAATGGTATTGGGTATCATGCTGGCAGCCGGTGTGACCCTGAACGCTCAGGCGCAGACAACAAACTCAACGCAGACCCCGACCGGCACAACCAACACGGGCACGATGAGCAACCCATCGAACACAAACTCGAATTCGGGGACGTATCAGACGCAGCCTACCACTACGGGAAGTACGTACAACACGGGTACGACCTCAACGCAACAGCCGATGGGTACTCAGCAAACAAACCCGCAAAACTCAAACACGGGCAACGCTAATACACAGGGTACAACTAACCCGACAAACAGCACGTATCCGACTCAGCAGGATCGGAGCATGCAGCAGGGCACTACCCGTCAGAACCAAAACCGCACGCGTACTACGGATCGGACCACGAACCAAACGATGGATTCGAACTCACGCAGTAGCGACACGATGAACCGGTCGAACAGCAGCGGCAGTACAACTACTCCCCGCAGCCGGACGAATCAGTAATTAACAGGCACAATACCCGAAATGTGATGTGACCGGGAGCCGGGTGGAGTTAACGCTTCGTCCGGCTTTTGGTATATAACCAAACTCAGCATGAATACAATCCGCACACTAATCGTCTTTCTACTAGTTGCATCGGTTGCCGAGGCTCAGAATCAGGCTCCAACTATGCAGCAGTCGACCTCAACGCAGAACACGCGGCAGGCTAACCCCGCAAAACCACGTATGAAGGCGGTGAATCCAAATCAAAACCGCGAGGTTCCCCGCGACACCGCCCGCCCCGGCAACCGGCGTAAACTCCGCCCCGATTCGCTCCGGCGCGGGGGAGCCACAAAGGTTGACACCATTCGGTAGTTCGTTCAGTGAACAACGATCAGCCAACAGTGAGCAGGCGTGATGAATGCAGCTTCTAGTTGTTGTTCACTGATCTCTGTTCGTTGCCAATTGTTCGTATCTTGGGCCAAAATCTGCTAACGGGTTTTGGCCTTTTCCATGCACAAAATTCTTCTATTCATTGCCCTTCTATTTGCGGCAAGCCCTGGTTGGGCGCAATCAGCCGCCGACCGTAAAGCCATTTTGGCTATCCTCGACCGCCAAACTGCCGATTGGAACGCGGGCCGGGTCGAGGAGTTCATGAACGGCTATTGGGACTCCGACTCGCTTACGTTTGTGGGCAAAGTAGGCGTTACCAAAGGCTATGCCGGTACGCTGGCAAACTACAAAAAACGCTACCCCGACCGAGCGTCGATGGGCACGCTCAAATTCGATATTCTAAAACTCGATTTTCCGGCCCCTGACGTGGCCTACGTGATTGGGCGTTGGCACCTCACGCGCCCCCAGGTTGGTGATGCAGGTGGGCACTATACCCTGCTTTGGCGCAAACTGAAAGGGAAGTGGGTTATTGTAAGCGATCACTCAAGTTAACCCGTTGTCTAATGACTCCCCATTTCACTCTCAACGCAACCCATACCCACGCGTTCCGATTCTCGCAGGCCGACGTGGCCGACTTTGCCCGCGTCACGGGCGACAATAACCCGCTGCACCTCGACCCTGACTTTGCGGCCCAAACACCCTTCAAACGGCCCATTATCCACGGGATGTTGGGGGCAAGTATTTTCACGAAAGTGCTCGGAACCGAATTCCCCGGTTATGGCTCTGTGTATATGGGACAAACATTGGAGTTTCTGCGCCCTATGTTTGTCGATACCGACTATGAGGCCACCTTCACCGTACAGAGCATCAACCCCGCAAAACACACCGCCGAGATTTTAGGTGAACTGCGCGACAAACAAACTGGTAAGATAACCACCCGTGGTGTGGCAACGCTCATGCACCGGGAAAAAATTAATATTTAGTATGTAGTTCATCTATAGTACGATACGTTCGCGTCGCTCTGTTTTTCACTTCAGAGCGACGCATTTTTTTTGGATTGATTTCTAATGAATAGTTACACATTGTATCTTTATGAACCACTACACTCATATTTTGAAACATTTTTATGCACAAACGGTTTACGCACCTTTACTTACCATTTTGTTGTTTCCTGTTGATTATCAGAAGCTATTCAATCGCAGTAGCTCAACAACAAGTACCACCCTGCGGCTTTGATCAGAATCAACTGAAAAAACTGGCTACCGATAGTTCGTATCGGGCTTTTTCCGAGCGAACAAAGCCCCTTACCAACAAAGCCGTTGTCGACACGACCACACTCATCACAATTCCTGTCGTATTTGTGGTTTACCATCTTGGCGAGCCGGTGGGTGTTGGTTCCAATGTGTCGGATGCTGATTTACAGAATCAAATCAGTCTGATGAACAAGATGTTTGCAGGTACAAAGCCTACCTACGGGGGCGTAGATACCCGCATTCGGTTTACGCTTGCCCGCCGAACCACTACATGTACCCCATTCAACGGCGTTGCCCGCGTTGATGCTCGCTCGGTGGCAAACTATCAAAGCTCAGGGGTAGATGTCGGCGACTGGCGGATGACTAACCGACTTCGCGCTCTGTTACCCGAATACCAGAACAGTTCGGCCGAGCGGTTTGTGGTAGTGCGCGTAGTGCATCGAGTCACGGGCGCGGGGGCCTGGGCTAGCTTCGGGGGCGATATTGTTATTCCGGGCACAACGCTCCAATCGACAAACTCGTACAACACCACGCTGAGCCACGAGATGGGCCACGTTTTGTTCCTGGGTCACACCTTCGACGGGTATTCGTACAACAACACGACCGGCCAGTATGGGTGCCCCCCCAACGCCGACCCGGAAAACGATGGCGATAGAGTAGCCGACACCGACCCACACAAGATTTGGGAACCTAACGACGTTTGCTCGCCCTCATCCGAAGCCCAGATCAACTCGTGTACGGGTCGGCCATTTGGGTTAATTGGTCGCAACTTCATGAGCTATGGCTGCAATCTGAACATTTTTACAGCGGGGCAACGCTATCGTATGCGGTCGTATTTGGCCGACGGCCTGCGGGGCCTGGCTACGTCGATTTACGCTACGGCTCCTGATGCGGGCCAGAGTCTGGTATCGGTAGGGTGCAGTACGTCGATTGTGTCGGCCACAACAAATGCGGGCGAGGGTATTACACAGGTCCATTTCCAGGGAATTCGCAAAATCAGTAGCGATCTGGTCGCTGCGAATGGCCATTATCAGGATTATACTTGTCAGGAACGGACAACAGTCACTGCCGGACAAAGCTACAGCCTGACAATAAAAGCTTACGGCAACTACCAGAAAGCCTATATCGACTATAACAACGACGGTATTTTTCAGGAATCGACCGAACTCGTATGGCCCAATGCAGCACAGAACGGCTTGATTACAATTCCTAACACGGCCGTTATGGATCGGTATTTACGGATGCGCGTTGTGTCGGATAATGGCACTACACAACCCACGGCCTGCTACCTGCCCGGTTCCCGGTATGGATCGGGTGAAATCGAAGATTATGCGGTGCGGATTTTGCCCGCCGATACGCCACAGAGCCTGTCGCTTGGTGAACTGGCATCGCCGTACCTGTGCCGGGGGCAGCAGACGACTGTTCCAATCATTACAAACGGGACGTTTCCCGCCGATAACGTATTTTACGTACAACTCTCCGACCCAACCGGCAGTTTCGCCAACCCGGTTACGGTGGGGTCGGGCACTCGGTCGCCTATTTCTGTCACGCTGCCCGCCAACAGTAGCCTGGGCGAAGAGTATCAGTTGCGGGTTGTTGCCACCAATCCGGCCCTTACGAGCAACAGTAGCCCGATGTTAGCTATCGAAAATCCGGCTTCAATTAGTTTTACGTCCGGCTCAACAACGGTGGCAACCGGGCAACCGGCCTCAATTTCACTAGCTATTTCGGGCCGACTCCCTATTGGTTTCGTCGTGCAACGGAATGGCCAGGACTGGTGGTATGGCGGGTTAAGTCGACGCACCGAAACGCTGACCTTTACCCCAACGTCGACAGCCATTTATACCCTTAGTCGGGTGCAAAACGGCTGCGGAGACGGGTCTGGATTGGGTTCTGTTACCATTGTTGCCCCCTGCACCACCCCTACCAGCTTAACGGAAAGCGGACAAACAAGCACGGGCTTTAGTGCATACTGGGCCACACCAGTAGGAAATGTGCTCTTACAATGGAAGGAGGCCGGGGCTGCTACTTGGAATCAGCAGTCGCTTCAGAATAATTCCAGTTGGTTTATCGGCAACCTCTCCCTGGGTAAAACGTATGTGTGGCGTGTGCGGGCCGTTTGTGTGGATGGCGAATCGGAGTGGTCGGCAGAGCGGACCGTAACGCTCACCTGCCCGGTCCCCTCACAATTGGCCGAACTGCTGTCGCCAACGGCAGCTCGTTTGCGCTGGAACTACCAGGGCAGCGGGGTCACCTACAGCCTGCAATGGCGGCCTGTGGGCACAACAAACTGGTCTACCGTGGCTATTTCGACCGGAAACTCGTTCTATATGCTGACGGGGCTATCCAACGCCAATAGCTACGAATGGCGTGTCCGGTCGGAGTGCCCCGACGGATCGGTCAGCGATTATTCGGCCAGCCGAACGTTCACGCCCCAGTGTGGAGCACCCGAAAGCAACGGCTACGGAACATCCTCAATATCAGAAGTTAGGGTGTTGTGGACCGAACTACCCGGCAATCGGTATCAGGTGCGGTGGCGGGCTTTGGGTAACCCGACCTGGACCGAGCTAGACACCACAACGAGTTTGACCTATGCCCGATTCACGAATTTGGTAACCGATGCCACGTACGAGTACCAGGTCCGATCGGTTTGCTCGGCTTCGGCAACATCAGCGTATTCTCCCGCCTACACCTTTGCTGCACGGTGCTTCCAGCCTTACGTTTACCTGTCCACTATCGCGCTCAACTCGGCATCTATCTATTGGTCGAACATTCCCGGGCAGCGGCACGATTTGCGGTGGCGGGCGGTAGGGGCCGCTAACTGGACCGACGTTCAGTCGCTCACGGTGTCGTCGTACCGGATCAATGACCTTACTACGGGTACCAATTACGAAGCGCAAGTACGGTCTATTTGCTCGGAAACAATCGTAACAGCCTACTCCTCTTCGCTTACGTTTACGCCTTCGTGCTCCATCCCGACGAGCAATAACATGTGGGTGTCCAGAACGGGTCCTAGCTCGGTTCAGGTTTCGTACGCCGTCGAAGCAGGCGTATCGTATGCCGTCCAATGGCGACCCGTGGGTACAACCGCCTGGCTATCGTCGGCCACGATCACGGCTGCGTCGACCACCAATGGATACAACAGCACCATTTCGGGCCTGACCAATAACACAGACTACGAATGGCGCGTGGTGTCGTTTTGTCCGGGGGGCACCTCGGCAACGTCGGGCATTCGGCAATTCCGAACAAGTTGCGTTACGCCTTATTCAAGCGGCCACTCGGTTGGCTCTACCTTTGCCTGGGTGTACATAGGGGGCGCATCCAGCCCTGTCCAGGTTCGGTGGCGGGCTGTTGGTACAACCACCTGGACTGAAAGCAGCGTTTTCAACAGCACGAGCTATCAGATCACCGGTCTCACCTCCGACATTGCGTATGAATGGCAGGCACGGTCGATCTGCTCGGCCACCGAAAGTTCGCCTTATAGTCTTGCGAGTCAATTTACGCCCCGCTGCGTGGCCCCGTCGACCTCATCAATGTACGTAACCAATTTGTTGTCGCGGTCGGCAGGTCTGTATTGGTCGAACAACAACGTGCCGGTCGATCTGCGCTGGCGGGCCGTGGGCGCAGCCGATTGGACTGCCGTGTCGAGCCTGACCACGACCACCTACAGCCTGACCGGCCTGACCACGGGCACGGCTTATGAGTGGCAACTGCGGTCCATTTGCTCCGCTACGGCCACCTCGGTTTATGTGGCTGGCCCAACGTTCACACCAACCTGCGCCTTGGCGACCAATTTGTCTGAATACTTTATATCGCCCCGGTCGGCACAGTTCCGCTGGAATGCCGGTAGTGGTCAGCAGTATGTTGTGCAATGGCGGTTGGTGGGTCAGGCTTCCTGGACCAACAGCAGCACGGTTGTAGCCTACGGTACGGGGAATTTTAACAACAACCTGACAACGGGTCTCACAGCCGGTTCAACGTATGAGTGGCAGGTGCTGACGAACTGCGAAGGAACGTTGACCGCGTCGAGTTCGCGGACGTTCGTAACTCAATGCACTATTCCGGTGGTGCGGTCGGCCTACAACGTCTCATCGCGGGGAGCTGCCGTGTATTGGGATGCGTACTCATTTGCGTCGGGCGTGGCTTATCGGGTTCGCTACCGGCCTACAGGCACAACAACCTGGGTCGAAAGTACAACAACGGGCAACAACTCAATCGTGTTAACGGGCCTGACTAACAGCACGACCTACGAGTGGCAGGTGCAGACGATCTGCGACGGCACCCCAACCGGCTACTCACCCAACGGAACCAACTTTACCACGAGTTGCCCCACGCCTTACCTGTACGAAGCGAACGTATCGGACCTTGGTGCCCGGCTGAGCTATTACTACTATCCCGGAGAAAGTATGGATATTCGGTACCGGGTAAGTGGCACAACCGCCTGGACCACCGTCGCCGGGGTAACAAGCGGTAACTATTCACTCACGGGTCTGACCCCGCTAACGGCTTACGAATGGCAGGTGCAAATTAATTGCGACGGCGGACAGGTGAACACCACGTCTACCGGGACGTTTACAACCATAGCCGGTTGCGACCCCAACGAGCCAAACAACTCAACGGCAACAGCCACCGTGATTCCGACCAATGCGACCTCCTACTCGACCGGGGCGTTGTGCTTAAACCTAACCTCAGACAACGATTGGTTCCGTTGGGATATCAATGGCCAAACCTACTACATCCTCGTTTATCCGTTTGGTTATGGCACCACCGGGCCTTATTCGCTCACGATGAGCTTTGCCAACAACACGCTCAAGGTGAACACACGAGCTGTTAACGGCGCACCTACAGATACATACATGCATTTGTATGCGGCCAACGGCACGACCCTGCTGGCCGAAAACGATGATTCTAACAATTCGCTCTTTTCCGAAATCACCTACAGCCTGCCCTCCTCATGTCGGGAAATGGTTACCGTGAAGCACGGCCTCTGGACCGATCCAACTGTGTGGTCTTGCGGGCGGGTGCCGGTGGTTACAGACGCCGTGCAGGTGTTACACGAGGTAAGCATCCCATCGGCTAACGTGGGCCGGGCATTACGGATTACCTACGGGAATGGCGGAAAAGTCAGTATAGACACTGGTGCCCGGTTAGTGTTGGGCCAATAAGCCTTCCTAAAAACGAAAATCCGCTGATTATCAGCGGCTTTTCGTTTTTAGGAAAACGGAGCAATTAGCTTGCTGCCGTGTTCTTGGTGTCCTGAACTTCGGAGCGAATCTGCTGGGCCAGATTTTTCAGGTCCTGCATGCCCTTGCGTACGCGGGTACCGGCAGCCTGATTGTTTTTGTCGTAGAATTTCTCGAAATCGCCCTCCAGTGACATCACCAGATTTTTTACTTCATCGAATCGTGCCATAATAGTACGGATGAGGTTTAGATGTTAAAAATGCCCTAAATCCGCTAAAAATGCGGTTTTCGGCTGAAATTTAGGCATTCTTACATACAACACAATAGGCGGGGCAAAATTTTATCCGAAAAATGCAAAAAACACTACTTAACCTTATTCTGTGGCAGACTCCGCCGACACCTCCAACGTCTCTTCGGCTACCTGTGGTGCCCCTGCTTGACTGTAGACGCCATTTTTCAGATTTTCAGCCACGTTGCTAAACACATTTAGCGTATACTCAACGTCGTCGAGGGTGTGGGCGGCTGTCGGAATAATGCGCAACATAAGGATGCCTTTCGGCACCACCGGATACACCACGATTGAGCAAAATATACCATGATTTTCGCGGAGATCGCGGACCAAACCGGCGGCTTCAACAACCCCGTCACTCTTCAACAAAACTGGCGTAACCGGAGAGGTAGTATCGCCAATGTCGAAGCCCCGAGCACGCAGGCCGTTTTGCAACGCCCGAACGTTGTCCCACAATTTGGCACGAAGCTCGGGGTGTTGCTGGATTAGATCGAGCCGCTTCATAGCCCCCAGCACATACGGCATCGGCAGGGCCTTGGCGTACGTTTGTGAGCGCATGTTGTACTTGAGGTACATGATCACGTCGTGATCGGCAGCTATAAACGCCCCAATAGCCGCCATCGACTTGGCAAACGTTGAGAAATACAGGTCGATACCATCCTGACAGCCCTGCATTTCGCCTACGCCCGCGCCGGTTTCGCCCATTGTACCAAACCCATGCGCATCGTCGACCAGCAGGCGGAACTCATATTTGTCTTTCAGAGCTACAATCTGATCGAGACTACCCACTTTACCCGACATCCCGAAAACGCCTTCGGTAATTACCAGAATGCTACCACCCTTTTCGGCGGCTTTTTTCTCGGCCCGCTGAAGATTCTTCTCCAGGCTAGCCATGTCGTTGTGGTTGAACTTATAGTACTCGCCCATTTTGGCCTTGTGAAGCCGGATTCCGTCGATCAAACAGGCATGACACTCCGCGTCATACACGATCACGTCGCGGTGATCGACCACAGCTTCGATGGCCGACATAACACCCTGATAGCCGTAATTGAGCAAAAAAGAATCTTCTTTTCCGACGAATTTAGCCAGACGCTGCTCCAGTTCCTCGTGCAGGTCAGAGTTGCCCGACATCATGCGGGCACCCATCGGGTAAGCCAGGCCCCACTGCGCAGTGGCGTCGGCGTCGGCCTGCCGAACTTCGGGGTGATTGGCCAGGCCCAAGTAGTTGTTTAAACTCCAGTTGAGCATTCGTTTGCCGCGAAACTGCATGTGCGGCCCCAACTCCCCTTCGAGCTTTGGAAATGCGAAATAATGATGCCCACTGAACTCTTTCGACGACGACCCAATGGGGCCAAGGTTTTTGCGTAGTTTCTCAAATAAATCCACTTTTCAGGACCGTTTAGCTGGTTAGATGCTTGTTTATAAGCAAAATACAGGGGTTAACCACTCGATAAGTGCAAAAATACGGCAAATGTTTCCAACCGGCAACCGCCCCCCGTAAAATCTAATTGTACGAACAAATCGGCGGCTTTGGTTATTTTGCGCCCCATACTCCTTCGATGTACATACCAATGCCAACCATCCGCAAACTACTCGTTGCCAACCGGGGCGAAATTGCCCTGCGTATCATGCGTACCTGCCGCGAAATGGGCATCCAAACCGTGGCCATTTACTCCGAGGTCGACCGGCACGCCCTACACGTGCGCTACGCCGACGAGGCCGTTTGCGTGGGTCCGGCCCCCTCGTCGGAGTCGTATCTGAAAGGCGACGTGATTATTGATGTATGCCGTCGGTTGGGGGTCGATGCAATTCACCCCGGCTACGGATTTTTGTCGGAGAACGCCAATTTTGCCCGGATGGTCCGCGAGGCTGGCCTGCTGTTCGTTGGCCCCTCGCCCGAGAGTATCGAGGTCATGGGCAGCAAATTAGCCGCCAAAGCCGCTGTAGCTACCTACAATATTCCGATGGTGCCCGGCACGCCGTCGGCCATCACCGACCGGGCCGAAGCCAAAATCATTTCGGGGCAGATTGGCTACCCCATTTTAATCAAAGCCAGTGCGGGCGGGGGTGGCAAAGGGATGCGGATTGTGGAAAACGACGACGAGTTCGACGAGCAGATGGACCGGGCTGTAAGCGAGGCCATCTCAGCGTTTGGTGATGGGTCGGTGTTTATCGAAAAATACGTCACCTCGCCCCGGCACGTCGAGATTCAGGTACTGGGCGATCATCACGGCAACATCATTCACCTGTTCGAGCGGGAGTGTTCGGTGCAGCGTCGGCATCAGAAAGTGGTTGAAGAGGCTCCCTCGGCGGTGTTGACCCCCGAAATCCGGGCCGAGATGGGCCGGTGTGCGGTCGACGTGGCCCGTGCCTGTGGCTACTACGGAGCCGGAACGGTCGAGTTCATCGTAGACGAGCAGCTCAATTTCTATTTTCTCGAAATGAACACCCGCTTGCAGGTCGAACACCCCGTTACGGAGCAGATTACGGGTGTCGACCTGGTGAAGCAAATGATCTATGTGGCCGAAGGTAAAGAACTTCAGATCAAGCAGGACGATTTACAGATCAAGGGGCACGCCGTGGAGGTGCGCGTATATGCCGAAGACCCCGCCAATAATTTTCTGCCCGACGTGGGTACGTTACAAACCTACGTGCGCCCGCAAGGCAACGGCGTGCGTGTAGACGATGGTTTTGAGCAGGGCATGGAGATCCCGATTTATTACGACCCCATGATTGCCAAACTCATCACGTACGGCAACGACCGCACGGAGGCCATCCAGAAAATGATTCGGGCCATCGACGAGTATCAGATTACGGGTGTCCAAACGACCCTGCCGTTCTGCCAGTACGTAATGAAACACGAAGCGTTCACGTCGGGTAACTTCGACACCCACTTCGTAAACCGCTACTTCACCCCCGACGTCCTGAAGCCTGCCCCCGACGAAACTGAATTCCAATTAGCGGCAGTGCTAGCGGCACAGTTATTTGCCGACCGCAAACCGACAGCGGTCGGTCAAGCTGTAACCACAGGGGTTGCCAAGAGCAAATGGCGCGAACGGCGGCTGGGTTGAAATGCGTAATCTATTCTTTATTACATCCCGACGAACTCCAATTTCACTCCATAAAAACCGGTGTTCGTCGGAAACACTACGGATGGTCAATGTAGTCTGTTTAGGTTTGAAGCAGTTCCAATACTAAACAAACTACAGATTTATGAAACGCTTCATGCTCGCCATCACTTGCCTCGGACTCACGTTCCAAACAGTCGCTCAGGATTATTACGACACAACGCAACCGTCACCCCGCAAGCGGACCGGTCTTTCGGTAACCGGCTTCAGCGGTGGTATGATGGAATTATCAAGAGTTAAAGGAAACTCCCTGCTGACGGCTGGCGGGGGCGGTGCCGCACTGTTCAACAAGCGGTTTTTTGTGGGTGGTTTTGGGCAGCGGACTCTTAACCCCGCGACGGTGCGGGCTAACAATCAGGCCTATAACCTGCATTTCACGACAGGTGGTTTGTGGGCAGGCTACTTATCGAAACCGGGCCGATTGCTCACGTTCCAGGTCGACACCCGTCTGGGCTGGACTCGTACGGGCGTATCGAACACGACTAGTTCGGCAAATGAGCGGTTTTATGTGTACAGTGGATTCATGGCAACGCCAACGGCAGGAGTGCAGATTAACGTAGCTCCGTTTGCACGAATCAATTTGTCGGGAGGGTATCGGTTCGCCACCAACGTCGATGTGCCTTTCTCCAACATGCCGGGTAGCTCGCCCGAACGGCTTGGCAACGCTGATTTTAACGGAGCCGTTGGGAGCATCTCGGTTATATTTGGCAGTTTCTAAGTTTTAATTTTTTTAACGGTTAGCCTGTTACGCTGTAGGCTTCGTATCTTTGCGGTCGATTTGTTGTCAAAATTATAACTGGGCGACATTCCGCCGTTAATATACACCGTCATGTCTGCAACACTCGAAGCCATCCAACCCCTTGCGGATCGGATCAACGCGTTGGAGGAATCCTCCACGCTGGCGATGACCAAGAAAGCCCGCGAGCTTGCCGCTCAGGGACACGCCGTAATCAGCCTCAGCGTTGGCGAGCCTGATTTTAAAACACCCGCACACATTTGCGATGCCGCCAAGAAAGCTATCGACGATGGGTTCCACGGTTATTCGCCTGTAGCTGGGTATCCTGATCTCCGCAAAGCCATTGCAGACAAGCTGAAACGGGACAACAATATCAACTGGAAACCCGAAAACATCGTGGTATCGACGGGGGCCAAGCACTCGTTGGCCAACGTGATTAGCACGCTTGTGAACCCCGGCGAGGAGGTCATTATTTTCGCGCCCTACTGGGTCAGCTATTCCGAAATGGTCAAACTGGCTGAGGGCCACACGATTGTTCTAGAAGGGGCATTCGACAATGATTTCAAGGTGACGCCCGAACAATTTGAGGCTGCCATCACTGACCGGACAAAGGTTGTCATGTTTGCCTCACCCAATAACCCGACCGGCTCGGTCTACACCGAAGCCGAACTCCGGGCAATTGGCGAGGTCGTGGCGCGGCACGAGAACCTGTACGTGCTTGCCGACGAAATCTACGAGTACATCAACTTCACGGACGAGGGCCACTTTAGCATTGGCTCGATCCCCGGAATCCACGACCGCGTGATTACCGTGAACGGCGTGGCCAAAGGGTATGCCATGACCGGCTGGCGCGTGGGCTACATCGGCGCGGCCAAATGGATTGCCGACGGAGTGGAGAAATTGCAGGGACAAGTAACATCAGGAACGAACTCAATCGCCCAAAAAGCAACCGTTGCGGCCTTGAACGGCCCGATGGAACCGACCCTCGCCATGACCGAAGCCTACAAGCGTCGGCGCGATTTAGTGGTAGGCCTACTGAAAGACATTCCCGGCTTCAAGGTAAATACTCCAACGGGCGCGTTTTACGCCTTCCCCGACATCAGCGCGTATTACGGCACGTCGGACGGCACAACGACAATCAATGACTCCGACGATTTCTCAACGTGGCTCCTCGAAACAGCTTACGTGGCAACCGTGGCTGGATCGGGCTTTGGGGCACCCAACTGCCTACGGATCAGCACGGCAGCATCGGACGAAAACCTCGTAGAAGCCGTTGGACGGATTAAAAAAGCAGTGGCAACGTTGAAATAGTAACACTGCCCGCAGGGCAGTGTTACAGAATAAAACTCTCAAGCCCGGCCCTGCGTCGGGCTTTTTTGTGTATCTTGACCAACGGCACCGGAGTAGCGACGGTGCATCATTATGAGAGGAGCAAATCTGGATTTGTATTTGAGTGCGGGCTATTTCCGAATGCAGCAAACTGTGTTTACCTGCCGGTTTGTATATTTCGAATCTGTGTTTAGCGGGGTACACTGGTTGCGCATCGACCTCGAACGCGCTCAATTTGGCAAGAAACAGCGCGATTTGCTCAAGATTAAGCAGAAATTTAGCGTGGCCGTCCTACCCTTCATCTTGACCGCCGAACTCGAAACGCTGTATGCCCGGTATCGAAACGCCATTGATTTCGATGCGCCCGACACAGTCGAGAGTTCCCTGTTAAGTGGGTCGCTCACCAACGCATTTGATACGTACATGGTCCACATCCGCGACGCGGGCAAACTAATTGCGGTGGGTATTTTCGATGATGGACTAGATTCTATCGCGGGCATCATGAATTTTTATGACCCCGACTATCGGAAATACAGCCCCGGTAAAACGCTGATGCTTCTGAAGATGGAGTATGCCCGGCAGCAGCAAAAAACCTACTACTACCCCGGCTACATTGCCAGCAACTACCCCAAACTAAACTATAAGCTATTCGCGTGCGAAGCCGCCACTGAAGTCTACGACGACTATACCGACACATGGCTTCCGTTTTCGTGGGATACGATCAATATGTTGCTCGAAGGAAATTTAAGCCGGTATTGATTCGCTCCCACCCGGTTAAAACCGGGTGCAATGGGTGAAAAGTCCCTGCGGGACTGTGGCGGGTTATAGGCTTGAGAACTCCTGACAGTTTCGGAAATCAGGTATTGTTCCGATTTTTACGGCATGATAACGCTGCTTCGGCAAAACCGCTTCTTTTTCATCGCCTACACGCTGCTGTTCATCGCGGTGGGGATTCTGCAACTCGTTTTCACGCAGGAAGAACTGATCCGGTGGGTCAACGCACACAATACCGTCGAGGGCGATTACTTCTTCCAATACGCCACCTACCTGGGCGACGGCGTTTTTTTCGTAGGGATTATTTTGGTGTTTTTCATCTCCTCCCGGCGCAACGGACTACTAGCCCTAACGAGCTTTCTACTGTCGTCGGGCCTGTCGATTTTCCTGAAGCAGGTGGTGTTTCACGGTCGTCCGCGTCCGGCAATGGTCTTTGCCGATTCGCCCTGGAAATACCACGTAATCGAGGGGTTGAATATAGCCACGATCAACAGTTTCCCGTCGGGACACACGATCTCAGCGTTTGCCGTGTTCACCCTGTTTGCCCTGCTCGATGATCGCAAAAACCGGGGCTGGGTCTTTCTCATCCCTGCCGCGTTGGTGGGCTACTCACGGGTTTACCTGTTCCAGCACTTCGCGGTCGATGTGTTCGCGGGGAGCCTGATTGGGGTGTTATCGTCCGTGGTTACCGGAATCGTTCTGACTCGCGCACCTTTCGCTCGTCGCGCCGGATAGCCCGGTTAGCGAGCGTGTTAAGTACCAACGACGCGATGATGGCGTAGAAGCCCAGCAGGAAATTTCCCTGATCGGACTCGCTGCCAAATTCCCGTCCTTTGTAGAGCGTCATGTACAGGGTGATACCCATAATACCGGTCATCAACAGGGAGTTTATCGCGCTCAGGAACGTTTGGCGCAGCCGATTGCGGTATTGCGTGATGGCATAGATGCAAATCACGGCCACCGCCAACATAAGCAGTCCCAGATACCAAACGGGTGAAACAATTGTCGAAATCCCCGATTTCTCTGAATATTCGAGTGCGGTCAGCCGGGCAAGGTCAGCGGGGTTGGTGCCAAACTTTTGCCAGATCGGGTTCACCAGCGCAACGCCCATCGCTACGGCGATGAGAAACAAAAAGATGGTTTGAATTCGTTGTAACATACCGCAAAATTACCACCTTTATGGAAAACACAAGCCCCTTATGTACCTTCTCGGATTCGACCTGGGCAGTTCGTCTGTCAAAGCCTGTCTGATTGATGCCGACACAGGCGCGGCTGTCGCGTCGGCGTTTTTTCCCAAAACCGAAATGCCCATCGAAGCCCCGGAGCCGGGCTTTGCCGAACAAGACCCCGCCCGCTGGTGGGAGAACGCCTGCCTGGCCTCAAATGAGGTCATGAAACAGGCCAACGCCCACCCCGGCGACGTAAAAGCCATCGGTATTTCCTACCAAATGCACGGCCTGGTCGTGGTCGATAAAGCCGGGAACGTGTTGCGCCCGTCGATTATCTGGTGCGACAGCCGGGCCGTGCCCTACGGCAACGCGGCCTTCGACGCACTCGGTGCCGACCGGACTATGCACCACCTGCTCAACTCGCCGGGCAACTTCACGGCCGCCAAACTCGCCTGGGTGAAGGCCAATGAACTGCACATCTACAGCCAAATCGACAAGATTATGCTCCCCGGCGATTATCTGGCAGCCCGCATGACTGGCGAGTGGGTCACAACCGCGTCGGGGTTGTCGGAGGGGACGCTCTGGGACTTTCAGCACAGTCAGCCTGCCGAGTTTCTGATGAATTATTTTGGGTTCGATGCCTCACTGCTGCCCCAAATCCGGCCCACGTTTGCCCCTCAAGGCGAATTGTCGGCATCGGCGGCTACCGAGTTGGGGCTGGCTGCGGGCACACCCGTGACCTACCGCGCGGGCGATCAACCCAACAACGCGCTCTCGCTGAATGTGGTGGAACCGGGGCAAATTGCCGCTACGGCGGGCACGTCGGGCGTGGTGTATGGCGTGAGCGATCAGGCCAAATACGACCGTGAATCCCGCGTTAACACGTTCCTCCACGTGAGCCACACACCCGAAGCCCCGCGCTATGGGGTGCTGATGTGCGTGAACGGCACGGGCATCCTGAATAGCTGGCTCCGCAACACGGTCCTGCAAAAAAGTATTGGCTACGACCAAATGAACGAACTGGCCCAACACGCGCCGGTTGGGGCCGATGGCCTGAGTTGCCTGCCGTTCGGTAACGGGGCCGAGCGCATTCTGGCCAACCGCGATCTGGGCGCATCGTTTCAGGGCTTGCAACTGAACCGACATGGGTTGCCGCACATGCTCCGGGCCGCGCAGGAGGGTATCGTTTTCGCGCTTTATTACGGTATGGAGATTATGCAGCAAGTGGGCGTCGGCCTGCGAACTATCCGCACGGGCGAAGCCAATATGATGCTCAGCCCGCTTTTCCGCGACACGCTTGCCAACCTGAGCGGCTGCGTGATCGAATTATACAACACCGACGGGGCGCAGGGAGCCGCACGCGGAGCCGGTTTGGGTTTGGGACATTACAAGAGCTACACCGAAGCCTTCGCGGGCCTGCACATCACAAAAACCATCGAACCCGACGCCCGCGTACAACAGGCATACCGGGAGGCCTACGAGCGGTGGTCGGAAGCGTTAGGGAAGGCATAACTTGCCGTATAAAAGGCTATCATTGCAAAAAGCTACATGGAACAATGTCAAAGCTCACTTCTCTGGAAATTTGTGCAGGAGCAGGCGGTCAGGCGTTAGGACTTGAATTAGCCGGATTTGAACATACTGCTTTAATTGAGATCGAGCCGTTGGCATGTCAGACATTGTTATTGAATCGCCCCAGTTGGAACGTTATCAATAAGGATGTAAAAGCTTTTAGTGCTACTCCGTTTTTTGGAGAGATTGATCTTTTGGCTGGCGGGGTTCCCTGTCCTCCTTTCTCCATAGCTGGCAAACAATTAGGTCAGCTCGATGAGCGCGATTTATTTCCAGACGCCATTCGGCTTGCCAAAGAATGCAACCCGCGTGCTATCCTGTTAGAAAATGTCCGTGGTATACTCGACCCAAAATTCAAATTATATCGGCGGGAGATTTTGGCAGAACTCCGAAAACTAGGCTACTTCTGCGATTGGCGAGTACTGCAAGCTTCTGATTATGGGGTATCCCAGTTACGACCGAGAGCTATTCTTGTGGGTTTGAAGGAGCCGTTTTGTGAATATTTTGAATGGCCCAACGCTCATCAACAAAAACCGATTTCGGTCGGAGAATTGCTGTTACAGGAGATGCGGTCAGGCGGATGGAAACAGGCAGAGCAATGGGCAGATTTGGCGACGGGGATCGCACCCACATTGGTGGGTGACTCCAAAAAACATGGTGGGGCCGATTTAGGCCCAACTCGCGCCAAGAAAGCGTGGGCTTCGCTTGGCGTCGATGGCAAAGGGTTAGCAGATGCTCCACCTGGTCCCGATTTCACTGGCAATCCTCGATTGACCTTAAAAATGACAGCACTTGTTCAGGGATTCCCCGCCGACTGGCAATTTGTTGGGAAAAAGACCCCTGCTTATCGGCAAGTCGGCAACGCTTTTCCCCCTCCCGTTGCTAAGGCGGTTGGATTAGCTATCAAAAACGCGCTTACAAGTGGAAAACAAAGAAAAGAAAACCGGCTCCAAAGAGAAGTTGAGAGTCTTTTTGCTGAATAATGTTGGCGTACTGCTCGACTCCAACACACTGAGTCGGGTAGCGGGGTCAAGTGAGTGGGCGAGACGCATCCGCGAGCTTCGGAACGAAGAGGGCTACGATATACAAACCCACAAGGACCGCAGTGATCTCAAACCGGGACAGTATATCTTGGCTTCATTGAATCGAAAAGATGTCTATGAACGAGCCATTTCTAAAGAGACGCGGGCCTTTGTCATCGACCCGGATGGGAACACCTGTCAGATGTGCGGAGTAGCAGCCGGGGAAATCCACCCCTTCGATGGGCGTTTGGCTCACATGCAGTTGGGACACATTCTTGACAAATCGAAGGGGGAAATGACGAGGCTACAAATCTACGTTTGCTCTGCTCGGTCTGTAACGAAGGTGCATCGAATCTGACGCTTATACGACCCGATTCGATCAGCTTGATGATACAGGTACGCCGTGCCCCCACCAAAGTGCAACTAGATGTGCTGGATTGGTTGATGAAGAAGTTTCCGCAGAAGGTTCGCGAAATTCTGGCTAAATAGAGTTACTGGAACGAGCATTCCTTACACCCCAGCACCTGTAACGGTGAACTTTGTCCCCTTTCCTGCTTTACCCAAACGAACGGCTAACCTGCCGTTCTGAATACAACTAACTATTCTTGCTTCTATGTCGAAACTAAATTTGACGCTCGGCGATAAAGCCTACTTCCCGTTTGTCGAGAAACCCATCCAGTATGAAGGTCGCGAATCAGATAATCCGCTTGCCTTCAAGTTTTACGACCCTAGCCGGACCATCCTGGGCAAACCAATGGCCGAACTATTCCGGTTTGCGGTGGCCTATTGGCACACCTTCTGCGGCACCGGGGCCGATCCGTTTGGTCCGGGTGTGAAGCACTTCCCCTGGGATGCCATGACCGGTAACGACCCGATGGGCGCGGCTTTTCAGAAGGCTGATGCCGCGTTTGAGTTTATTACTAAAATGGGCATGGAATTCTATTGCTTTCACGACGTCGATGTGGCCCCCGAAGGCAAGTCGAACAGCGAGTTTGAAAGCAATTTCCGCAAGGTGGTCGATTATCTGAAACAGAAACAGGCCGCGAGCAACGTAAAACTGCTTTGGGGCACGGCCAACCTGTTCTCGCACGAACGCTACATGAACGGGGCAAGTACCAACCCCGATTTCCACGTTCTGGCGCACGGCGGCTGGCAGGTGAAAAACGCCATCGACGCCACCATCGAGCTGGGCGGGTCGGGCTACACGTTCTGGGGAGGTCGCGAGGGCTATATGTCGCTACTCAACACAAACATGAAGCGCGAGACCGAGCATTTGGGCAAATTCCTGCAAATCAGCCGCGATTATGGCCGAAAGCAGGGTTTCAAGGGGGCGTTTTACATCGAGCCGAAACCGATGGAGCCAACCAAGCATCAGTACGATTTCGATGCGGCTACGGTGGTGGGCTTCCTGCACCGGCATGGTTTGCAGAACGATTTTGAGCTAAACGTCGAGACGAACCACGCAACGCTGGCAAGCCACACCTTCGCGCATGAGTTGCAGGTGGCCGCCGACAATAATATGCTCGGCAGTATCGACGCCAACCGGGGCGATTACCAGAACGGTTGGGATACCGACCAATTCCCGGTCGACGTGTATGAACTAACCGAGGCCATGCTCGTGATTCTGGAAGCAGGTGGTTTCCGGTCGGGCGGAGTGAACTTCGACGCCAAAACGCGCCGGAACTCCACCGACCTCGACGATATTTTCATTGCCCACATTGGAGGAATGGACACCTTTGCGCGGGCCGCGATTGCTGCCGAGGCTATCCTGGGCAAGTCGAAGTACAAGCAGATGCGGGCGGACCGGTACGCGAGCTACAACAGCGGGGCCGGGGCCGATTTTGTAGCGGGCAAACTCACCCTTGAAGACTTACGTCAATACGCCATCGACAACGGCGAACCGAAGCAACTCAGCGGCAAGCAGGAGTTGTACGAAATGATTGTTAATCAGCATATTTAAACTGTGATTTTCTTGATTTTGCTGATTAATCATGATGTTGGACTAACGTTATCATCATGGTTAATCAGCAAATCACAAAAATCACAGTTCAGAAACTACCATGAAACACTTCTTCACAACCCTACTCCTTGCCGCAGCCTTACCCGGTTTAGCGCAGCAGCCAACGGCTGAACTCAAACAGGCAGCCGATAAAATTATGAATCGGGGTCCTGTGGTTACCCTCACCGAGCGCGGCCCCGAAGAGGTGGGCGTTCGGAGGTCAATCTCGCAGTTTTTCGAGGGTATGAACAAATCCGACACAACCCTGATCAAAGCAGTGCTTATGCCAGAAGCACGACTTCAAACCGTTGTGAATAAAGACGGGGCGGTATCAGTGAGCAGCGATGATTTCAGCAAGTTTATGACGTCGGTGGGAAAGGCCAAACCTGGGTCGTTGGACGAACGGCTCGGTGCCTACGACGTACACGTCGACGGCGATTTGGCAACGGCATTCACCCCCTACCAATTTTGGTACAACGGCCAACAACGGCACTGCGGGGCCAATGCTTTCACACTCGTGCGCGTGGGCGGAGCCTGGAAAGTACAGGCAATTATTGATACCCGGCGGAAGTGTCGGTAACGCGGTTTTCCGAAACCGCGTTTGATAAAAATATTACTCCCATCGCGGTTTTGGAAAACCGCGTTACATCCACCTCGGCTCACGCTTCTCCAGAAAAGCCGCCATGCCTTCTTGTGCATCGGGGGTTTGTTGAATCTGACTGAATTGGTCGTACAGATATGCCTGCCACTCCGACCGGGGCAGGCTTTTTAGCTGCCCGTAGGCCCGCAAACCAAATTGCATAGCCGTTGGCGACGATTGTTTAAGCTCATAAACGTGCTCGTTCACAGTTGTTTGCAGTTGGTCGACAGGCACCAGATCCGTAACGAGACCGAGGGATAACGCTTGTTTGGCGGTTAAGGTACGCCCGCTCAGGCACCAGTCCATTACGGCGCGGGGGGGCATGATGTCGATCAGGCTAGCCATCACCTGAAACGGAAACAGACCGCGTTTCACCTCAGGCAAGCCAAACTTAACCTCTTCTGAGGCAATAACATAGGTGCAGCCTGCTACCAGTAACATGCCACCTGCGAACACGGGTCCGCTCACCTGGGCAATGCAGGGCTTGTGCAGGTTGGCCATCAGTTCGCCCAGTCGCACAGGGCCAGATGGTTCGGGGACGGTGGCCGTTTCGGTGTTTGCTTCAGTTAAACTCTTTAGATCCATGCCCGCGCAAAACACGTTGCCCTCTGCCGCCAGCACCACCATCCAGACGCCGGGCGTGTGGTGTGCATACGCCAAGGCAAAAGCCAGTTCGTTGAGTAAGGTTGGATTGAGCGCGTTTTTTTTGTCGGGCCGATTTAGGCGAATGGTCAGCACATGGTCGGTTTCGGAAACGAGCAGATAACGGAAAGTTGTTTGCGGAAAGGCTTCG
Organism: Cytophagales bacterium; assembly: GCA_004292855.1. Taxonomy (GTDB): domain Bacteria; phylum Bacteroidota; class Bacteroidia; order Cytophagales; family Spirosomataceae; genus Rudanella. The sequence goes on from RDXN01000042.1 coordinate 60,833, forward strand.
ACTTGTTCGGGGGAGTACAACATAATCGGAGGATAAGCTAATTATTGTGGTGTAACTATACTAAAACTACCGACTTCGCAGTTGGTTTACTATACAGACTTTTACACCCCCTTTCTGCATCATGAAATCGTTCTACCTCCTCGCGTTGCTGTGGTTGATGGCTGCTCCTGCGTGGGCTACGCACTTGCTCGGCGGGCAAATTCAGGCTCGGAATATATCGGGAAATACCTACGAAATTACGGTTGTTATATTCGGCGACGAAACCTACGGAAGAACGGCCATAGATCAAATGAGTAGCCTGTTAGTCTGCCTGGGTGATGGTCAGACACTGGACGTTTCGCGACAGTCCAGGATCTTCACTGCTGATCGGGCTGTATCGCTCAACACCTACCGGCTCACCCATATCTACAACGGGCCGGGTATTTACCGAATCACAACATCGATGAGCAATCGAACGTCAATGGTTGTTAATCTGCAACAAGCTATTGAAACTCCTCTTACGTTGTCGACAATGATTCAGGCTACAGGAAATCTCCGAAACAGCACGCCCGTCTTCACACCAACATCGTCGTTTACCCTGATAAGCACCAACCAACGGACTGTGCTTGATTTCCGGGCCACTGATTCTGACGGCGACAGTTTGGTCTACACGCTAACTCGCCCCCTCACAACCCCTGCGTCAAGCCCTTGCACTATGCCCGTTGCTCTGAATGGGTATCGCTATCCCAACGGGGTTTCGCAACGGGGTACGTACAAACTCAATGGCCGCACAGGCGAACTCGTTTGGGATGCACCCACAACGTCGGGTCAGTATTCGGCTGCTATTCGTATACAGGAATATCGCAACGGTATAATGATTAGCGAATCCATTGTAGAAACTCTCTTAAAAGTAAACGACAAAGCCGGTACCCCATCAACCATTCCGCCTTATGAACCGGCTGCCGAGTCGGCCATTGTGCTATCCAACGAACCCGAAGCCGACAATGGACTGTCGCTGACCGTGTTGCCTAATCCTGTTCAGACTCAATTTGTGGCCCGGCTTCGCGCCAATAAACCCACTACCGCCCGGTTGCAACTACTCGATTTGTCGGGCCGGGTCGTGGCCGAGGAACCGATGACACGATCCGCCGTTGAGCACGAAAGCATGTTTGAGGCAGGCGATTTACCGTCGGGCGTGTATGTGTTGCGGGCCGAAGTTGGCGAACGGGTTTTGAGCCGGAAGGTGGTGAAACAGTGATCAAATAAACGGCACGACTGTCTCCAGTTTCATGCCGCGCGATCCTTTAATCAGGATGTGCGTGTTCTGCATGGGATGGTCGATAATCCAGTTGTGGAGCGAAAACTTATCCGGGAAGTAATACGCTCGGGGCAGGTGTTCGAGGGCATATTTCATGTCTTTGCCGGACAGAATCACCACGTCGAAATTGCCCTGCGCCACCAGTTCCCCCAAAGCCTCGTGTTCGGCGGGTGAGTCGTCGCCGAGTTCGTACATATCGCCCAAAATCACCAGTTTGCGCTGGGCGGGTTGCTGCATAAACTGTTGAATGGCAGCCGCCATCGAACTGGGGTTAGCGTTGTAGGCATCGAGCAAAATCGTATTGGTGCCTTTTGTAACGACCTGCGAGCGGTTATTAGTCGGGTTATAATCGGCAATGGCGTGGTGAGCCTCGTCGGTTTCGACGCCGAAATGCTCGCCAATGGCCAACGCAGCCGCCATGTTCATGAAGTTGTAACGACCCGGCAAATGGGTCGTGACCTCGCGCCCCTCGGCGCGGTCCGGCGTTCCGGTTCGGTACACGACCACCGGCGACTCCGACAGCAGTTCGGGCTGGTTATTTTCCAGATAGAACACAGCATTTCCAAATCCCTGTCGTTGGCGGTACATGTCCATTAGCACTGGGTCGCTCGCGTTCACGAACACGGTTCCGCCCGTTCGGGCCAGATAATCGTACAATTCGCCCTTGCCGATGCGGACCCCCTCAATACCTCCGAACCCTTCCAGGTGCGCCTTGCCGACGTTTGTAATCAGGCCGTGCGTGGGCTGGCAAATGCTGCTCAACAGGGCGATTTCCTGTTGATGGTTTGCCCCCATTTCGACCACTGCCAGTTCGTGTTGCTCATTGAGCGACAGCACCGTGAGTGGTACGCCGATGTGATTGTTCAGGTTGCCTTGCGTGGCGTACAGGGCATATTTCTTGCTCAAAACGCCCGCAATCAGCTCTTTGGTGGTGGTTTTGCCGTTGGAGCCGGTCAGCCCGACAACGGGAATGGTAAGCGTTTGGCGGTGATGCCGGGCTAAATCCTGCAAGGCCGTCAGTCCATCGGCTACGAGCAGGCATCGCGGGTCCTGAGCGGCCACGGCGGGGTCGTCGACAACGGCGTAGCGGGCACCTTTCGTGAGGGCGTCGAGCGCGAAGCTGTTGGCGTTGAACGAAGGGCCTCTGAGAGCCACAAACAGGCAATCGGGCGTGATGCTTCGAGTGTCGGTTGAGACGCCAGTGCATTCGAGGAATTTTTTATATAAGTCGGGGATTGCGATCATGGTTTCTGTGTACAGCGGAATGGTATTCCGCTGGGCCGCAAGGCCAATTTTCTACGGATTTCTCGGCCTTTCGGCCCAGCGGAATACCATTCCGCTGTACAAAATAACGCTAAACCAGCGTTAAGATACTGAACTTGTGATGCTCGACTTGTGACTCTCTGCTTTCGTCTCTCTGTACTTCTTTTTCTCTTACCGCTGCTTTCGCTCGCGCAAAGATATTCGTTTCGGTATGACCAACGACCGTCGGCAATGGTTTCGGGTAAAACCCTGCCCAACGCCTTTGCAGGGGGGCTGAACGCCTGCCAGTTCTCCAAGATGCGCCTGAACGACGACACCCGTGACGATATGGTGGTGTTCGACCGAGCAACCTCCAAAGTAAGCACGTTTGTAGCCCAAGCCGATGGCTCCTACCGCTACGATCCCAGCTACGAAACGGCTTTCCCCAACCCCTACAACTGGATGCTGCTGGTCGATTTCGACGCCGACGGTCGGCGCGATTTGTTTACGGCGGCAACGGCGGGTATGCGGGTTTTCCGTAACACCTCGTCGGGTGGGAAGGTCAGTTTTCAGTTGGTGGCCGACCCGCTCATGGTCGAAGGTTTCAGTGGTCGGCAAGCTCTCTACGCTGGTCCAACCGATTTGCCCGCCATTTCGGATCTTGACAACGACGGCGATATCGACATTATCGGGGCCGAAGTGTTTGGCCGAAATCCCATTTACTACCAAAATCTTAGCCGTGACAAGAACCCAAACAGTGCTGCGCCCGGACTGGATTTCAAGCGTAACGGCGACTGTTGGGGTAATTTCTTCATCAACGACTGCGAAGATTTTACGTTTGGGATCAATTGTCAGGGTGGAGGGCGTATTGCTACACCCGCTGGGGCAACCGGCTCGGCACGCCCGGCCCATTCCGGCCTTGCGTTCACCCTTGCCGATACCGACGGCGACAATCGCAAAGACCTGTTTGTGGGTCATGTGGGGTGTCTGAATCTGACGCGGGCGCGCAATGCGGGTACGAATAACGAACGGGCCAACTTCACCTCAGTCGATACGAAGTTTCCGGCCAACGACCCCATCAATATGCCCTCGTTTCCTGCCGTGTTCGTGGAGGATGTCGATGGCGACGGAATCCGCGACTTGCTGGCCTCGCCCAACGATGCGGCCCGGGGCTTGGCCGACTATCGGGCTACTAACTGGTTTTACCGCAACACGGGCACCAACGCAGCTCCCAATTACCAACTCGTCCAGAAAAACTTTTTGCAGGATGGCATGCTCGACCTGGGCGAGAACGCTGTCCCAGCCTTGGGCGATCTGGATGGCGATGGCGACGCCGACCTGCTCGTGGGTCATTACGGCACATCCACGGCCAATGGTGCCCGTGCGGGTTTGTGGTATTTCGAAAACAAAGGCACCCCCACCGACCCTGCCTTCGACCTCATTACGACCGATTACCTGAGCATCGCCCAATCGCTAACCGCAACCAACACCCATCCGCAACTGATTGACGTCGACGGAAACCAATCGCTCGATTTGGTGCTCACCGCACAAACAGGCCGGAACGTGCAGGTCCGGGTGCTGCTGAATCAGGCCCCCCGTGGAACAGCCGCCCGATTCAGCCTTGCCGAAGCCAAACTACTCACAATACCTAAATTTCTGTCGGGCGATAAGTTGACACTAACCGATGTTGAGCGCGACGGGCTGATCGACGCACTCGTAGGCAGTCAGGACGGCTCTGTGCTGTATCATCGGAACACGGGCACGACTACCAATCCGCAATTCACGCAGCAGAATGCCGAATTTGGCGGTTTCAGGGAGGACCCCGTTTTACGTGCCCGTTCGCTGGCCGTGGTCGACCTGAATGGTGACCAACGCCCCGAACTCGTGGTGGGTGGCCAGTATGGAAGCCTTTTGCTCTACCGTTTTCCCGACAAACCCGATCAACCTGCTACCCTGCTCGATTCGCTCAAAACCTTGAACCCAGCCGGTTGGGGCTTATCGGTCTCGGCTGCCGACCTCGATGGCGATGGCCTGCCCGACCTCATGCTGGGCACCGTAGCCGGGGGCATTCGGTTCGTAAAAAACACATCGGAGAAAGTGATTGTCACGGCCACCGAACCTGACGAGAGCACTACGCCCTGGGTTTTCCCAAACCCCACCGACCGCTTCGTCACAGTTCGCCCCCCATTCGACGGGCAAGCCGAGATCCTCAACCTGTCGGGGCAGGTCGTGCAGGCGGGCACCTGGGTCCGCGCCCACAACGAAACCAAACTCGATCTGGGCGGGCTGGACGATGGCACGTATCTGATTCGCGTGACGGGGCAGTCGAGCATGCGGGTGCAGAAGATTGTTCTTTGGAAGTAAACCCATTACCTTTGCATCGCTAATCTTTTAAAAGGGGTGCCCTAAAACAACGGGCTGAGATTATACCCATTGAACCTGTACACGGGTAATGCCGCAGCAGGGAACGCGATGAAAACACAAACATACCGTTATGCCCTCAGCTTCGCGCTGTGGGTACTCAGTTTGGCCGCTATGGCCCAAACTGCCACGCTCGCCGGCCTTGTCCGCGACAGTGAAAGTCCATTGCCGGGTGCGGCAATCACGCTCGAAGGCACGTTTCGCGGTACAGCCGCCGATGCCGCAGGACGCTACCAACTGACCAACATAAGTCCCGGCAGCTACACCGTCCGAATCGCCCTGTTAGGATACGAAGCCCAAACAAAAACGGTCACGATTTCGGGCAATACAACGCTCGACGTGACGCTTGAAAAGACTGCCGTGGTAGTCGACGAGGTAGTGGTAAGCGCGACGCGAGCCAACGATAAATCGGCTATCGCCTTTACGACCGTAACGGCTCCCGAACTGCGTAAACTGAACTTGGGGCAGGACTTGCCTATCCTGCTCAACTTCACGCCCTCGGTTGTGACTACGTCGGATGCAGGCGCGGGCGTGGGCTACACGGGCATCCGCATCCGTGGGTCAGATGCCACACGGGTAAACGTCACGCTCAACGGTATTCCCTACAACGACGCTGAATCGCAGGGGACGTTTTGGGTAAATATGCCCGATTTTGCCTCATCGGTGAGTAGTATACAACTTCAGCGCGGAGTAGGCACGAGCACCAACGGGGCGGGCGCGTTCGGGGCCACGCTCAACGTGCAGACCAACGCCTTACAACGCGAACCCTACGCCGAGGTGAACCTATCGGGTGGGTCGTTCAACACGCGCAAGGCGAATGTGCTGGCCGGGTCGGGCCTGCTGCGTAACCATTGGGTGGTCGATGCGCGGCTTTCGACCATCAAATCAGATGGGTTCATTGACCGGGCGTTTTCGGACCTGAAATCGTTCTATCTGTCGGGTGGGTATTACGGCAAGAAAAGTTACGTCCGGCTGAACGTGTTTTCGGGGCAGCAGCAAACCTATCAGGCCTGGTATGGCGTGCCCGAAAACCTGCTGGCAACCAACCGCCGATTCAATCCGTTAACCTACGACAACGAAACCGACAACTACCAACAAGATCAGTATCAGTTGGTTTCGTCGTACGAAATAAGCCGGAAGTGGCGACTGAATGCCTCAGCTTTTTACACCAAAGGACGCGGCTACTACGAGCAATTCCGGGAAAATGACGAACTTCAAAAATACGCAATTCCCTCCATCACCATAAAAGACTCGACCGGGTCGCGCACGACCATTACCCGCTCAGACCTGATTCGCCGTCGCTGGTTGGACAACGACTTTTTTGGGGGTATTTTTTCGCTCGACTACACCGGCTTCGGGAAGTTGACGGGCAACATCGGCGGGGGCTGGAATCAGTACCAGGGCACCCATTTTGGTGAGGTGATCTGGGCACGGTTTGCGGGCACGAGCAACATCCGCGACCGGTATTACGACAACGACGCCACCAAAACCGATGTTAACGTCTATGCCAAAGCGTTTTACCAGTTTTCGCCCCGCCTAACAGGCTTTGGCGATTTGCAACTCCGCACGGTCAACTACACCTTCCTGGGCTTCGATAACAGCCTGACTAACGTTGAACAGTCGGCTAGCCTGGCGTTCTTCAATCCCAAAGCGGGCCTAACCTACGTCCTCAACGACCGTAGCACCTTCTATGCCTCGTTTGCCGTGGGAAATAAGGAACCCAACCGCGACGATTTCACCCAATCGACCCCCGCGAGCCGCCCCCGCCCCGAACGCCTGTACGACTGGGAGGCAGGCTACAAGCTCCGCCAACAACGGTTGTCCTTCACGGCCAACGCCTATTACATGGATTACCGCGATCAGTTGGTGTTATCGGGCCGGATCAACGACGTAGGGGCCTATAACCGGGTAAACGTGCCCCGGAGTTACCGGGCTGGTCTGGAACTGGAAGCAGCCATGCAGTTAACAAAAGCACTGCGCTGGAACGTCAACGCGACTTTCAGCCGCAACAAAATCGAGAGCTTCACGGAGTACCTCGACAATTTCGATACGGGCGAGCAGGATACCCGGCAATACAGCCAAACCGACATCTCATTTTCGCCCAACCAGATTTTTGGCTCGCAACTGACTTACACGCTCGTTAAGGGCTTCGACGTGTCGCTGCTCTCGAAATACGTAGGCAAGCAGTACATCGACAACACGTCCAACGAAACCCGTAAGCTAAATCCGTATTTCGTAAATGACATCCGGCTGGCTTATGTCTGGAAGCCAACGGCTCGGCGCACCGAATTTGCGGAAGAAATCAGCCTGACACTCCTGCTCAATAACGTCCTGAATGAGTTATACGAGTCGAACGGCTACACCTACGCCTACGTATCGGAGGGGAAAGTGCTGGCCGACAACAGCCTTTTCCCGCAAGCTGGACGGAACATATTGGTAGGGTTACGCGTGCGGTTTTAGAAACCTGATCATATAGAAACAAAAAAGCCACTGATTATCAGCGGCTTTTTTGTTTCTCCGTACCAGGAGCGGGAGTCGAACCCGCACGGGCTTGTGGCCCACAGGATTTTCTTACCAACTACAGCTTTCGCTGCTCGTTGCCCTGTGCAACGATTTGTGGTCTGGACTTTCTCTTCACCATGTTCTACAAGAGAATTTAGGTGCCGCCTATTAAGTCTCTACACCTTCCGCACTGGCTTTCGCTAATGGGCTTGGCTCGGGATTGCCAATCGTTTCTGATAAGGTTTCCCCGAATTTAAGCGGTTCTACTCCGGCTGTTTCCAACCGGGCACTCAAATTGTTTAAGTCCGGCGTGTCTACCGATTCCACCATCCCGGCATTCCCTCGATTTAATCGTTGCCGATAAACCTTGGTATTATAAAAAAAGCACCGCTTTCGGTGCCTTTTTGAGAGCGAAAGACGGGGTTCGAACCCGCGACCTCGACCTTGGCAAGGTCGCGCTCTACCAGCTGAGCTACTTTCGCATTTGGTAAATCCGACGTCGTCTGCCGAATTGTGGGTACAAAAGTACGGTGATTTTAGTCGTTTGTCAATAGATGCTACCAAAAAAATTCATCCTGTTGCGCTTGTTAATTGGCATTCAAGAGGTTGCAGGCTAAAAAAATTTGTTCTAGGCTACCACTTCAACAGCAATAGTGTTAGGAAGAAGCCGTTAAGACCTACGCCGGAGAGAATAGTCATCCGCATGGCTGAGCGGAAGTCGGCACGGGAGTGGTCGTGGCGGACGCGCATGTACCAAAGCACAAAGAAAATGATGGCGGGTAGCAAAAATGCCAGCAGCAGATAGAACGGCGAACGGCCTTCAAAATAGACGTAAAAGCCCAACACTGAGCACGTAAATACGAGTAACGCACAGGCGAAGGTGCCTTGAACACCCAATAAACGGCTTAGGGTAAGGTCGCCCCGGCGGGCATCTTCGGCGTGTTGGTAGATTTGGGTGATGGGGTAAAGGGCCATTACATTGAGCGTGCAGAGCGCACCAGCCAAGAGCGTTCGACTAGTAAACAACTGTTCGAGCGGTACGTTGTCTAGAGCTTGCAGGGTCATGAGGTAAGTGAACCCGCCCTGAAATGAACTGACGATGAGCCAACTCCAGACCGGGTATTTTTTCAGCCGGATTCTGTCGTGGCTGTAGGCTTTGGAAATGAGGCCGTAAATGAGCAGATATAGTACAAACGGCCAGCCAACGAGTGCGCCCAGCATTAGGGCCAGAATATCCAGCCCCCAGGCCACTCGGTGCAGCGTTTGGTCGACGGGGGGCGGGTTTTCGAGAATGCCGATGCTGTCTTCGTCCTTATCGAAATAGCTGTTGTAGGCATTACTGGCGGGGTACAGCAAAAAATGCAGGATAAATGCCACCAACAACGCCCGGTTGAGGTCGGGTAAGGTGGCCTGACTCAGCGCGAACCAGTACACCGGCAGCAGGAAAAGCGAGAACGGAAGCCGCAGGTGAAGCAAAATAGCGCGTAGAGTCATGGTAAGGGCGGGGCTTCAAAATACCACCGTTCGGTTTTTATGGATGAATACCCGGTCGTTAAACACTAATTTGAGAGCCTTTGAGAGCACCAGTTTCTCCACGTCGCGACCCATTGTGGCCATATCGGTGGCTGTGTGTCGGTGATCAACTTCCTTCACGTCTTGCATGATAATCGGCCCCTCGTCGAGGTCGTTGTTGACGAAGTGGGCCGTGGCCCCGATAATCTTAACCCCCCGCTCGTGGGCCTGCTTGTATGGGCTTGCCCCGATGAATGCGGGCAGGAATGAGTGGTGAATATTGATAATCCGGTTGTGGTAGTGGTCCACAAAACCGGGTGTCAACACGCGCATATACTTGGCCAGTACAAGGTATTCGGGTTCGTAGATGGCGAGAGTACGTAAAATAGCCTCTTCGTGCTCCTCGCGGGTTTTGTGTTCGTGTGAGACGTAGTGAAACGGAATCCCAAACTTACTGACGAGTGGTTGAAGGTGATTGTAATTGCTCACGACAGCCAAAATATCGGCGTCCAATTCATCGAATGCATACTGAATCAGCAACTCACCCAGGCAATGATGCTCTTTAGTCACGAGCAACACAATGTTCTTTTTCTTTTTCGGGTTGAGCCGCAGATTGATGTCGGGGTTCAGGGTTTGCCGTAGTTCGGTGAGAAGAGCTGGCCCGTCGAGCGGTCCGCTTGCCTCGAACTCGGTCCGCATGAAAAACTGCCCCGGCCGGTCCGCCGTTGCGGTGGATTTGTCGTCGGGGCTAACATATTCGTCGTTACGGATAATGTTGAGTCTCTGCCGGAACAGCACGCCCGTGACATGGTAAATGAGGCCCGTTTGGTCGGGGCCGTCCATCAGCAAAATATGTTTGGTCGTATCGGTCATGATGGATCAATAACTAATAATTTGTTCGCGATTGATAACAACCATGCCTGAGTCGGCTACTAGTAGATCGCAAAGTAAGGGCCATCGAGGTTCCAAGAAATCTAGTAAATCGCGATTTCGGATGTTTCCCAATCGAATATGTATAACACGAGGTGGTGGACCTTTCAGGAAAAAGGCATCTGGAAAATCAGAATCTTTGGTAATAACAATGCGGTCCTCTTGTAGGGCAATTAGGCTAATCTGAGCATCAGCCAACAGATGGCCGTCAGGGAAAAAGGTTGTATGAATAGCGTCAATGCCTTTTTCTTGCAGATAGGTTGCTAGTATTGGGGGTAGCTGCGTGTCAACAATAAACTTTAAGTCCATTGGCTACGACGCAAGAGGAAATGCAACGATAGAGCGTGCGTTAGCAATATGCGCTGCGTATAATAAGGCAGCCTTAATATCACCTTCCTCCAGATACGCATAATCTGCCAGAATCTCCTCATGAGTCATTCCAGCAGCTAACAATTCCAGTAACTGTGCCACGGTGAAGCGCATGTTACGAATGGTTGGTTTTCCGTGGCTGACAGCCGGATTAAGTGTGACGCGGTTGAGCAGATTTTCCACAGTCTGGGAATTTAATTTATGACTAAAGGTAATGTTCAACCCCGAAACTTCAAAAAGCCCCTTCAATCGCGCCAGCCTTCGGGCCGGACGGGCGTTCTGTATAACCCGTCCACGCACGGGTCGCACGTATCCCAATAAGGTCTATTCGTTGGGGCGAAGGGGAGCCGGGGTGGAGCGTATCGGTTTATGTACACGATGCGTTCGCGCACACCCGACACCTGAAAATAGCCCACTAACGGCGCACCATCGGCTTTTAGGTTGTGCAGGTTTCCGGGTAAGGTGGCGGGCGTCACGTCGAATACACCACCCACATTGCTCGTAATGGACCGCACGGTTTGCCAGTATTGGTAGGCTTTCTCGCTCAACGAGTGCTGACCGATACGCAGGTAATACGGCCCGGCGGCTTCAAACGGAATGGTAGCAACGCGCAACCCAGTCAACTTGTTACCGTTGATGAACTGATCAGAGGCCAGAATTATCTCGCCCGCGCTTCGGGCAATGATCCAGCAGTCGGATGGGCAACAGGGTTTTTTGTAGGTGATGATGCTGTTCGGTGGCGTGTAGGTGCCGCAGAAATCGGTTCGCTCGTAGTGAATCCAGTCCCATTTGTAGTAATTGGTCGCTCCGGCGGGGTCTTTCAGATCAATATAGACCGCAAAATCGCCGTTTGAATCCTGCCTGGGTTTCACAGACTGATATCGCCAATATACCGTGTCAATGGGGGGCACAGCCTGCAAAAGCTCAGGGTCAGAGCGGTACGACTGGCCGAGGTACGTCAGGTTGAGCGTATAGCGTCGGCCCACCTTCCCGCGAAAGCCCGTAGGCGAAACGTAGTTGCCCCGGCTATCATCGATAAATCGAACGATTTGGCCTGTATCGTCCGTAACAGTCACGGTGGCCCCCGTAATTCGCCGGTCGAATACGCTCTCAGTGTTGTTGTAGCCTGCTGATTTTGAGAGGGTAAACCAATATGGGCCGGGGCCGTCGGTGAGTGTTCCCTCGAAAGCTAGATACCGCTCCTGCCCGACTAGCTTGGGGTCGTAGGCGTCGATGCAGGAGAAGAGGATGAGGGGCGTGCAAAAACACAAAAGTTTGATCCAAATACGTGTTTTCATACCTCAAAACCGGAAGTTATAGGTGAGCGATGGGATAGCTGAGCCGAGCACCGACAACTTGTAGATATCGACCCGGTTGTAATATTGAGCGTAGCGCGTGGGTGTCTGCACAAACACTGAGTACGCATTTCGGCGACTCAACAAATTGTAGCATGATATACTCCAATCGCTCTCGAACCGGCGTTTGGAATCGGGTTGGCCGCTGCTACGGAGGCCGTTGATGGTCAGGCCTATATCGAAACGCAGGTAGTCGGGAATACGGCTTTGGTTGCGGTCCAGGAAATAAGGCACAATGCGGCCACCCGCGTAGAGCTTGCCCACCGGATACGTAATCGGACGGCCCGTGTTGTAGACACCGTTGGCCGATACGCTCACCCGACTACCCAGTTTGTAGTTCAGAATCACGTTGAGCATGTGCGGTTTGTCGTAAGGGGCGGGGTAGTAGTTGCCGCGATTCACGGTTGTTTCGGGCGTGAGACCGAGGATTCTGAACCGGGTTTGGGAGTAGGTGTAGCTAATCCAGCCCGTGAGCAGGCCTGTGTTTTTGCGGGCGTACAGCTCTAGCCCCCGCGCAAAGCCGTTACCCTGCAACAGGGCCGTTTCGGGGTAGCGGTTTAGGAGCAGGACGGTGCCGCCTTTAAAATCGTTGACGTTGGTGAGCCGTTTGTAGAATACCTCGACCGAGAGTTCGACTGCGTTACCACCGATATTCTGAAAATAGCCGAATGTTAGTTGGTCGGCAATGGCCGGTTTCAGATACGCGTCCGACACCTTCCAGCGGTCGGCGGGGAGGGCCGCCGTGGTGTTCGAGAGTTGTTGCAGATACTGGATCATGCGACCCGCACCGAGCTTGACCGACGCGCTTTCGCCCAGAGCCAACCGGACCGACAGGCGCGGCTCCAACCCGTTGTAGGTTTGGGCGAATTGACCGGAACCGGTCATCGACGAGTCGGCGAGGGTTTCTGGCGAGCGCACGGCGGGGTTTCGGTAGGCGTAGGTCATCACTGGCCCCTGTTGCCCAAACCACGATGTCCGCAGGCCAGCCTGCACCGACAGGTTCTTGGTCACGGCAAGGTCGGCAGTGGCGTAAGCAGCGAGTTCGAGAGCCTGCTCGTTGGGCAACCTCACGGGGTTAATCTGCGAGCGTGCGTCGGTTGGTTCGAGTCGGCCCGCCACCACGTCGTATTGAATCCCGATCAGACCCATTTCGGCAGAGAGCCGGGGACCACCCAAATCGGTCTTTTTCCCGTTTGCTGGTGCGCCACTGCCCGATGTGTAGCCGAGGGCCACCTTCACCTGTTTGTAGTCGAGGCCCGACGTGAGCGCGTAGGCCCGCGTGGAATCGGGGTTGGAGATCGACGAGCGGTAACGGCTCCACACGCCCGACGCCTGTAGTTGCCAGCGGTCGGAGAGATAACGTGACCAGCTCAGGCTGGCGATGCGGGTGTTCCAGCCAAACTCCGACTGCGTACCGCCCAGATCGGCCTGTCCGAGGGTGTCGGCGGGGAACCGGAACCGGTCATTGCTACTGAAATACGTAAAGGCTAGCTTGTTCTTGGACGGTCCGGCGTTCCGGTTCGGGGTGAAGTTAGCCCGCACCACGTAGTCGCTGAAACCCGCCCGAATGCCTTTGATGGATGGCACCGGAAACACGCGCAACATTTGGTTCAGGTACGACACTCGGCCTGCGCCATAGACCACCAGTTTATTTTTGATGATAGGCGTTTCGACCTTCAGGCGGCTGCTCAACAGGCCCAAGCCGCCCGCCACCATCAAGTGGGTTGCGTTGGCATCTTTCAACCGCGTTTGCAGCACCGAAGCCGCCCGACCGCCGTAGTTGGCCGGTACGCTGCCCCGATACAGGGCCACATCCTGCACCACGTCGGGGTTGAACACCGACACAAACCCCAACAAGTGCGAGGCATTGAACAGGGGCGCATCGTCCATCAGGATCAGGTTTTGGTCGGTGTTGCCGCCCCGCACGTTGAAGCCCGTGGAAGCCTCGCCCACGCTGCTCACGCCGGGCAACAATTGGATGCTCCGCATGACGTCGACCTCGCCAAACAAGGTGGGCAGTTGCTTGAGGGTTCGGACCGAAATACTCGTAACGCCCCCCACGTTGCTACGCACCTGTTGGCCCGGTCCGTTGGCCGTGATGACGGTCTCGCGCAGGAGCGTAACGCGTTCATTAACGAGCACCGAAAGGGTTTGGTCGCGGTTGCCGGTTACGGTTCGTTGGGCCGTTTCATAACTTTGATGCGAAATCTGAACGGTCTGAACACCCCTGGGCAGCGGAATTGAAAACCGACCTACCGAGTCGGTGGTGGCTCCGATTCCGGTGTCCAAAATTTGGATGTTTGCCCGCACAACGGGGGCGTCGGTACGTCCGTCGCGGACGGAGCCGGTAAGCCGATAACGCGATTGGGCTTTAGCGCAAAGGGGCGCAAACAACGAGAAGACGAATAGGGCTGGAAGAAGTTTTAGCATAGACATTCGGTAGGGACTCCCAAACTACGCATTTATTTGTCTATTCGGTACTACTTTTGCCCAAATCCGTTAGCCACCCCCTTTTAGCCCCCATCCAAAACGCCGTGGAATCTCTGTTCTCTGCCACAAAGCGCAAACTGCTCATCGAAATCGCCTGGGAAGTCTGTAATCAGGTTGGCGGTATCTATACTGTTATCCGGTCGAAAGTACCGGCGATGGTCGAGAAATGGGATGATAACTACCTGTTGCTTGGCCCGTATTTTCCCCAAAAGGCTGCTGCTGAGTTTGAACCCATCACCGACCCCGACGAAACCGAAATTGGCCAAACCGTACGAAAAATGCGGCAGTTGGGCTACGAGGTCGAATACGGCTATTGGCTCATCACGGGTCGGCCACGGGTGGTGTTGTTCAACTTGCCCGGTATGGCCTCGCAGATCGACGCGATCAAGGCCGGGCTTTGGGAACGGCATCAGCTACCCACGCTGGGTGTTGAAGACCTTGTGAACCAGACCATTGTGTTTGGCGAGATGGTGCGCGTGTTTCTGACGCTTCTGGCCGAAGGCCACGCCAAACGGGTTGATTTTTGCGCCCACTTCCACGAGTGGATGGCGAGCACGGGCCTCCCCGACCTCCGGCACGACAACGTGAAAGTTGCCACCGTGTTCACGACCCACGCGACGATGCTGGGGCGGTATCTGGCCCAAAACGAGGCTGGATTCTACGGTAAATTGCCGTTTTTCGACTGGAAAAAAGAAGCCAAACATTACGGTATCGAGGCTCAGGCAACTATCGAACGACTGGCCGCACTGAACAGCCATACGTTCACGACGGTGAGCGATGTAACGGCCCGCGAGTGTGAGGTGTTTCTGGGCCGCAGCCCCGACTTAGTCCTGCCTAATGGCTTGAACATCACCCGATTTGCGGCTACGCACGAGTTTCAGAACCTGCACGTCAAATACAAAGAGAACATTCACGAGTTTGTGATGGGGCATTTCTTCCATAACTACTCGTTCGACCTCGAAAAGACGCTGTACTTCTTCACGTCGGGGCGGTTCGAGTTCTCCAACAAGGGCTACGACCTTACGCTCGAAGCCCTCGCCCGCCTGAACTGGCGCATGCGCGAGGCCAACATGGATACTACGGTGGTCATGTTCATGGTAACGCGGATGCCGTACCGCTCCATAGACCCCGATGTGCTGCACACCCGCGCCATGCTCGACGAAATTCGCGATACCTGCGAAAACATCGAGAAACAGGTAGGCGAACGACTGTTTCAGGCCGCAGCCTCGACCAAAGACAACGCCCTGCCCGACCTGAACAAGTTTGTGGACGAATATTGGCGGTTGCGGCTTCGCCGGACGGTGCAAAGCTGGAAAACCAAAACATTGCCCCCGTTCGTGACGCACGACCTCGTGCAGGAAGACGACATGACGCGGTTTATCCGGCAGGCCAACCTGGTCAACAACGAGTACGACCGGGTGAAGATCGTGTACCACCCCGATTTTATTGCCTCAACCAACCCGCTGTTCAAGCTCGATTACAGTCAATTCGTGCGGGGGTGCCACCTCGGTGTTTTCCCCAGTTATTACGAACCCTGGGGCTACACCCCGCTGGAGTGCGTCGTGCGCGGCATCCCAACCGTCACGAGCGACCAATCGGGCTTCGGCGATTTTATCATGCAGATCATGCGTGATTACGAGAATCGGGGTATCTACGTGGTGGACCGGCGCAACCAGAACTTCAACGAAGCTGCCGACCAACTCTGCAACATCCTGTGGCGATTTGTAAAAATGAGCCAACGCGACCGGATTCAGCAACGCAACCGCGTCGAGAGCATCGCCGAGGTGTTCGACTGGAGCAATCTCCGCTCGTATTATGATACCGCGCATGACTTGGCGATGAAACGACGGAAGTAACCCGTGCATACAAACTATTATTTCCTGCGTCAACTCGCGCCCGCGCTTGAGGCCCATCTGGTGGGATTGCGGCTGCTGGAGTGCTACAGTCAGGACCGCGACGAGTTAGTGCTGGTGTTTGCGCAGGCGAAGGGTAAAACGAATTATTACCGTCCGTTTTTCCTGAAAGCGTCGCTCCGTCCTGAGTTTTCGGGCTTGCTCTTCCCTGAATCAGTGCAGCGTGCCCGCACCAACAGCG
Organism: Cytophagales bacterium; assembly: GCA_004292855.1. Taxonomy (GTDB): domain Bacteria; phylum Bacteroidota; class Bacteroidia; order Cytophagales; family Spirosomataceae; genus Rudanella. Next base: position 77,045 of record RDXN01000042.1, read on the forward strand.
TCGATCTGTTTGGAACTGTGATTGGTGTTGACCCCGACGATGCTGAAGCCATTGCCGGGGGTGAAACGGCAGGCCGCGTGGTAACGGGCGTTCGCTCGTTTCTGAACGAACGCTGCCTGGGTATCACCCTCGAAGACGATTATACACTGGTATTCAAGTTCTTCGGCAACCGACCCAACCTGCTGGCGTTCCACGGTAACGAGGTCATAGAGTCATTCAACCAGAAACTCGTTTCGGACCAAAACCTCCGGCTCGACGCCATCGACCGCCCTATCGACCAGTCGTATAAAGCCTTCGAGCGGGCCGGTTTCGACCACAAAAAGCTGTTCCCGACGTTTGGGAAGGAAGTGAACTTTTTTTTTAAGGAGAAAGGAGAAGGCGGTCCGACGGGTCGGGAGGAGGGAGGAAGGGGAAAATGGTCTCTGGTTCAAGAGATGCTGGGTTTACTGGAAACCCCCACCTACTACCTCACTACGTTTGACCATCGCCCGACTTTGACTCTGGTGCCAGTGGGAGAGATTCGGCAGACGTTCACAGACCCTATCGAAGCGGCTAACCGGTTCTACATCAGTTACGCGGGCCTGAACAACTTTGAGCGGGAGCGGGCCGAGGTCATGCGCCTGCTCGACAAACGCCTGAAACGTGCCGAGGCTCTGATCGAAGCAAACCTCCAGCGACTCATCACCCGCGACGAAGGGGCCTCGCACGAGGAGATCGCCAATGTTTTGATGGCCAACCTACACGCGATTCCCGAGGTGCCCGGCCAACGCTCCCCCGACCGCGTCGAACTCCACGATTTTTACCGCGATCAACCCATTTCGATTAAACTCAAACCGGACCTTAGCCCCCAGAAAAACGCGGAAGGTTATTACCGAAAGGCCAAAAACGAGAAAATCGAGGTTGATTACCTGCAAGCGCAGATCGAGCAGCGCGAGGCTGATGTGGTTGCCATCCGGCAACATCAGGCCGCCTTGGGCGAGATTGAGGGCCTGAAAGCCTTCCGCAAGTATGTGAAGCAGCACAACTTACTGGCCGATGGCCACGTAGCAACCACCCCCGACGAGTTGTTTAAACTGGTCACACACGAAGGCTACACGATTCTGATTGGCCGAAATGCCAAGAACAACGACCTGCTCACGCAACGGTACGCTTTCAAGGAAGACTTGTGGCTCCACGCCCGCGATGTGTCGGGGTCGCATGTGGTGGTGAAGTATCAGGCCGGTAAGCGGTTTCCCAAAACCGTAATTGAGCGGGCCGCCGAGTTGGCCGCCTGGAACTCCAAACGCCGAACCGACAGCCTATGCCCGGTCATCTACACGCCCAAGAAGTTTGTCCGCAAACCCAAAGGATTAGCCGAGGGGCAGGTTGTTGTGGATAAAGAAGAGGTCGTGATGGTGGTGCCGAGGGGGTAAAAAACCAGAAGCCTCTCGATGGGAAGGGCCTCTGGTTGAGATTTCTCATTTGTCGTTAGCTAACGCCTGAATTTCGGCGGGTGATAGAGGCCGGTTGTAGATTCGAATGTCGTCAAGTTGACCTTTGTAATAGCCAGCGTGGTTATAGCCTGCCCACGGAGAATTTGAAATGCCTATGTCCAGGCTCGAAAAAGCTGGGTACGGAGCCAAAAAGGCACTTTCAGCAACCAAAATACCATCCACGTACAGTTTATGCCGAAGTTGAGACGCATCATAAACCCCTACAACATGGTGCCAAGTATCATCGAAAACAACTTGTGAGTGCAGCACCTGCGTTTTTTGTGCGTACCCGGTTTGATTCGCTGATGCCTGAATCATGCCATAATAGCCAGCAAATTGTGACTCCTGCGTGCCAAATGATGAAATAGCGTACACCTCCTGTCCAAATGAAATCAGGATTGGCCACCGCCCATTGATGTGAGTTGGAAAGGGGCCTTTGAACCAAATGGAGACACTCATTTTATCCATTGTTGGTGTTGCGGCACTGATGCGGTTATTTACGCCATCGAAGTTATACGCCTTGTCCGCCACACCGAACCGGTCTGTAGTCGGTGTGGCCCCAGTAATGGCTCCGTTGTGGCCGTTGCCGCTCTCATCGTTGGCATTGCCGTTGAAAGGGTAGTGAGCTACCAGCCCGTCAGTTAGTTTAGGTGTAGATTCAGTTTGGTAAAGGTGCTGGACTTCGGCGTTGGCGAGACCGCGATTGTATACCCGAATATCGTCGAGCTTGCCGTAGAAAAACCATATGTCGGCAATGCCATCGACTCCACTGTCATCGTCGGCACCGATCAAAATACCACGCGGGTTAGTGTACGACAAGGAAGCGGGAATAGTTCGGCTGCTCACCTCAACGCCATTGACAAACTCTTTCGCCGTTGTGCCTGACTTTACAAAAACAACATGGTACCACGTGTCAAAGCTCGATACGTCTCCACCATATAGGTAGGCGTCGGGGTGCGTATGACCATATAGCCTCGGAGAACCGATCCGATCAATCCCAAAAAACCATGCGTTTTGTGTCAGGCCATGATCTGGGCTTCCGATAATGCCATTTAAAGGTAGTGAGTTTGACTTCAAGTAAACCCAGGCTGATAGGGTAAAGTCATTGAACTGAAACGCCGGGTCCTGTGATACTTTAATCCAATCGTTCCCGTCGAACGTGTAGGCCTTGCTCGTGTTTCCAAACCTGTCCGTTGTCAGCGTAGCTCCGTCAACCGTTCCGTTGTGGCCATTGCCACTCTCGTCGTTGGCATTGCCGTTGAAAGGATAACGGGCCACGAGGCCGTCATCGAGCGATATCCCAAACCGCAAAACTGCGCCGGGGCTTCCGAACACTACTTTTCCGTCTTGTTTCAGGCTCAAAGCGCGAGCGGTAGTGTTGGCAGGCACCGTGATGGTGTGCCCCGCCGACACCCGCACCATGTCATCAGCATTGGGTGTCCGGTTGCACGACCAAACCAATGGATCGGTCCAGAGGCCCGACTTTACGGTGAACATCTGACCACAGGCCAACGTCGAGAACGACACCGGCGACGAGAACGCCGAACTGTTGCCATCAGGGCAGAGTTTACGTACCCGATACTCGTATGGGGTGCTAGGCTGCAAGCCTGTTAAGCTGTAAGGACTGGCTGTGAGCGAGTTGACTGTGGTCCAGTTGGGCGATGCTGTAGCTCGCCATTGCAATTCATATTGAGTGCCGCCCATAATAAAATTCCAGTGGGCAACCGCCGACGTACTTCCCACCCCTGTTGCCGGAATCGGAATAGGTATGTCGCAGAGAGCTGTGATAAACGCGCTTACGGACCAGTCGGCGGTCGATGTGGCGCAGACAGGCTGCACCTGCCATTCGTAGGTCGTGTTGTTAGTCAGCCCCGTGAGCAGATACGTATTTGTGACAGCCGTAGCACTCCCAGTCCAGGTGGTCGTGTTGCGCATCCGCCAGCGAATGTTGTAGGTGATACCCGTTGCCTGTCCGTTCCAGCCCAACTGTAAAGCAGTCGAAGAGGCCCCATAAAGTGTGTAAAGCTGGGTGATGGGTGAACATTGTGCGGTGAATGAGCGGGGAGTAGTGAAAGCCGATGTAGTTCCGTTGGCGCAGGTCGCCTGCATGCGCCATTCATAGGCCGTTCCTTCTGTAAGCGAGGTCGACAGCGTGTGCGTGAACTGACCCGCGAAGCCGAATGCAAACGTGGTTGAGTTGGGCCAGGTTGGCGTACCCTGTTCATGCCAGTGGAGCAGATAACGTACGCCATTTACCGTACTCCACTTTATCGACGCACTGTTCGGCCCCACATAATTCTCAGTCAGGTTGGCGGGTGTAGAGCACGTTTGAGCAAAAGTCCCAGCGTGGGTGATAAGTTGCACTAAAATTGCAAAAACGCAGATCAGGCGGAGCCGTTGCATCACACAGATGTGGAGTAGTAAAGATGGGTGCATGTAGAATGGTTTTTCAGAAACGTCAAAAATATACTGATAAAATTATTTCTCAAATCGGTTACCCAGATTAAGCAATTTTCTTGGGTACAGGACACATAAAAACGCGGATTCACAAAACGAATGCTTTGTGACTCCGCGTCGTTATATGAGTTTGGATTGGCTAATGTATGCTAGACCATACTTGGGGGAAAAAGTAGATACGAACGGGGCCGTTGTCGTCCATGCGCCAACCCTCGCTCTGGGCTACCTCGAAAAGTCGCTTGGCTACCTCGGCCTGATACACATTGAAGCCCCGCTGTCGGAGAGCCGTTTTCACAATCGTTGTCGTTGTGCATCCCTGGGCCAGAATCAGAGTTGTGGCCATGAGCAAAACCGCCTGTCGGCTCAGTTTGCCCTCATTCGTAGGCGTTGAATTTGACGTTTGGAGCATTGTTCATCAATTTTTACCAAATAAAACATAGCCAGAACGTAACCTTTGTACGTTGTGAACTTAATTTTTTTGGTTATTGGGTTAGTAAAGTGGGTCAATCACAAGCATTTAGAAGACCTCTTTACATTAAAGTCACATCATTTATAATGAATTTTAATATGCTCCGTTTTATTTCTGAATCTTAGCTTCCCGGTCAATCTACCGCTTAATACGCCCGCTCGTTTGCCCGGCAGCAATGGCCTCGACTTCCGCAACGGTGCAATCGTTGGCATCCCCAGTAATCGTGTGCTTAAGGGCCGAAGCAGCCACCGCAAACGTCAGGGCACGCTGCTCGTCGTCGAACTGGGTAAGGCCATAAATCAACCCGGCCACAAAGGCATCGCCCCCGCCAATGCGGTCCACGATGGGGTTCATTGTAAATGTGGGCGATTGAATCAGGGTCGTGCCGTTCCAGAGCGTCGCACTCAGGTCGTTGTGGGTCGCGCTATGCTGGGTTCGCTCGGTGTCGGCCAGCCACCGGACCGACGGATAAGCCGCCTGTAGCTGTTGGCAGGCATCGGTAAAATCAGTCGCCTGAATACCAAACAGTAGCTCCAACACGCCTTTGCTGGCATTGACGAGGTCGGTGTGGCGGGCAAGTTCGGGGATGATCTCCTGCGGGGTTTTGCCGTATTGCCAGAGATTAGCCCGGTAAAAAATATCCCCAGAGACCTTCACACCCAGTCGCTTGGCGGTTTGAACAGCCTCCAGGCACACATCGGCGCATCCCTGCGAGAGGGCCGGTGTGATGCCCGCCCAGTGGAACCACGTGGCTCCATGCAAAACGGTTTCCCAGTCGATCATGCCGGGTCTCATCTCCGAGAACGCCGAATATTGCCGGTCATACACGATCTGACTTGCTCGGATCGAGGCCCCTTCTTCCAGGTAATACGTGCCGATACGATTACCGCCAAATACGAGCGTTTGGGTGTCTAAACCCCGCTCACGCAGGAAACGGGCCGCCCGATGGCCGAGCGCGTGGTCGGGGAAGCGGGTGACATGGGCAGCTTCAAACCCAAAATCGGCGAGCGACATGGCCACGTTGGCCTCGCCCCCGCCAAACGTGACATCAAACGACGACACCTGACTCAATCGGGCAAAATTTGGGGGCGTCAGGCGCATCATCACCTCGCCGAGGGTAATTATTCGGGGCATTTGTTCATTTTTTTGTCATCCGGTTTTTGTCATCCCGACGCAGGAGGGATCTACTCTGCTACTAGTCAAATCGATGGTCAACCGAGTAGATCCCTCCTGCGTCGGGATGACAAAAAACAGCCATAAAGCAATTGACTCGTTCATTCTCAAGCCACTTCCAACCCAAACACGGGCTTGCGGGTTTTCCACTTGCCGCGTGTGAAATCGGGTATCTGCACCGAGGCCGACCCCTTCCGAATCGACTCCTCCGACAGCGGGCTAATGGCCGACCATGCAGCCGCATCGTACACGTCGATGGGCGGAGCCGTGCGGTTCCGAACCGAGTCGATGAAGTCGCGTAACACGAAATAATCCATGCCGCCATGTCCGGCCCCCTCGGCAAATTTGCCGTCTTTTTTCCAAAATGCGTGGTCGTATTGCTCCATATAGGCCGCGTCGGGTTCCCATTGGTGGGCTTTGGGGCTGCGCCCCTCGATGTACATCAGGTTGCCATCGTCCATCCACAAGCCCTGCGTGCCCTGCACCCGAAAACCAAGCGAGTAAGGACGGGGCGAGTTGGTGTCGTGGGTGATGAGAATCGTTTCGCCGTTGGCGCACTTAATCATGGTCTGCACCACGTCGCCAAGTTTGAACTTCACGTTGGCGTTGGGATGGTTCGCTCCGCCTTTGTCCACTACGTATTTGTGCAGACCCCGTGCGGGCGAGGCCATTGAGGTTAGGTACAAAAACTGGTTGCCCCGGTTGATATTGATCATTTCGGCCACCGGCCCCAACCCGTGCGTCGGGTACAGATCGCCGTTGCGGTCGACCGAGTGTTGGGTGCGCCAGCGGGCCTCTGAGTTACCTTTCGGGCCAAACTCCACGCCCCCGCCGTAGACTTGCTTGCCATCGTTGAATTTCACCTCGCGCAGGTCGTGCTGATAGCCGCATTGGAGGTGGTTGATCTCGCCAAACACGTTCTGCCGGACCATGTTCAGCACGGCCATCACATCGCGCCGGTAGCACACGTTTTCGAGAATCATGCAGTGCGAGCCGGTCTTCTCAAACGTGTTCACCAGGTCCCACGACTCCTGCAACGTGACCGTGGCCGACACTTCTACACCGGCGTATTTACCCGCCCGCATCGTGGCCAACGCCATCGGCACGTGCCATTCCCAGGGCGTCGAGATAATGATACCGTCGATGTCGTCGCGCCGGACCATGTTCTCAAAATCGCGGTCGGTTTTGCCATACGTGGCTGCTTCCTTGCGACCTTCTTTGGTCAGGATTTTCTGGCTCTTCGCCAGCGCATCGGGGTCTGTGTCGCAAAGGGCCGTAACCACCACGTTGGGGAAGTTAAGCGCGTTGCTCAGGTGGTTGCGACCGCGCTGCCCCACCCCAATGAAACCGAGCCGCACGGGCTTGTCGTCGGGGTGGTGGTGCGGCATGCCGGCGAAGAGGGTGTTGGGTAAGAGGGCAGCGCCGAGGGTGGCGGTGGCCGAGGTTTTCAGGAAGGTACGCCGACTCATCGTGTGTAGGTAAACGGTTGTGTTTGCTCTGAAAAACACAAATGTCGGGGTTTCTACCAATCTTATTTCTGGCTGGCCTACTAAATAGTCGGCATTGCTACGTCCGGTTCGGTGACCACATACCCCATCCGAAACGCACCGGGCCGGGTGTAATAATACGTTTGCGCCTGACGGTCGTACTCAATGGGGAAATTCATATCTGTCTTTAATACAGCGACATAGTTAAACCATGTGCTGCGCGAGACGCCCAGCCGCTCGGCCATTTGTTCGGGTGTGCCGGTGGCCCTTGTGCGGATTAGGTAGTCGATGCGCCCGATGAGCGCGAGTGTTTGGGGGAAGGTTTGTAACGGCATGGTTGATGAAGTAGTGAGTGATAAACAAAATGATACACAAGCCATAACGCAGCGTAAAGCATCTGTGTTATGGCTTGTGTACAGTCAAGTGTTACTTACCGCTGAAGCAGTAGCTTAACGGTCTGATTGACAGTGTCGTTCTTCAATCGAACGAGATAAATGCCAGTAGCTTGTTGGCCTAAATTAAGATCAACCTCTTGTGGCCCATCTGCCCCTTTGACGGGTAAGCTGTAGACTGTTTTGCCCGCCGTAGACTCTACAGAAAGGGTAGCCTGCTTGCCAGCAGCCAGGTAGTAGCGCACTCTTGCCTGCCCCGTAGTCGGATTAGGGCTGACCCGCAACAACTCTGTAGACTCCGCGTCGGAAATTGCCGCCAAACGACCACTGCCACAATTGGTTAAGAAGGTGTATGGAGCCGCTTCTACACCTGATTGCCGGGCTTGCAGCGTGAATGTTGTACCATTGCGCTGCCACGAGGGGACGATCATAGTCGGGTTACTTCCCCAGCCACGCAAGCCCGGAATCTGGTAGTCAATTGCACTACCATTGCCACCCGTAGTATTGATAGTCAGTTCACCCGTGCCACAAGTAAAGGTAGGAGCAAGAATCCCTAACGCACCTGATGGTGGCGGGGGAGGTGGCGGTGTTGTGCCACCATTACAAGACGAGGTAAATGTATAGGTAAATGTCTGCCCCGACTGTACGGCTGAAACATTAAACGTCGTGCCGTTGCGTTGATGACCCTCTAAGGTTACACTCTGAACGTTGTTCATACTAACGAGACGGTTTCCGAACGCTCCGGGACACCATGTTTCGATTGATGACCCGTTACCACCCGTATACTGCCACTGCCAGACCCCCGTATTACAGTTGTAGCCAACCGTTTGGAAGGCCAAATTGCCTACTGGCGGTGGGGGTGGCGGTGGGGTGGTCGTTGGACAAGTGGCAGGCTGGAAGCGGAACGAACGGTAATCGTAGAAAGGGTCAGACGTGTTACCCCACAGTTGAAGTTCTGACTGATTGCCAAATTCGCGTATATCCCAGGTGTTGTTATTGCTCGGATAAGAAACCCGCCACAATGTATTATCGGCAGGGTTACAGCCTAAAGTCCAATCATGCTGACCGTTAGCGGCATAACTGGCTAAGGTCAGCCATTCGTCATAACTGCCATTAACAGCGCGGATTGAGCGATTCGTACCATCTTGTACCGTGAAACTCACCCGGCCATTGCCCCGGTCATCGACCTTCCAAATCTGGTTGTTTTGTCCGTTGGCTCCCTGCTGTAGTATCGTGTTATTTCCAGTAGCCTGCAAACGCTGTCCTGTCTTCTGCACCTCGACGGTGTAGCAGGCATTCGTTGGTACTGAACAGGTGGGTACATTATCAGGAGGAGAGACGTTGAGCACGACAGGGTCACCATATACAGCCAACTGGAAGGGAGCAATAGTTACGTTACCGCACGGCCCCGCGTTGTTTATACGAGCCTGTATGTGTGTGAAAGCTACGTTTGTTGTTCCACGTACCGTGACACTGCTATTCGTGGACCGAATAATTGTAACGCCCGGCCCAACCGCCCACGTTGTTGTGGCCCCTGTTGGTAGATTGCCATTGAGTGTGTAGGTCCGTTCTGGAAAAACGACGGACATCCGATCACGAATTATTTGGTAAGTTCCCAAAATGGCAGGTCCGCTGATGGAGTATTCTTGCTTTTGAAACGCGCTTCTGGGCTGATTAGGATCAAAATTAGCTCTCATTCGAACCTTTTGGCCAAACGTGAATGCGTTCATGCATCGGTCGTCGGTATAGTCCATGTAGTTCATGAACATGATCGGAACGTTAGGAGTGCAGGGCGTGGATGTGTGCGTACAGCCAGCAGTGGGGGCACGTTGAGTCGGTGTATCAGCAACTTCATCTGAACCCGTACAGGCTGGATTGCTATCACGCGGACCCCAGATATGAATGAGGTTGAGCCAGTGTCCAACTTCGTGAGTTACTGTTCTTCCTAAATCAAAAGGAGCTTCAACGGTTCCTGTACTTCTACCGAAAGCTTCGTGGTTAATGACAACACCATCTAATCCAGGACTGTCGGCAAAACTACTCGGAGAAGTTGCAACACCAAGAACATCAATAAGCGGATCGTTAAAATTACAAGACCAAATATTCAGATACTGGTTGGGGTTCCAGGAAGTTAACCCAATACCAGCCTGTTTTACTTGATTAAAATTGGCTGTGGTAAATCCAACTTGGTTTGTTCTAAATCTACGAATGCCTGTGGTTGCCACTCCATTCGGATCCTGACAAGCCAGATAGAACTGCATCCGCGTGTCTTCAGCACTGAAGACCGCTGGTGTTTGGCTGGCATCCTGATTCGTTCTACGAAAGTCTTCATTCAGAACATCTATTTGCGATCTGATCTGGGCATCGCTAATATTCTGCACATCCGTGTTGTGAACGACGTTGACGACTACAGGAATGAGCCAAACAGGTTCGGAGGTGATCCGTTGTGAAAATACACTTGGCCCTACCGGACGAACCCTGCCGGGATTAGAACTGGGTAGGGAGTTGACGTAGTTGTTAAAGTTCGTTAGTCGGTTTAACTCTGCTTGTGAGAAGCTGGCTGGGTCATTGTTTGTAGCACACCCACGTTGAGCCTGAGCGGGCAAAAACAGAATGAGAAGGCAAAGAAAGTTGCATAGACCCAAGCATAAGCTGAGGTTAGATGTCTTATTCATAAACACGAAATGAAAGTATTGTTATCTAATTATTTTATAATCTTTCAATGACAATGATCCAAATCCAGGACGTCCTGGACCTTGCCCAAACCTGTAAGTTCCAGATACAGTCACTTGTAGACTCTTCACCTTCAGTACTTCAGGAGTAGATTGACAGAACTTAAGATTTGGTACAGAGCTGTCATCAGAACGGAAATACCAGCTAGTGATATTTGTAGTGTCGCCACCTCGATAGCTCGCCAAAATTCGCCCTCGGTCATTCGTCAGTGGGATGTCTGGTAAGTCGGGAAGGCAATCCTCGTCAGGCGTCACGGAGCCTTTGCGTTCGCAGGATAGCCCCATCAATAACAAAGCCCCTAAGCAGACCAACAGACCTCTGCTTCCGCTGGCTTTCGATGCTATTTTTCTGCTCACCGTGTTGCATAGTCGCGTTGTGGAAAATGAAGTTTTCATTGTAAATAATATTTAACCTGTAGAAAAACTAGAAAAACAGCACAAGACACTGTCGTGACTAGGAGTCCAAAATGAGATCAAAGGTTGTAAAGCGGTATTAATCCCTTTGTCTTTGAACGGACGGAAGTCGAAATCTTTTTTTATGCCGAGGGCATCGGCGTACCCATTATTGCAAAGGGATCGGGTGGTTCAATGATTTCGGGTTGTTTCTTTCGGCAACTTAAGAGCAAGAGCAGGCCGAACACGCTCAGATAGAGCAAAAGGTGTCGTTTTAGCATGGTAAAAGCTAGTTATGTTTAAAACTAGCCCAAACATATAGGATAACAGTCTAATTGTTCTGGACTCAAAAAAAAGGTACAAGATTTTTATAAAAAAGTTTTCTATCGGATAAAAAGTAGGATTTAACGCCTATTTCGGATTAACCCCACGGCAGCGGCCGTCCGTCCCAACCTCTCCCTATTAGGGGTGAGGTTTATCCACAAGTCGAAGATTTTGGGTTTCGTCGCGTAGCGACCTAATGTTTGTAGTAAATGAGTATTACCTGGCATATTTCCGTCGCGTAGCGAGCAAACTATTTAGGATTGTTGTTAGGTCGCTACGCGACGGGAAGCTCTGTTACTGCTCCTGTTAGCTACAAACATTAGGTCGCTACGCGACGGAAGGATATGCAAGCGGGTTTGATTTCTACAAACATTAGGTCGCTATGCGACGAGTAGTACGATACAGATTTAGTGCGCTACGATGTAGTCACCTCCGTATGGAGGAACTAAAACGGCTGAGACTAAGTCCCTACCTACTACGGGGGAGGGGTTGGGACGGTCGGCCGCTGCCGTGGGGTTAATTTAACGCCTATTTTGGCTTCGGTTTAGTTTGGGAAAGGCGGGTAATCCCCGTCACGAGCCGGTCCAGATCGGCGAGGGAGGTGTAGACGTGGGGCGTAATGCGCACACAACTAATGTTTTCCCATACAATGGGCGATGTGTTGATTTTATACTTGGCAAACAGTTGGCCTTCCAACTCAGCGATAGTCATACCGTCGATGCTAACCCCGCAGATACCGCACGAAAACGGGGCTTTGAGCGAGGTATGCAAACGCACGCCCGGCAGGTTTTGCACCCGTTCGGCCCAGTAATTTTTGAGGTATCGAATGCGTTCCTCCTTTCGTTTGGTGCCGATAGCGTTGTGAAAATTGAGGGCCTCACCGATGCCCTGTTCAATAGCGAAACTGCGTGTACCGATGGTCTCGAACTTCCGAATATCGTCGCCTTTGGGTTGGCCGTTGCAGAGCAGGGGCCAAATGCCCGCGATTTTCTCTTTCCGAATCCACAACATCCCCGTCCCGACTGGGGCCGACAGAAACTTGTGCAAACTCGTCCCGAAATAGTCGCAGCCGAGGTCGGGAATCTTAAAGTCGAGCAGCCCGAAGGAGTGCGCCCCATCGACCAGCACCTCAATGCCGCGTTTGCGGGCCATTTGGCAAATTTTCTGCACAGGCATAATCTGCCCCATCCAGTTGATCACGTGCGTAATGTGCAACAACCGGGTCTTGGGCGTAATGGCCCGCTCGAACGCGCTCACAATGGCATCGTCGTCCTCAATGGGAAACGTGAAATTCAGTTGTTTGTAGGCCACCCCGTCGCGGTCGGCGCGTTGCCGCCAGGCCTGCACCACGTTGGGGTAATCTTGTAGGGTGCCAATCACCTCGTCGCCCAGTTGGAGGTTGAGGCCGTAGATCACCGTGAGCAGGGCCTCAGTAGCGTTTCGGTTGATGGCAATTTCGTCGGGAGAGGTGCCCGCGAGCAGGGCCAGTTTGTCACGAACGGCCTCGCGCCCCTGATCGAGCATCCGCCACATGTAGTACGAAGGCCCCTGATTAATCAAGCGGTTATAGCCCTCCAACGCCTGTTGCACCACCAATGGCGCGGGCGACACACCCCCGTTGTTCAGAATCAGGATATTCGACGACGAGGCCGGGTACGCTTGCTGAATCAAGTGCCAATAATCTTCGTCCTGAGTGGCCTGTTGCGGTGTTAGTTGGTCGACGCGTTCAGCGGCCTCGGCCCAGTCGGCGGCATGGGCTTGTGTGAACAGGCTATTGGCCGAAAACGCCCCACCTGTGAGGGCAAGTTTTTGTAGGAACGAGCGTCGGTTGGAAGTTGTAGAAGGCTGAGTCATAAGGAGGGGGAATAGTTTAGCGGTTTTTCGTAAGATGACGTATTTTTTGTCATCCCGACGAAGGAGGGATCTAGTCTCCTTGTAGACAACTTGACTAAAAACAGGCTAGATCCCTCCTTCGTCGGGATGACAAAAAATCAACGTGTTGACAAAACTAAAAAGCTTCACTGGCTCCAATCCTCATCGAAACACCACCGGCTTTCCGGCTACTTTCTCCAAAACGGGCCGCAGAATCCGGTCGGCGTTTTGGCGGGTTTGTTTCAGGATGTCGCTGTTCAGAGCCGCCCGCCGAACTTGCTCCTCGGCCTGTTTGTAAGCTTCACTCACCAATTCCGATTCGTCCAACAACCCAAATTCCGTATCGTACACCCGCGATTGGCTGTGGTTGATCTTCCAGCCGCACAATTCCGGTTGCGGCAATCGCACCACAAGCGTATCGCCTACCTGCACGTCGGCGGGTAGCAGGTGGGTGAGGTCGATGCAACCCGTGGCTTCTCCCTGCACAATCAGCACGGCACGTGCGTTGGGTAAAATGGCTCGTGGGCGGTTATACTCTACCACGTCTTTGAACGTGTAACGGACCAGTTCGAGCTTGCCGAGGGTCGTCACTTCTTTCAAGACAACCTGTTGCGTGGCCGTATCGGAGCGTGTAAATCGCTCGAACACAGACCACGTTCGCAGGTATTCCCACAGCGTCAGCAGCCCGATCACAAGCAGGGCCATTACGAGCAAACGGGGTACGGAACGGAGCATGGTTTCTGAGTCTACTTCTCTCCTTCCTCTTCCCCCTCGCGCCAGGCTTCAAACTCGCCGGGCGAGGCAAAGGTGGTGGGTCGGCGAGGGCGACGGTCGGGGGCTTTCACCTCTAAATCTCGGGTTAAGGTTGTGCCGTTTTGTTCCAGAATCAGTCTGTACTTGCCGGGGCGGAGATAGAGCCGCTTATCATCTGCAATGGCTAGTTCGACGGGCTTATCGTCCTTCTTCTTGCTGTCGTTCAGGTACTTTTCGTAGGCCACGCGCCCGGTTGTATCCACCGTATAATCGTAAGTCAGGTAATTGAGGCCTGCTTCGGTAGTGTCGGTGAGGGTGCGGAGGAGCAGGCCCTTGTCGGTCGTGATTTTGGCAGTCAGTTGGCCGGGCTGCTTGGCGTAATACGTAATCGGGTAGGTGTATTTGGGGGCGTCCTCGTACTTGTTGAACACCCGGCCCCAGCCTGCGCTTGCCGTGATCGGTTTTAGCGCGTAAAGGTGTAAGGGCTTGCTCATGACCGAATCGACCAACTGTTGCAACGGCTCTACGTTGGCCGTGTACAGCGAGCGTCCGTGCGTACCCACCAGCAGTTCGCCATCGCGCGGATGCACGACCACGTCATGCACGGCCACGGCGGGCAACGTGGCCGAACTTGCGCGCACGAACGTCTTGCCCCGGTCGAGCGAGACGTACAGGCTGTGGTCGGTGCCTACGTACAACAAATTGGCATTTTTGGGGTCTTCGCGCACCACGTTCACCGGCTCGTTGGGCAGCGTTTGAGCCAGCGATTGCCACGTTTGGCCGTAGTCGGTCGAGACAAACACATAGGGCCGGAAATGATCGTCGCGATACCCGTTCAGCGAAACATAGACCGTTCCCTCGTCGTGGGCTGACGCCGACACCTGACTCACCCACAAATCTTGCGGCAGGCTGTCCGAAATTTTGGTCCAGGTATAGCCCCCATCTTTCGAGACATGCACCAGCCCATCGTCGGAACCCGCGTAAATCAGCCCGAACTTTAGGGGCGATTCGTCAATCGTGGTCAACGTACCAAAAGCCACATCGCCGGTTTTGGCCCCTTTCGTGAGGTCGCCGGAAAGGGTTTTGAACTCGTCGCCCCTGTTCATGCTGCGGTGGAATCGGTTGGAGCCGAAGTAGATTACGTCCTGATTGTGCCGTGAGATCAAAATGGGCGACTCCCAGTTCCAGCGGAGCTTACCTTCGCCCACGTCCGTCTGCACCACGAGCCGTTTCATCTCGCCCGTGTTCTTGTTGACGCGGAAGTAGTTGCCAAACTGGAAGCCGGTGTACACGGTGGCGTTGTCGCGCCAATCGACCTGCACCATCATGCCGTCGCCCCCCATGAGCGGTTTGTAAGGGTATTGGCCCCGGTCGTACCAGTCGTAGTCGGCGCGGTAGGTGCTGGGTCCGGCCCAAACGCCGTTGTCCTGCAAACCGCCGTAAACGTTGTAGGGCTTGGCCATGTCGACGGCAACGGCGTAAAACTGCCCCACGGCGGGCGTATTGGCCTTGAACCAGGTTCTGCCGTTGTCGTAGGTGATGTTCAGGCCCCCGTCGTTGCCCAAAATCATGTGGTTGTTGTTGGTCGGGTTGATCCAGAGCGCGTGATGGTCGGAGTGGACGTTGGCTCCGTCCATGCTCCGGTAGGTTTTGCCGCCATCCTCCGACCGAATCACGGGTACGCCCGCAATCACGATCTTATCGGCGTTGTCGGGAGCCACCCACACGTTGCCGAAATAGTAGCCGTAGCTGTTGTAAAGGCCATCCAGATAGTCGGCGTTGACCTTGCGCCAGCGTTGACCCCCATCGTCGGAGCGGTACACCTCGGCACCAGTTACCTCGGAGTTAATGATCCGGGAATTAGCGTCGTCGGTGTATTCGAGAATAGAAATGGGCTTGATCTTATCCGTCCGCACCATCTCCTTGAGCGACTTGGCCGTGTAGCGTTCGGGGAAGTTCTGCTCCTCCAGGTAGTCGGCAATGAACGAGTCTTCGGCCTTCAAAAAATCGTCCTTCGAGATCACCCGAAGCTGATCTTTGGTCAATTTCTTCGTTACATCGGCTTTCTTTTCCTTGGCAGGCCGGGCAGTTTGGTTGTCCAGAATCACATAAAGCGTTTGCGGATTCTTGGGGAAGATGGTCAGGCCAATACGACCCGTGTTCTCGTCCTGCGGCAGTCCCGACGATGCGCCCGTGATCAATTTCCAGGTTTCGCCCCCGTCGGTACTTTTATACAGGCCCGACGTTTTGCCGCCTTCTACAAAATTCCACGCCCTGCGCTCTTTGTGCCACATGGCCGCGTACAACACCTGTGGATTCGCGGGGTCAATATCAACGTCGATAGCCCCGGTTTTGTCATCAATAAACAGCGTTTGCCGCCACGTTTTGCCGCCATCGGTGGTTTTGTATAGGCCACGCTCGCGGTTGGGTGTATACAAATGACCAACTGCCGCCACCCACGCCACATTGGGGTCGGTGGGGTGCAGGGCAATTTTGCCGATGTGGTGCGACTCCTCCAGACCCGGCAGGTGTTGCCAGGTTTTGCCACCATCCGTACTCCGGTAGCAACCCACACCCGCGTAGGTCGAGCGGCTGGCATTGGACTCACCCGTACCGAGCCAAACGGTGGGTTTGGCCCCTTTCCAGTCCACGGCCAACGCGCCAATGGTCATAACAGCCTCATTCTGAAAGAGCGGCTCAAACGATACGCCGTTATTGGTTGTATGCCAAAGTCCACCACTGGCAAAAGCCACATAAAACTCAAACGGATTAGCTGGGTTAACCGCCAAATCCACAATGCGCCCACTCATGACCGTTGGCCCAACGGACTTAAACGGCAGATTCTGAATGAGCGACGTGCCCGAACGGGGAGTCAGTCGGTCGGCGGCAGGGGTTGCTGCAATAGCGACCGGGGCGGGCGAAGTAGCGGCTTTACGGGCCTTTTTTTGGGCAAACGCGCCCGTTGTGAGCGACAGAGCCGCCAAAAGCAAAATGGGTTTGTTCATGGGGTTTCAGGAAATCGTTACGGTTTCACCAGAATCTTACCCCAGCGACCAGGCCGCTCGGAGTGAGCGACGGCCTCGGTGATTTGGTCGAGGTTGTACGAAGCCTCCACGGGCAACTGAATCTGCCCCGAAGCCAGCATCGAGATCACGTTCTGCGACACCTCTTTCCGGGCCTCCGGGGTGGCCCGACGCATCCAGTCGGTGAGCCAGAACCCCCGCACGGTCAGTTCACGGAAAATCATCAGACCCGCGTTCAGGCTGGGGTCTTGCAGGCTCAACAGCCCGTAAATGAGCATGGTGCCGCCTTTACCGAGGCATTTCAGGGCCTCGCTCGCCGTGTGCCCACCTACGGCGTCGAGTACGCACTCCGCGCCTTTGCCACCAGTTATTTCTTTCACACGAGCGGCCATGTTCTCGTTCTCGGTATTGATAACTTCGGTCAGGCCAAGTGCTTTGAGTTCGTCGTTCAGGTCATCGCGCCGGACGGTGCCAATGGTCTGAATACCCTTTTGCTTGCACAACTGAATCACCATTTTGCCAAAGGCCGAGCCGCAGGCCGTGAGCATGAGCCATCCGCCCGGCTGCACACCCGACTCCTGCACCATCGCAAAGGCCGTGAAGGGATTCACAAATAATTGCGCGGCCACATCGTCGGTCATGGCGTCGGGGACGGGGATCAGGGCGCGGTGATTGGCGATGGCGTATTCCGACCATGCGCCTATACCCGTGAAGCTCACTCGCATACCCGTTTGCAGTTGTACACCCTCGCCCAACGCGTCAATCACACCCACACCCTCGAAACCGGCTGGCGACGACGGGAACTTAGGTCTGATGCCGTACAGGTTTTGTACGAACATCACGTCGGAGGGGTTAATGGGGCTGGCAATGACCCGGATACGGACTTCGCCCGGTCCCGGCTCGGGCATGGGGCGGTCAGCGGTTTGTAGGATTTCGGTTGGCTTACCGGGGGTTTCAAATAGGATGGTTTTCATTGTTCAATTGACGAATGAGTGATTGAGTGAATGAGCGACTATGGTGAGTACTAGAACTATTCGCTCATTCACTCAATCACTCATTCGCTCATTCACTTGGTTGAATGCCAAAAATATGGCTTAATTCGCACAAAGTATTATTCAAATAAGTCGAACAGACCCCCTTAACTTCTCTGTATGCAAACGTCTCCATTTTTAGGCGAGCTGATTGGCACGATGGTGCTGCTATTATTGGGCGATGGCGTGGTGGCCAACGTCGTTCTGAAACAAACCAAGGGTAACTCGGGCGGTTTAATCGTGATCACTGCCGGTTGGGCCTTCGCTGTCATGATCGCCATTTTCGTGTCGAAAGCCTTCGGGAGTATCGACGCCCACCTGAACCCTGCCGTTACCGTGGCCTTCGCCGTGGCTAGCAACGATTTCAGTAAGATCGTCCCCTACATTTCGGCCCAGATGATCGGGGCGTTTCTGGGTGCTGTACTGGTGTGGCTCCACCACCTGCCCCACTGGGCCGCTACCGAATCGCCCGGCGATAAACTGGCCGTTTTTGCCACCGGCCCCGCTATTCGCAGCCTCGGCCCGAACCTGATTAGTGAGATTATGGGAACGCTGGTGCTCATTTTGGGTTTGGCCGGTATCTCGTCGAAGGGACTTGGACAGATGGCCGTTGGCATAGGGCCGTATCTGGTCGGAATTCTGGTATGGAGCATTGGCCTGTCGTTGGGTGGCCCCACGGGTTACGCCATCAACCCCGCCCGCGACCTCGGCCCGCGTATTGCCCACGCCTTGCTGCCGATTCCCGGCAAAGGCTCCTCCGACTGGCCCTATAGCTGGATTCCGGTGGTTGGCCCCCTCATTGGTGCCATCATCGGCGGTTTGCTGATCGCGGGGTATAAATTATAGCTGCGGTGTTACACCCACTTTCCTCCACCTTCGAGCACCAGACCCTCGCCATATAAACCGGCAGGGGTTTGGTAGCCGGGCTTCCAGTTTCCTTCCAACACCTTGCGGGTAATAATCAGGGCCATGTCGGCGGTGAGGGTGTAGCCTTCGGGGCAGTTCAGGCGGGCTTCCACTTCCTGCCCGGCCCCATTACGCACACGCCCCCACACGAGCGACCGCGCCCGGTTGCGAACGGCCTCGTCGGGGCCGGTGAGGGTGCTGTTGATCCGGTCGCGAAGTAGTGTTTGCACCGGTTTACTGCCCAACAACCAGCCCAAGTAGTTACCCAACCGCGACAGGCGAATCAGGCGGGGCGGCATGGACATGTACGTCTCGATGTTGGGAATGCCGGTGGTTTGGTGGGCCGTTGCCAGATCGCCCCACGGGATGGTGGCGCAGGTGAGCGTTTTTCCTGGTTCAAAGTTGACGGTCAGTGTTTTGTAGGCATTCGGGACGGGGCGAAGTTGCCCGTTTTCGCGAACGAGACCGCCCGCGCCCAGATTCTCAACCGCCGTCAGGGCCGTTCCGCGCGACACGCTGCCTCCATCGTTGGCAAAGGCCAGTTGCAGATGGGTGGCGTCGGGGAGTTGGTTTTTGAGGTGCAGGGCCATGCAATCCGTCGGGACCACGTCGAACCCCACGCCCGACATAATCATGATGCCCTGTGCTTTGGCCCGCTCGTTCAGCGACTTACCCCCTTCAAAAACAGCCACTTCGCCTGTAATATCTAGGTAGTGCGTTTGGGTACGCAGGCAGGCCTGTTGCATAGCCCCGGCGGTCTTAGAAAATGGCCCCGCGCAATGCAGTACCACCCCAACACCTTCCAGGGCAGCATCGAGCGCGTTGGCATCGCCCAGATCGGCCACACGATATTCCAGGTGGTGCTTCATCGCCAACACCTTTACTTTGGCTTCGTCGCGCCCGGCCAAAATAGGCGTAAGGCCGAAGCGTTCAGCGCGTTCGATAATCAGGCGGGCGGTGTAGCCGTTAGCCCCGTAGAGCAGGAAGGTTTTGTTTGATGGCATGTATCCGGCGGTAGGGGCAGACCCACGTGTCTGCCCAGTGTATTTGCCCAAAGGTACAGATTAGGACAGGATTACACATCGGGCAGACACGTGGGTGCAAGACCGGGTATAGGGCAGACACGTAGGTCTGCCCCTACTTTTTTAAAAACTTCTTTACGGCCTGAATCAGGAACGGCGGCATGCGCGAGCCAAGCTTTATTACCGAGTTTGGAATGGCGTACCGTTGGGCGTATCCCTCCTGTATGTACCGCAATGACTCGTCAAAATATTTATTCTCGACGGGTTGGCCGGTGGCAATGTTCGTGATTTTGCGGACGTAAAGTTTGTCCAGTGTGGCGTCGGAGCGGAGGGGGGTATAATACACGCAGTTCTCGAAGAAATAGTGCGTCACCTGCGAGTGGCGGGTGGAGCCGGGCGTCAGGATTTTCTCGCCCCCGTGCAGCAAATTGGCCGACCAGATAATAGCCTTGCCTTTGGGCATGTTCAGCGTGGCTTTTTTGAGGCCCTGCGCCTGGATAATCTCTTCGAGCCGGTTTTCGTAAGCGTGGTAGGTTTTTCCGTAGACGTCCTCAACCGTTTTAGCTTCGGAGCCTTTCAAACCCATATCGACCAGGTCGTAGAAGGGGAGCTTGTGGCTACCGGGGTAATAATGCAGGGGGCCATTGTCGGGCCGGACATCTTCGAGAGCTACCCACACCCCACACATAAACCGTTGCGGAATAGAGTTAAAATGGATCGCGTCGGAGTGAGTACGTTGCTGCGTGCCCACCGGGAAGTTGAGCGTTTGGAACGGAATCGGGTTGCGGTGGTAGAGTAATTGCAGCATCGCCATAATTTTCGGAGCCGTGGCGATAGCCCGAACCGCCGGAACAGTTTGCCAGGCGTCTTGCTTGCGCAGGTCTTTGCCATACAGGGGTCCAACCTGCTCCAGCGCATCGTTGAGTACCGACTCGTCGATTTCGGGGTCAAAGATCAGGTAGCCGTCTTCAGCGTATTGCCGAACCTGGGCCTCAAGATCAGGGCTAAGGTTGGCCTTTTTAAGCTCCTGATTGAAAAAAGGTGATTCTACCCAGGGCAAGTTAATTGTAGCGGACGCGGTCATGTTGAAATGGGTGAAACGGTTAGTCTGTAGGTCAAATCTATTCAACCTATTTCTAACTCGCTAGCTGTGTGTACGCGAAAGGCCTGTATGTTGTGTTGTTTTGGGTATTTTTTGATTAAACGGTCCGAAGTAGGGGCAGACCCACGTGTCTGCCCAATAGATTTGGGTCCGGGACATTCCAACGGGCAGACACGTGGGTCTGCCCCTACGTTGTATATTTGCTCATTCCTATTAACCCTACAACTTCATGCTTGCCCAACTGTCGACCATCGACCTGATTGTTTTAGTTCTGATGCTGCTTATCATGCCCACGGCGGGCATCCTGGTGGCCCTTCGCAAGAAAACCGCCGAACAGTATTTTCTGGCGGGACGCAATATCCGCTGGTGGACGGTGGCCGGATCGGTGTTCGGGACCAACATCTCGTCGTTTCACCTGATTGGCATGCTCGGTATTGGCTATTCCATTGGGTTTGTTCAGGCGCATTACGAGATCGTGTTTCCAGCTATTTTGCTCTTATGCTTCGTGTTTCTGGCCAGCTACCGGCGACTCGAAGTGTTCACGCTCTCGCAGTATCTCGAAATCCGCTACAACGAAGCATCCCGGCTTATTTACACCATTTTACTGGTTCTTATTATTCTGGTGCAATTAGTGGGGGCGTTTTATGTGGGCAGTATTACCCTGCAATGGCTATTGGGCGGTGGGTCGTTCGAGATTAGTTACCTGACGGGCCTGTTGCTCATTGGCCTCGTCACGTGCAGTTACACGATTTGGGGGGGGATGGAGAGCATTGTCATTACCGACACCATCCAGACCATTATGATGCTGATGGCTGGGTTTGCGGTGGCTTACTTTACGCTCTCTCAACCCGAAATCGGTGGGTTTTTCGGACTGCTCGACCTCGACGCGGCTCAACCCCGTGCGGCTCAAAAAATGCACTTGTACTTGCCTAGCAACCACCCTAACCTGCCCTGGACGGGCATTTTTACGGGCCTAATGCTTCAACATTGCTTCAACTTTTCAACCAATCAGTTCCTGGTGCAGCGGGTGTTGGCTGCCGACTCCGATGAGGACGCCCGCAAAGGCATTATAGCCAGCGGCTTTCTGAAACTCACCATTCCGTTTTTCAGTATCTCGGCGGGGGTTGCGGCCTACTACCTGTTTGGGGCACGTTTCGGCGCGTCGGCGGTCGATTTCAATTCAGACAACACGTTTCTGAAGCTGGTTGAAACGGTGATTCCGCAGGGGGTGGGCCTAACCGGGATGATTTTGGCCGGACTAACGGCAGCAACATTCTCGTCGGTCGATTCGATGATGAACGCGGCCACCACCCTGCTCACGCTCGACGTCTACAAAAAATACATCACGCCCGACGCTAACGACCGCCAAATTGTGCGCTTCGGGCGGCTCACCATTGTAGCGATGGTTGTGGCGAGCATCGGCCTTGCCCTACTCACCTACACCCCCGACCGTACGAACAACTTCATGCTCAAGGTGTCGTCGCAGCTTTCGTACTTCACACCGGGGATTATGGTAGCCTTCTTTTTCGGTATCCTCTGGCGACGCGCGAGTGCTCCGGCTGCCGTGTGGGCCATGCTGCTCGGACCCGTGTTTGGGTTGGTGTCGGAGCAGATTTACCTCAACTTTTTGGGCACTGAACCGGCTATCGCGGCCCTGTTCGGCCTGAAGCTCAACTTTATGCACCGGGTATTCCTGACGTTCGTGCTGAGTTCGGCCACGCTGATTATTCTGAGCCTCACGCGCTACCCGAATACCAACGAAGAAGGTTTCGAGCGGCTCCGGGTCGACGTCGATGCGGGACAGGTGGCGCGGGCTGTCGGGTTGTTTCTGGCCGTGCAGGCTGTGTTTGTAGGGTTAGTTTTCGTAGGTGGATTTTCACCCCGAAGCGTGGCTTTGTGGGCGGGGTTAGCCACGTTCGGATTGTTCTTACGGGGCAGAAACAAAAAAAGCACGCTCGTTTGGGCGGGCGTGCTTACTGGACTGAGTGTTAGCGTTTTGTATTTTTTTGCGTGAGTAAATCTACCCCCAACCCCCTAAAGGGGGCTTGCTTCTACGTCGGACAAAGCCCCCTTTAGGGGGTTGGGGGTTTTTGATTCCTAATTTACCACTACTTTTCGAGTGAAATAATAATTTACGCCAATTCGCACACGGCCACCCCGGTTGCGTCCGGCAAGGGGGTTGCTGCGGTCATAATAATTGGTTTCGAGTGATGCTTCCAGACCCAGATTACGCTGGAGCCGCACCATCGTGCCCACTTCAAGCGTAATGCTGTTGAAACGGGCTTTCTCATCGCGGTCGATATTGCTGGCAAACTCACGCCCGAAGTTGTAGCCCGCGCCAACAAAACCACTAACCCGTGTACGGAAGGGGTAATATCGCGCAAATACGCCCAACTCCTGCGACCGGAAACTCGTTGACAAACGACGGTCGAAGCTCGTGCGCAAACCCGCCATAAAGCCCGGTTGGAAGAAGTAGCCTACGCGCGGATTGATCGCCAGATATGAGCCACTTTCACGACCCAGACCCAGACCAACGGAAGCCCCTACAAACACGCTCCCGCGCTCAAACCACTCTAAACCGTTCCGGTCGTTACGGACACGAATGGCGTTCACTTCGCCCTTCACGTCTTCTTTTATTTCCTGACCAACCGCCTGCACTTTGTCGCCAGCGCGGTTTACGTCTTGTTTGATCTCTTGACCAGCCTCACGAGCTTCTTTTTTCAGTTCCTGACCGGCTTCCCGTGCATCCTGTTTTACCTCGTTCGCTTTCTCGCGGATTTCCTGCTTCGTCTCCTCCTTAATTAAGGGGCGTTCGGTCGATTGAGTCGTTGTTGTCGACCCGGTTGTTGTCGACTCCGGCGGTTGCGTTGTCGTTTGGGCAAATGTCGCGGCAGTCAACGCCAGCAACAGGCCCACAGTGGTAAGAATCGTTTTCATCGTTGTTGAGTATGTTTAAAACTACTTCAACAACTGATGCCATAGAAAAAGGTTGTGAATTGTGAGGGTATGCTACGCTACAATTGAGTGACCATTTCGCTAGAACCGATGTATAAAACGGATCGCTGATGCAGCGAAACGGGCCGAACGTCCAGAATGGGCTGCTGACCATCGGTTGCCATACCCCCAGCTTGCTCGGCAATGAATGCCATCGGGTAGCACTCATATAGCAACCGAAGTTTACCCACTGGTGATTTCACCGTGGGCGGATACAAATAAATGCCGCCTTTGATCAAATTCCGGTGAAAATCGGCCACGAGCGAACCAATGTATCGACCCGTCAGGCGTTGTTTTTTGCATTGGGCCAGATAATCCTGCACATAGGCTGGGTAATCGTCGGCGTTTCCATCATTGCACGAAAAAATAGAACCGTTGGCCGGTTGCCGGATGTCGTTGTGCGACAAAATATATTCGCCCAGCGAGTTGTCGTAGGTGAAACCCGACACGCCCTGCCCGGTCGTGAACACCAGGATCGTGGAGGAGCCATAGAGAACATAACCGGCGGCTACCTGCGCCCGGCCACCCTGCATAAAATCGTCCAAGGTGGCCTCGGTACCCACCGGCGACACCCGCCGGTAGATCGAAAAGATGGTGCCAATGGAAACATTCACGTCGATGTTCGAGGAGCCGTCGAGCGGGTCGATAGCCACCACGTATTTGCCGTTCACGTTGCCGGTTTGAATCATGTGCTCGTCTTCCTCCGAAATAATACCGCACACCTCGCCCCCATTTTTGAGTGCCCGGATAAACCGGATATTGGCGATTACGTCGAGCTTCTGCTGCATTTCGCCCTGCACATTCCCCGACCCTGCTGCCCCGCCAATGTCGATGAGGCCCGCCCGGTTAATTTCGCGGTTGATAATCTTACTCGCCAGTGCAATGTCGCGCAGGAGCTGCGAGAGTTCGCCGGTGGCAAAAGGGAACGCGTTTTGCCGACGCATGATGTACCGGTCGAGCGTGGTACCCACGGGTAAGGCCAGGTTGGGCATTTCTGGCTTTATCGTCAGTACAGGCGATGGTTCTACAAAAGTCATCATACCGTTAGGGTGGTTGCAGTGAGTTTCTCACGTTTGGCCTGGAAGCGTTCGTTCAGGTCCTGCGCCTTCGCGTCGTAGGCGTCGCCATCGGTCCAGGTTTGGCGCGGGTCGAGCAGGTGGGCGGGTACGTCGGGGCAGGTGGTGGGCATAGCAAGGCCAAATACAGGATGGTCCGTAAACGCAATCGTGTCGAACGCGCCTTTGAGCGCGGCCCGAATCATGGCGCGGGTGTAGGCAAGTTTCATCCGTTGGCCCACGCCGTAGGGACCACCCGTCCAGCCCGTGTTAATAAGCCACACATTGGCCCCATGCTCACGAATTTTTTCGCCGAGCATCTGCGCATACTCGCGGGCGGGCCGAGGCATGAAAGCCGCCCCGAAGCAGGCCGAAAACGTGGTCTGCGGCTCGGTAACACCCATTTCGGTACCCGCAACTTTGGCCGTATAGCCCAACAAAAAGTAATCCATTGCCTGCTCGGGTGTGAGCCGGGCAATGGGGGGCAACACCCCGAAGGCGTCGCAGGTCAGGAAGAAAATGTTTTGCGGATGCCCGCCCGTGGAGGGGTTCACGGCATTGTCGATAAAATTGATTGGGTACGAGGTGCGCGTGTTTTCGGTGATCGACGTGTCGGCGTAATCGACCATGTGCGTGTTGGGCACGAAGCGCGTGTTCTCGACAATAGCTCCGTAGCGGATGGCGTCGTAAATCTGCGGTTCGCATTCGCGGGTTAGGTCAACCACTTTGGCGTAACAGCCACCCTCGAAGTTGAAAATGCCCCGCTCGCTCCAGCCGTGTTCATCGTCGCCGATGAGGCCGCGCTCGGGGTCGGCAGAGAGCGTCGTTTTGCCCGTACCCGACAAGCCGAAAAACAGGGCCACATCGCCCGACGCCCCCACGTTGGCCGAACAGTGCATGGGCAGCACGTTTTGCCGGGGCAACAGGAAGTTCAAGGCCGAAAACACACCTTTCTTAATCTCTCCAGCATAACCCGTACCACCAATCAGTATGGTGCGTTTCGACATATTCAGAATCGAAAAATTGGTGCCCCGCGTCCCATCCTCAGCAGGGTCAGCGTTGAAATCGGGCAGGGCCAGAATCGTGAAGTCCGGCTTAAAATCGGCTATCTCGTCCTCGGTAGGGCGCAAAAACATGTTCGAGCAAAACAGGTTTTGCCAGGCCGAGGTGGTCAGAATACACAGTTTGAGTTGGTAGCGCGGATCAGCCCCGGCGAGGGCGTAGCGTATATACACAGGATGGTAGCCGACGAAGTTGCGCATCTTACGCTGGAGCCGGTCGAAGGCCGTTTCGTCGAACGGAATATTCACCGTCCCCCAATCAACTTCGTTTTGGGTCGAATCGTCCAGCACAACGTAGCGGTCCTTGGGCGACCGGCCCGTGTACGTGCCCGTTGCACACATGAGTGCGCCCGTGTCGGTCAGGTGGCCCTCGCCGTTGAGCAGCGCGGCTTCGATTAGTTCGGCAGGCGACAATTGAAAGTAGACTTCCTTAGGATCGGGGACACCTAAAAAAGAAAGAGCTTTTTCAGTGGGCGTTAGAAAACCCGTTTCAAAATCAAGCGTTGAAGGCTGGCGGACTGCTTCGACTACCATAATGCACTGTTTTAGTTTGTGATGATTATGCACCAAAAATAAAAAGTGTACGCCAATATATCAGCGAACGTTCGCTAAAACTTATTGAATCGCTAAAAACGCTTGATTTTCCATCAAACAGCCTCCAAAGTGTTATTTTTGCCCTATGACTTCGGAACGGGATAAGGTACGGCTCATTTTTGGCCTGAAAATCAAGCAATTGCGCACAGAACTGGGCATCTCCACCTACGAGTTGGCCAACCGTACAAACCTGTCGCCTTCGTACTTGAATGAGATCGAAAAAGGCAAGAAATACCCCAAAACGGAGAAGCTATTCGCCTTGGCCAAAGCCCTCAATACTGACTACGACACACTGGTATCTTTGCGGGTAAGCAAGCAGTTAGAACCCGTGGTTGAGTTACTCAACTCGAACATCCTGAGCGAGTTACCGTTCGATTTGTTCGGCATCGAACCGGGTTATTTTCTGGAAGTGATGGCCAACGCGCCAACCAAATTGAGCGCGTTTATCAGTACCCTGATCGAGATTGGCCGGAACTACGACCTGCGGGTTGAGCAGTTTTTCTTTTCGGTACTGCGGACGTATCAGGCCATGCACGATAATTATTTTGCGGATCTCGAAACCGAAGCCAGCCAATTCCTCACAGAACACCCGCTACCAAAAACCTCCATCGACTGCCCCGATTGGCTAACCCAAGTGCTCACCGACGAGTACGGCTGCACGGTGCAGGTCTACGACGCCCAAACCCACCCCGAACTAACTACATTGCGCTCGGTATACCTGCCCGAAAAAAAGACCTTGCTGCTCAACGACAAACTTTCTGTTGAGCAACGTGCCTTCACTCTCGCCCGCGAGGTGGGGTACCACCGACTAAACCTGACGGTGCGACCCCTCGAATCGTCGATGCTCGAAGCCCGCTCGTTCGATGAGGTGCTGAACAACTTCAGGGCGTCGTATTTTGCCCGCGCGGTGCTTATTCCACGCCAACCACTACTTGATTCCCTGACTCAATTAGTAACTCTACCCACGTGGGATAATGACCGGTTATTGGCCCTGATGGAGCCGTTTGCGGTAACGCCCGAAATGTTCCTGTTACGAATGACGAACCTGCTCACGAGCCATTTTGGGCAACGCGAGTTATTCTTTCTGCGGTTTAACCACGGCCCCGACGGACGTTTTCGGCTCTCGAAAGAGTTGCATCTGAGCAAGCTCCATACGCCCCACGGCGTTGCCCGCGATGAGCATTATTGCCGTCGGCAAGTGTCGGTAACGATTTTGAATGAGTTGCGGGCCTTACAGCAGGAAAACCAGTGGGACGGTCGGCCCATATGTCGGGCGCAACGCATCACGTTTGCGACCAACGGCAATGCCTATTTCGTGTTTTCGATTGCCAAATCGTCGCCCCCCTCCACCGATAACAGCAGCATTAACATCGGATTTCCACTCACCGACGAACTCCGGCAGGTGTTCCGCTTCGTCGACGACCGAGCCATCCCCGAAACGCTCGTCGGCGAAACCTGCCAACGCTGCCCTATTACCAATTGCGAAGTGCGAGCCGCATTGCCGGTGGTTTTGACAAAACAGCAGCATGTGAAATTGGTGTTGGGGCGGATTGAAGAGTTGCGAGGTGTGTAGTGCCGGATACCATCCGGCACAGCCGTAAGGCTGGTAATTCTCGGAAATTTATTGCTACCAACTTGAACCCTTTTGGCCTCACGGCCATGCCGGATGGTATCCGGCACTACCCCTTCAACACCCGAATTAACCCCTCAATCTGCTCCATTGAGGTTGCCGGAAAATTGGCAATCCGAATTTGGGAATCTTTCTGCTTACCATAGCCGCTGCCCACAATTAGGCCCGCTTCTTTGGCTTTCGCCATCACGTCTTTAGCAGGGGCTTTGGTGTTCGCAACGACCACCGTCGGTGAACGGTGCCGTTCTTCCTTCACGAAAGGAGCATAACGTTCGTCGCCTTCGATGAACTTGTAGAGCAGCCGGGCCTTGTCTTCGGTTTGCCTGCGAACGGTGTCGATACCAATCTGATTCAGGTCTTCGGCTATTTTGCCTAACAGGTATATAAACAGCACATTAGGCGTCGCGGGCGTCTCAAACGTCTGGTAGTTTTTCCAGAGCGTGGGCAGATTGTGGTGCGCCCCGATGGTCATGGAATCGTATTTCCGGAGCCGTTCGGCCTTGTCGAGGCAGGCTTCGTTGGCGATCCAGACGCCCAAACCAGCGGGCATTCCGAACGCTTTTTGGACGGAGAAAAACGCCGAGTCGATCAGGCCGAAGTCGAGGTCGGGGTGGGGTGCCGACGACACCATATCCACGCAAAACAGCTTTTTGGAGTATTTGCGCTTTAGTTTGTGCATCTCCACGGGGCGCATCTGCACCCCTGCCGAGGTTTCGTTGTGGGTCATGCACACGAGTTCGGCGTATTCAGGCACTTCAATTTCAGCAGCATCGAACCCCTCGCCAAACGGCTTTTCCTGAATGTGAGCGTACTTATGCAAGCTCTGCGCGTAGTCGAAAAACTTTCGTGAGAATGAGCCATTTACTAAATGGAAGCTCTCGTGTTCCACGCAGTTCAGTAACAATCGTTCCCAAACTTCGGAGGCCGAGCCGGTGAAGAAAATCCCGTGCGAGGCCGGAATGTTCATCAACGCCCGCAACTGCTCGTCTGTATGCTTGTAAATATCCCGAAATTTCTGGCTCCGGTGCGAAATTGACCCTATTTGCTCGTCCATTGCGGTTTGCAAATGGTGTGCAAGGGTCGGGTACAGTTCAGCGGGGCCGGGGGTGAAATAGGTGTTTTTCATCAATACAAAAGCCTGAACTTAATTGTGTTATCAACATCGCGCAACTCGGCTACCATACCGTCGGAATATTCTTTGGCGATGTCGGTGATGACGTAGCCGATGTTCTCGTCGGTTTTGAGATATTGACCTTTGATGTTAATGTGGTGCTTGGCGAAAATCAGATTCAGTTGCGACAGAATCCCCGGCACGTTGCGGTGAATGTGCAACAGCCGGTGCGAGTCGTGCAGCAGGGGCAGTTGCAGTTCAGGAAAATTTACGGAGCCGTAGGTGCTACCGTTGTTGATGTATTCGAGCAGTTTGCCCGGCACAAACGAGCCAATGTTGGCCTGAGCTTCCTCGGTGCTGCCGCCAATGTGGGGCGTCAAAATTACGTTGGGCAGGCCACGCAACTCGTTGATAAACTCCTCGTTATTGGTTTTAGGCTCATACGGAAACACATCGACGCCCGCACCCCAAACCTTGCCTGACTTGATGGCGTCGACCAACGCCGGAATGTCCACGATATGCCCGCGTGAGAGGTTCAGGAAAATGACGCCCTGCTTCATCAGGCCAAACTCCCGCGCACCAATCAGGTTCTTGTTCGTTTTGCGCCCGTCGGTGTGCAGGCTCACAATGTCCGAAACGGCCAACAGGTCGTCGAGGGTCCGGCATTTGCGGGCGTTGCCCAGAGCCAGTTTATCGACCACATCGTAGAAATACACCTCCATGCCCAGGGCCTCGGCCACCACCGACAACTGCGTACCGATGTTGCCGTAACCTACCAGACCGAGCTTTTTGCCGCGTACCTCGAAACTGTTCGTGGCCGACTTGTCCCAAACGCCCTCGTGCATTTTGTTGCTCTTCGAGACGACGTTCCGAATAAGCATAATTATCTCACCAATAGCCAGTTCGACCACCGAGCGCGTATTGCTGTACGGTGCGTTGAACACGGTGATACCCCGCTCGGTGCAGGCCGTCAGGTCAATTTGGTTCGTGCCGATGCAAAACGCCCCCACGGTCATGAGTCGGTCGGCGTGTTCGAGTACCCTGCGCGTGACGTTCGTTTTGGAACGGATGCCCAGAATGTGAACACCCTTGATAGCCTCAATCAGTTCATCCTCATCAAGCGCACCCTTGCGAATTTCAACGCTAAACCCCTCCTGCTCAAACAGGTGAACCGCTACGGGGTGTACGTTTTCGAGCAGCAAGACCTTAATCCGACTCTTGGGATACGATTGGCTGCGGCTCAAGCGGTTATCGTACAGAAAATCATCGAGCGAGGGCGCGATATGATCGGCCTTTGCCACCACGCTTGGGCGCAGTACGTTTTCGGTGAAGGCATAAAACTTATTGGCCAGGCCCGACTCCCGGATTTCATAATCCGTGTAGCCATCGCCAATCACATACACATCGCCATCAAGTTGAAGGTCGCGCATGAGTTTTACCTTGCCTTTGTCGCTGGCCAGCGGGTTCTCGCAGTCGCAACCGACAATGTTGCCCTGCGCGTCGTACTCGAACGTGTTGGCAAAAACGTGGTCCTCCTTGATACCCAGCGAGGTAACAATGGGCACAATAAACTCCTTGAAACCGCTCGAAACGATATAAATCTGTTCAGCATTGTCGGTCAGAAACGATTGATTACGCTGAAATGAGTCCGATACTTTGGTCAGGAGCGTTTCGACAAGGGCGGGCAGGTGGTCGCGGTGGGCGTTGAGGAGTTTGAGCCGCTGCTGAAGCGATTGAGCCAGGGAAATTTCACCGGCCATGCCCCGGTCGGTAATCGTGCGGATTTGATCGAGTACATCGTCGCGGTCGTGCCGACCGGCGAGGGAAATTTCGCCCAGCACGTCGAGGGCCTCTACTTTGGTAAACGTACTATCGAAGTCGATAATAAAGTACGTTTGTTCAAGCGGTTTTGCTAGCATAAGAACGAGGTTGTATTCACATCAGGTCGTCGTCAAACGACTCTGTTTCTAAAATTTGTTCTATAGCTTGTTGAAGAAGTAGAAGAAAAATCTTGCGTTTAGACATATTGAAGCTGACGACTAATGAACGGCATTAGCTTCGGACTAACTGCTTGACGAGTTACCAAGTCAACTCGTTTCTGTAGTAAATCTTCGAGTTCAATTACCAGGTCAACGAATTCAAAACCAACTGGTTGACTAAATTCAACCATAATATCCACGTCGCTCTCGTCGGTTGCAGTCCCATCGACGTACGAACCGAAGAGTGCCATCGACTTGAGCGGATATCGGCTAAACAATAGCGTTTTATTCGCTTCAAGTTGCTGTTTTATAGTCTGAGCGTTCATAGCGCACGATTATGAACCGCAAAGGTAGGGCATTCGGCGAACGTACCGAAAAGTTGGGCAAAAGCTTGCCAAATTTTCTTTGCCTCTGCCGTAAAGAGGTCTGTATTTACCCCCAAAGAGGTTGCCGGGCAAAGGAGCGATATTGCCGTACAACCGACGCCACGCCAACATGACCTACGATGTTGGCGTACATAGCCGCGTCGGCCACGAACCCCTCAACGGGGCCGCGCTTGGCGATTTTGTAGGTGTTCGTGGCCGACCAGGGCACCCAGCAAACGCGCTTCTGATGTCGTTGCATGTAGTCGTTAATGGCTACTTCAAGCTCAAATCCTTTAATGGGTTGAGCCAAAACGGCCTCCAAATCGGTACGGCGGAGGATGCGTTCGCCGGATAGTAGCACATCGGCGCGGCTCATTTTCACGAACCATTCGGCGTGTAACCGGCGCAGAATCAGCATGTCGGCATCGACTCCTTTTCGGACGTTAGCAACGATTCGGCTCAATTCCGACTGGTCGACATGCTGTAGGTCGGCATCCATCAGCAACACAAAATCGCTATCGACCTGAGCCAGTGCCTCGCGGATAGCCGCAGCTTTGCCCTCGTTCTGTTCGCGCCGAATAAGCTCTATTTTGGGCCAGCGTTGCCGGATCGTCCGCGACAGGGCCGGATCTTCGGACCCGTCGTCGATACAAACGATCTGTTTGATGCCCTGCACGTGCGTAACCACGTCGAGCACGCGCAACAGGCGGTCGCCCTCGTTAAAAAAAGGAATAATGCAGGAAATGGTGGCCGGGGATGTCCTCATAAGTCTAACCAATTTTAGTAATACACTTGGTTAGAAAACGTACTGGTTATGAGGATGTCCCGAAAAAATTAGGAAGTGGCCCTTCGCTAGGGTAACACCTCCAGTTGACCCGTCGAAAAGGCAACAGGTCGGTCGGCAAACAGGACTTTGGTGGCGGCCCAGGTGGTTTGGAACAACTCGCTTTGTCGGTATGCTTCGAGGGCGTCGGGGCCGGTCCAGTGGCTGTAGGTCATGCGGACGTTGGGGTGGTCGAGGTCGCGCAGGAGTTCGAGGTGCTGGCAACCCGGAAACGCCCGGATGTGGTGTTTCGAGCGGTCGAAAATCTGGTGAAACGCGTCGAGTTGATTGGCGTGGAAGGTCATACGAACAATACGGATAAGCATGTCGATTGGGGATTGCGGGCAAAACTTTTTTATCTACCCACTTTTGATAGCTTTGCTACCTGAAGCAACAGCGACCCGAGAGCTATCGCTCCGGCAGTCCGGTCGGTTGGTAGCTTGCAAATCAATTGGGTATGAAGCACCAAATATAGACAGCTCGTGCTGATAGGCGAACCATCAATGACTCTTACAACCATCGGGCGATTTCGCTGGCGTATTTGCGCCCTCATCTTTTGCGCGAATGCGATCAACTATATCGACCGGCAAGTGTTGGGTTTGCTGGCTCCCGATCTGGAAAAGCAGTTTGGCTGGTCGGAGGTTGAATATGGCTACATCGTAACGGCATTTCAGGCGGCTTTTGCGGTCGGCTACGTGTCATTTGGCTGGTTTATAGACCGTTATGGTACTAAAATCGGCTATGCCGTTTCAATTATCATCTGGAGTTTGGCAGCCATCGGGCATGGCTGGGCCAGAACCGTGTTTGGGTTTGGCCTGGCGCGGGCCGTGCTGGGCCTGGGCGAAAGTGGCAGCACGCCAGCGGCCATCAAAGCTTTTGCCGAGTATTTCCCAAAACGCGAACGGGCGTTGGCTACGGGCATTTTCAATGGTGGGTCGAGCCTGGGGGCGGTGTTGGCTCCGCTCCTTGTGCCACTGCTGTCGGTTCAATTTGGCTGGACTTATGCGTTTTTTATCACGGGGGCATTGGGATTCCTTTGGCTCGTGTTTTGGTGGGGCCTGTATGAGGTTCCCGAACGACAGGCGCGGTTATCGACCGCCGAACTGGCTTATATCCAAAGCGATCAGGACGAGGCCACGCAGCAGCCCCCGCTACGATGGGCGAGTTTGCTCCGGTATCGCGCAACCTGGACGTTTGTTCTGGTCAAATTTATGACCGACCCTATTTTTTGGTTCTACCTGTATTGGCTACCCAAATTCTTCAACAAGCAATACGGCCTGAACATTACAACCTCAATTGGTCCGCTCGTTACGATTTACGCTATGGTGGCCCTCGGTGGCATTACGGGAGGCTGGATCTCGTCGCGACTGTTGCAGCGGGGTTGGTCCGTAAACCGGAGCCGAAAGGCGGTACTGCTGGGGTCAGCGTTGTGCATTGTACCCATTGTGGGGGCCGCGTTTACGAACAACCTCTGGCTGACGGTAGGACTTATAGGCCTGGCGGCAGCGGCACACCAAAGCTGGTCGGCAGTGCTGTTTACAACCGTCACCGATCAGTTTCCGAAACGGGCCGTTTCATCGGTTATCGGGTTGGGGGGGATGGCCGGGGCAGTGGGCGGGATGCTCGTGGCTACTGCAACGGGCTACCTGCTCGAACTGACCGGGAGTTACCTGCCTATTTTTGGCGTGGCTGCCAGTGCCTACCTCGTAGCCCTCGGACTTTACCAACTCGCCGTACCGACCATTCGGCCGGTTTCGCTTTCTTAGTTTACCTACGTGCCTTATCCAGACAACATTCCTACGCTTATGATCCGGTTTTCACTACTCGCTTTCCTGCTGTTTACAACCTCCGCCGTTCGCGCTCAGGTACGTTTGGCCAGGCTTTTCTCTGATCATGTCGTGCTGCAACGACAGCAACCCATTCCAGTATGGGGATGGGCCAAACCTGCCGAAAACGTGCGGGTTATGTTGGCGGGACAAACGCAACAGACCAAAGCCGATGCCACGGGCCGATGGAGCGTTCGGCTGACTCCGCTGGAAGCGGGTGGGCCGCATTCGCTCTCGGTCGTGGCCAAATCGGGGCAGGCTGTAGTGAACGATGTGCTGGTGGGCGAAGTATGGCTTTGCTCCGGGCAGTCGAATATGGAATGGCCGGTGAGAGCCGCTGATAAGTTTCTGACGGAGAAAGCCAATGCCAACTATCCGACAATCCGTCATTTCGCGGTCGAGCATGATCTTGCCCTGACGCCACAGGTCGACCTAAAAATGGGTGATTGGCGGGTGTGTTCTCCCGAAACGGTGGGTGATTTCACGGCGGTAGGCTTTTTCTTTGCCCGCGAGGTGGCCCAGAAACTCAACGTCCCCGTCGGGCTGATTCACTCGTCGTGGGGTGGGTCGCAGGCCGAGGGCTGGATCAGCCGCGAACGAATGCTGACCAACGCCGACCTCGCCCCCACTGTGCAGCAGATGCCTACTTCCTGGGCGCAGGTCGATAGCCTGATGGATGTTCGCCTGAGCCGCCAGCTCACGGGCAAACCCACCCGCCCCACACCCGCCGACGAACAAACGTATCTGACTGCCAACTACGATATCAGTCGCTGGAGGGCTACCGACCCCTTCGGGCAGTGGGACTGGAAAGGCATGTACGGGTTTCGGGGTTGGGGCTACATGGCCCGGACGGTTGAGCTACCGGCTGGCATGGCCGACGGCCTGACGCGGCCCGGCCCCACTACGTTAGGGCTGGCTCAGAACGACGGGCCGACGCAGGTGTATATCAACGGCAAACGCATTTGGGAGGGGTCCATGACGGGTAACCGGGCCATCCCGATTCCGGGCAATGTTTGGCAACCGGGCAAAAATCGGCTGCTCCTGAAAATGGGCAACACACGCACGCCGGAGTGGTTCGGGCCGGGCTTGCAGGGTGCGTCGGAGGACCTGTATGTGGGTAATGCGTCGGGGCGGGTGAATTTAGCTGATGGGTGGCGCATTATGCCCGCCCTTGCCGAGAGCCACACCTACACCCGCTTTATGAACAATCTGGCTACGGGTTTATATAATGGCATGATTCACCCTATTGTGCCGTTCGGCATTCGGGGGGCATTGTGGTATCAGGGCGAGAGTAACGCGGGTCGGGCCTTCCAGTACCGCCAAACGTTTCCGTTACTGATTGAAGACTGGCGCACCCGTTGGGGACTCGATTTTCCCTTTTATTTCGTGCAGTTATCGAGCTTCGGCTCCGACCAAAACAGCAATCAGGGCAGCGATTGGGCCGAACTCCGCGAAGCCCAAACCATGACCCTAAGCCTGCCCAACACCGGCATGGCCGTTACCACCGACATTGGCAACGCGCAGGATATCCACCCCACCAACAAGCAGGATGTGGGCCACCGACTGGCCCTTGTAGCTCTGAAACAAACCTACGGGCAGGCCGTTGGCGACGGATCGCCCTTGTTCGACAACGCTACGTTTGGAGATGGGCGGGCCGTTGTATCGTTCCGAAATGCCCCTAATGGCCTGATGGTCAACGACCGATACAAGTATCTAAAAGGCTTTGAACTGGCTGGCGACGACGGTAAATTCAGTACGCACAGGCCCGCGTGGAGGGCAACCGCGTGATCGTGTCGCACCCTGACGTACCAAAGCCCGTAGCGGTGCGGTATGCCTGGAGCAACGCCCCCGTGGAGGCCAATCTGTTCAACACCGAGGGCTTACCCGTTGGCCCGTTTCGGAGCGATACATGGCCGGGAATCACCCAGAAAACACGGTTTGAGTAAGGTGTGTGAATCACTCTACACTCTCAGCCAACTAGCTGGCACTAAATCTTTCGTGTCCCAGGGCTTGTTGCGGAACCACTGCCGGGGAGCAATCACGATCTTGTCGGGGCGGGGGTTGAGCCACGCCCCCCACCAGCTAAACGAACTGTTGGCGATAATGTGGTGCCGACAAAGGCTCATTAGTTCGAGGTCGTCAACGTCGGCATCGGGGCCAGTGTTGGTTACGAATACATGTGGCTGGGTGAAGCGCATATGCTGGCGCACCCAGTCGGGGTCGTCGCTAAACACGAACAGAGTGGCGTCAGGGTGTTGGGTGGTCAGATGGGCTAGTGCCGTTTCGTAATAATCCATCCCCAACGCCCCGAACGACTGACTGAACTCCGGGTGGTTTACGTAGTCACCCCGCCGGATATGGACCGAAACGGGTGTTGTAGCCCCCGAAATTTGCTGTCGAAAGTCCTCAAACGTTGGCCCCGCCGTGCGTTTGAACGTCAATTCGCGCCGAATAACAGCCTCGCTTTCTTTAAAATACGCTTCAGACTGCCAAAACCCGTCGAGTGTAACAAACATCCCCCTAGCTTGTGAAACCGTGGGGTCGAGATGAAAATGGTTCTCCTTACGCGTATCGAACAGGGGCCGTAGTGACCGCCCCGGTAGCAAGCGCGTGGCTTTGGAAACGTAGAGCCAGAGCGAATGGTCGAGCACGTCATGGTCGATCTGAAAGCGGTCGAGCTTAAAATGGCGGACGGTATCGGTCTCGTAGGTTTCGTGGTAATACCGCAGGTCGAACCAGAGCCGCGTGTTGTTCTGTACCGCCAGATGCCGCCCTAGCGCGTACTGAAACAGTTGATTGCCGAGGCCGCTGGTGATTTTGGAGATAATCATAAAAAATGCTCGTTCACAAACCCAAACACCTCATCAAGCTTGCGGGCGTGGAGGATTTTGGCCCCCGACATGGCCGGGAAAATTGTCTCATATTCGTTGAAGGCGTGTTCCCACCCCCCGCCCGGATGCGATAGAATTACGTTGATGCCCCCAAACTGACTTGCCAAAGCCGCCGTGCCGCCGTGCATCGAGATAAACCGGTCGCAGTTGGCATAGACCATCAGTTGCAGGTGGTTAAAGTTGCTCACGGCGTCGCGGTGTTGGTCAAATAGATCATTCATCAGCAGCACCTCCGGGTGGTTCGCCCGAATCCAGGCGTGTTCGCCCAGGTCCATAATCTCGCTGTTGTCCAGCACGATCTGTCCACCCAATGGTCGATTATATACGATCTGGTATCGGGCTTTGAGGCTCGTAATCAGCCGGTCGAGAGCATTGATACTCAGGAAGTTGATGGGGGCCTTGTCCCACTCCACATTGTATTTGTTGGCAATGACCAGCAGGGGCTTGTCATACACAAAGCGGTCGTTGCGGTAGTGCGTTTTGTAAGGTAGGGGTGCCCATTTCGAGAAATCGAACGCGGGTGCGTGGGTCATGTTCGGCGCGGAGTAATTGCCGTAAGCCGTTTGCCAGACGCGTTGGGTGTGCCGCTCCTCGTGGTTTTCGCTAAAAAAATAAAAGGGTTTGGTGTTGGTGCAGGAGATGGTCTGTTTGAGTGTGCCGTTGAGATGATGCCAGTAGGCAAACGGCATCACATACCGAATCTCCTGATCGAATTCGCCCTG
This sequence comes from Cytophagales bacterium, assembly GCA_004292855.1. Lineage (GTDB taxonomy): Bacteria > Bacteroidota > Bacteroidia > Cytophagales > Spirosomataceae > Rudanella. The sequence goes on from RDXN01000042.1 coordinate 114,704, forward strand.
AAATTCGATCACCTTGTACGGCTTTTTGGTGATGTAGTCGCGCCCGAAAAACCGGATTTGGCTTAGGCGGGCAAACCAGTTGTCGCGCACAAAATAGCCCAAATCGCCCCGGTACTTCGGGTATCGGATACGGGCCAGGACATACAGAGTTTTTAATAATAGTTGCTTCATATTCTGCTGAAAGAATAGAACCGCACCGGCGGACCGGCAGATTGTTATGATTTTTATGATTCAATAGTCCGAGCAGTTGTTTAGGTTAGTTAAGCCGCCCTAGCCGACCAGAACTGCCAACTGGCTGCGTCGGGCTTATTTATCAACACTCGGCTTTC
>RDXN01000080.1 GCA_004292855.1 Cytophagales bacterium
CGATGCTCATGGGTCGGGGGTGAAGAAATGGGCATTTCAACACTACGACCCTTTTGTCATTCTACCAAATCTAACCTAAAGTACTGCTCGGACTATTGAATATCAGCACATTAAAATATTTCAAAGGCATAAAATTAATGTCTCTTTTTCTTGTGTATATTATGCACAACACCTATCTTTATAGAGTAATTCAATCATCAGATAACAAAACGGAATATGAAAACTTTCAGCCAATTTCCCTGCAACGGGCAACCTGCTTACACTCAGTTGATGAAATACCTCACGTTGGTACGTGATTATAATGCTGATGCTATTGGCAAAGTAGGGACAATAGATATTGTGACGGACACCTACAAGGAGTTCTACAACTATTTAAACGAACTTGTACCCCGTGAACAATGGATGCCTTTTCTGTTAACTTACTGTAAAGACCTGTGCAAGCAGTTGGGCAGAAAGGAGGTAGAGGTTGACATAGCTCTACGCACAGTCGAATTTGCCGTAATTGCCCAAAGAGTACATGAAGGGCGATTGGTTGGCGGCTGGTGGGGCTATGAAGGAGCCAGTGGTAAAGGAAGGAATACGGCTCTACGGATGGATAAAGGTCAGCAAGGATAGACCTATCGGATAAAGTTTGGATTCAAAAATCAGGGTGGGCAGATTGCCTACCCTTTCACTATTTAATCAAGCCTTGAAAATGAATGCCCCCCCAAATAGTGTTAAAATTTTCCTACAAGATGGAGTGGTACTCGATACCCTGGAATGGCTGACGATAAAACGTTACGCAGACCGTTACGGCCTAAAGATGAATACAGTAACGAACTGGATCAGCCGAGGTATAATCCCCGTTGATTGTGTTGTGACAATTCATGAGCTAAACGACATGAGGTTGATAAAAAACCAGCCTTACAGGTGAAATATACTTCGTGTATGTTCTTGTGAAAGTTAGAAGGCCCGACGTCTTTGATGTCGGGCCTTTTTGTGTAGCTCACAATGCACTAGATCGTATTCACGATAAGGACATTTTACGGGACGAATTAGCGCATTTAAACGGATGTTGTACCTAGCGTTGTACCTGACAACAAAAAAGCCTGTCAGAAACAAGATCTAACAGGCTGATTGTTAACTACTTAGAGTGACCACGGGGAGACTCGAACTCCCATGCCTTGCAGCACCACCCCCTCAAGATGGCGTGTCTACCAGTTTCACCACGTGGCCATTTAATTGAATCGGGTGCAAAGGTACGTATTTGGGTTTCTCGTGCAAGTAGTTTCGCACAAAGTTTTTCAAAAAAAACTGGATAGAATAACCCGAAAACAGGCAAAAATTCGTACTTTTATCCTTCTAATTCAACTTAATACGCAGGCAATTATGGCACTGGAAATAGTCGGAAAACTCATAAAAATTCTACCCGAGGTGTCGGGACAAAGTCAAAAAGGAGCCTGGAGCAAACAAGAATTTGTTCTGGAAACCCTTGAAGCTCAATACCCCAAGAAAGTGTGCCTAACTGCCTGGGGTGATAAAGTAGCTGACCTGAAGAGCTTTAACCTCGACGATACAATCAAGGCAACGTTCAGTGCGGAATCACGCGAGTATAACGAACGTTGGTACACCGAACTCCGTGCGTTTCGCATCGAAGCTGGTGAAGGTGGCGGTGGAGGGGCTGCTCCAGCTTACTCCCGTCCGGCTCCCCAACAATCGTCTGCACCGGCAGCCCAAACGCGTTCAGCTTCGTCGCCCATGCCGTTTAGCTCCTCGTTTGATGAAGAGACGAACGACTTGCCGTTCTAATAAGTCTTATTGATTCGTTTGTAGCCGTGCGCAGTGTTATTAATTAACATTGCGCACTTCACTTATAATAGCCCCATACCTCACGCGCCATACTAATTGGCTTCTTGACTTCGATAGAGACAATTAACTCGTCTAAAAGAGTACGTCCCTCCAGCCGCGATTCGTCAAGCTTATTGATCGGCTGATACACTTTACCGCGATCTTTCTGGTTTGCAAATGTAAACGCTACTGGTAATACGTAACGCCCAGCGTACTCTGGCCTAAGTTGAACGTATTTTTTCATGCCTTGTAGCACACTTAAATCGAAATTATAGCCCACATTACTCGGGCTTAGCAGTTCAACATGTTGTATCTGTCCAGTAGAGGATACCTCGAAACCAACATACACTCTGGCGTATAGCTGATTGAGCCAACCCTGGCTCGGGTACAATATAGTTTCGTGCAAGAATTGTGTAAAAACTGGCTCCACGCTCAATGCTGGCTTGGTCTTGCGATCCTCAACGACCAACTCGTCGAAATAAGTTAGAACCCGAGTCACTTCCTCTAAGGATAACTTTTCGACTTTGATAAAATCATTGATTTGCTCGGCATGCTCGAACAACACACGGACAAGCGAGCGTTTGGTTGGCTCAATAAATTCGGGCCGGGCGTCACCCTTCCGTATTAGATAAACTTCTTTTTGAGCATAATAACCGGCGAACTCACCCACTTTGTTGTAGCCGTTCGAAACCTGCGTGTCCGTTCTGAGCACCTTTCGCGAGGTGCGTTGCAATTGAGTGGGGCCGTCATGTGCGATGGTTGCGTAGAGATGACTTTTCTCACCCATAAATCCAATTGGCTGTTTATAGTAGCGAAGGCCTTTAATTTCAAACGTATAGGGCGCAATATGATTCGCCGTTAAATCGCCATTTAACCGACACAGCAGGTCGTTACTCACCATGTCGAATGCCAATTCGCAGGCAAGCTCCTGACTGCCGGGGTCCATCTGAATGGTGCCTTTCTCCCAGATTGGATAACTCAGGTAGCGAGTACCCGCGAGACGATATTGCCGGTTTGTGTTGCTCGAATTGTCGTAACTGTCGCAGGTGGTGACTACCTGACCATTGGCCTCAACAGAAACGGTACAACGGTCTGTTGGTGATTGTGCGGATGCTATTCGATAAGAACATACGATAAGCGTTAGGATATAGCGATTCATATCTGTTTTCGGTTGACTGTTGGATGGGAGACCGCAAAAATGCGGGAGCGAAACTCTCAGTAAACAAAACTATAATAAATTCGAATTGTACAATTTTTGTGTATGTACGTAGCAACGAAAAAAGCCTCGACACTGTCGGGGCTTCTTATTCTTTGTGATCCGGCTGGGATTCGAACCCAGGACCCATACATTAAAAGTGTATTGCTCTACCAGCTGAGCTACCAGATCGAACAGATGGCAGTGAGCAATGAACAGCCAACAGTAAATGAAAACTAGAATCAGTATTGCTGTTGGCTGTTCACTGATCGCTGCTATCTGTCTTTGTGATCCGGCTGGGATTCGAACCCAGGACCCATACATTAAAAGTGTATTGCTCTACCAGCTGAGCTACCAGATCGACTATTTTTGCACGTATGTCAGCGGTTTTAAGCCGCTTTCCAAAATCGTGGTGCAAAAGTATGTCTCTTTTTGATTCAATGCAAGCCCTCGTTCTTAAAAAAAGCCTATTTATCGGTTTTTTTCTAGGTAGTATGGCTCTAACCGGACGGGCCGCTGTCGACCTAAAACGGGCCGATTCGCTCTTTGCAAAAGGGCGTCTCGACGATGCCGCGCTGCTCTATGAGGTGGCAATGGCTGAGGGTCAGATGGCTACCGATCCGGTACTGCTTAAAATGGCTTATATCGCCGAGCGCAACGGCGACCCGGCTCGGTTGCTTTACTTTTTACAAGTATTTTTTGAGCGACACCCGCAGGAAACCGTGCTGCGCAAAATGAATGAAGTGGCTCGGAGCAACAATTTGATCGGCTACGAAACCGACGACCTTAATTATTTCTACCTGTTCTACAAACAGTATGGCATCTACCTGTTGCTGTTTCTGCTCGGACTGGGCGTTTATGTATTTGGGGTTCTTGTACTAAAGATGACCCGCAAAGAGCCGTCTCCCGTTCGCCATAAATTGGTCGTGTTGGGGTATTTGTTCACGCTGTTGTTATTCGTAAACCTCCCCGAAGGCTATCAATCCGGTATCACAAGCCGCGACCGGGTGTTACTCCGGCAGGGGCCATCGGCAGCCTCTCCCGTAACCGAAATCATAGGTCGTGGCCACAAGGTCAATATTCTGGGTAGTGAAGACATATGGCTCCGCATCTTTTGGAACGATCAACTCTACTACATCCGAAAAGATCAGGTTTGGGTGATTTAAAAATGCATAATGCATAATGATGAATGCGTATTACGCATTCATCATTATGCATTATGCATTTTTAACGGTGAATCTTTCTCTTTCGCCAGCGTATTGTACACGAGCCGGTCGGTGAGGCCGGGGAAGAGCTTGTTGAGGAAAACGGTGAGCTTGCCCTGCGTGGTTAGAATGAGTTCGCGTTTGCGTTTTTTGACTGCTTTTACAATGTGGTCGGCGCATTCCTCGGCGGTCATCATGTTCGTCTCGTCACGGACGCTCTCGCCTGCTTCGTTGCCACCTGCGTCCAGAGCTGCCACCCGAATGTTTGATGTTGTAAAACCCGGACAGGCCGTGAGCACGTGTACGCCCGAATGGAGCAGTTCCGTGCGTAAGGCTTCCAGAAAACCGTTCATGGCAAACTTAGAGGCCGAGTACCCCGCCCGGACCGGAAGCCCGCGATACCCGGCAATGGACGAGATGCCGACAATGGACCCTTTGGTTTTCAGAATATGGGACAGGGCGTAACGCGTGGCATACACGGTCCCCATAAAGTTAACGTCCATCACCTTGCGAAACACAGCCGGATCAGCCTCGGCTACCATCGAGCGCATCGTAATTCCCGCGTTGTTGATGAGTATATCGAGCCGACCATATTGAGCAACTGTCTGTTCGACAAGCTGTTGCATGTCGCTCTCAATGCTGACATCAGCACGAAGGGCCAAATTTGGAATACCGGCCTGGGTGAGTTCCTGACTGACGGCGGTGAGGGCCTCGACTTTGCGGGCACAGATAACGATGGTGGCTCCTTCGCGGCCAAAAGCGAACGCTAGTGCCCGCCCAATTCCCGACGATGCGCCGGTGATAACGACTACTTTTTGCTGAAACATACCCGCAAAAGTAGTCATTTGCCGCGCTACTCCCGATACAACGTTACGGTGCCTTTCCACTGCTGCCGGGTGTAGCGGATGAGGTAATAATACACCCCCGATACGTCGGCCCCGCCCGACCAACGAAATTTTCGGTCGGTGGAGCGGAACACCTGCTTGCCCCAGCGGTTCAGGACTTCCACGTAGGCAAATTGCTCGGTGCAATTGTCGACGGGGAGGTCGGTAACGGACCAATAATCGTTGATGCCGTCGTTGTTGGGCGTGAACACGTTCGGAATGCGCAGGTTAGCGTCGATTTCGGGGTTGCGGAGCCGGACAGTTACCGAGGTGGTGTCGGTGTGTCTTGGCTGACAACTGCGGTCGTCGGCAACAAAATCGAGCACAAACGTCGCTTCGGATTTGCCGTCGAGGAGGTCGCAGGTGGGTCGCCATACTAAGCCTGACCGGAGCGTGGGCGAGCCAAACCGATTTTGCCACACGATGCCGTAACTGCCAAATGAGAAGCCGCGTCCTGCACCCGTGAGCCGGATGGAGTCGCGTTCGGGGTCGTTGCCCAGCACGTCGAAGCGGATGGTTGAGCCGGTGGTGTCGGCGGGGTTGAGAATCAAATCAATGGTTGGGCGGGGTAGGGTGGTGGCAATGGTCGGTGGCTGACTTGGTAGGCCCACTGCCGAGAGGTTTACCGTGACGGTGTCGCGGAGGGTTTGATTACAGCGCACTTTCGTGACCACAAAATCGACCAGGTAATTGGCCCGCGTGGCCTGCGCACAGGCCGGACGCCAGACAAACGGCTGCGTGATGCGTCCCGTGCCCGATGCCGCCGAAAAGCTCATGTTGGCCGACGCCAGCGTGAAGCCCCGCCCAATGGCCTGCACAGACACCACGTCGTTGTCGAGATCAAGGCCAACGGCATTGAACGACAGCGATGTGCCGACCGTAATACGGCCTGTGTTTTGGGGGAGTGTCGTGCTAACGCGAGGCCTGTTGACCGCAGCCGTGACGATGTTCAACTGTACCAGCAAGGTATCGGTGAGTCCCTGCGGACAACTTTCGTCGGTGGCCCTGATGGCAAGTGTAACCCGTCCCGATAGACCGTTCGTGAGGCAGCGACCAAAACAAAACTCCGCCTTCACGGTGTCGGTGGCGGTACGAGTAGTTACGATGTTGGGTGTGAGCGAGTAGCCGGGCAGGGTGCCGCTGGCGTTGGTGATCGTGATGCGCTGATTCGGGTTAGGGTCAGTCAGGTAAAGTGTGAAACAATTCTGATCTTTCTCGTTGATAGTCAGAACAGTACCACGTCTGTAATACTCTTTCGCCCCTTCGGTTTTCATGAGCAACCGGGGTGGGTCGTTGCGGGGACAGTCGATCACTTGCAACTGAAAATCCCGCTGAACCACACCAATTCGCACAGCGGGCCGTCCGGGTGTCCGGCGGTATTCTTCTACCTTCACCTCAAACACATACAACCCCGGCGTACTGGCCCGAACGCTGAGCAATCCCGTTCGGGCGTTCACTCGCAAGGGTTGGGGGCCTGGAATCATGTTGTTGACCGAAAAACCTGGTGCCCAGTTAATAGGCGGGTAAGGGCCACTCCGTACGGCATCGTTTGTGCTGGGATTTGGAACGCTGGCCGTGCTGTAGCCGTTCTGGGGCGTTGCCAGCGAATACACCAGGCTGTCGCCGTCGGCATCTTTAGCACTAAAATCGAAGGTAAAAGGCGTATTTACGCAGATATAGTCGCCCTTAGCGATACCAAATGAGGGCGTCGAGTTCGCAAAGGGGCGGTTTCCTTGCCAAGGAGGGGCAAATTCGAGATAAAACGTGGAGCCAGCCCCTCCCGGATTAACAATATTGGAAATGGTGCCATTTCGGCAACAACGTTCCCAAACCATATAATATCCCTCCGAGTCGTTCAGGTAGCTGGGCAGCGACACATCAACGCTGTAGCGTAGCAGGCGTGTTCGGAGCGAACCAATGGCACAGGACGAGTTGGTGTAGTTAATCAGGCCATCGCTCACGAGGGGTAAAGTCACGCGAGCTTCGTAAAGATTATCGCGCTTTCTGAACAGATAGATCGTCACTTGCGCATCGGCGGCAGCCCGGTTGCCGTTGATGTCGTCGAAGTACATGTTCATGTTGATGCGGTGCGAAAAGGCACTGGTAGTACCGAGGTATTGTAGTTCCAGTTCGCCCCCAACGATGTGGGTGGCCTGCGCGGGCGTTAAGCCAACAAGAGCAAGCAGAAGAAAAAGTAGCTTATAAAACGTGTGTCCGTAAAAAGTCTGCATGGGTTAACGGCTTCCAGGCTGCACAGAGTCGAATTTGACCCTTAAATTAGCGATTTATTTAGCGATTATGCGAAGAAAGAGTCATAAAGCACCGCAACGGTTGGAACGCGTTCGGATTGATGCGGTTGCTGCCGAGGGAAAATGTTTAGTGCGGACGCCCGAAGGGGTAATTTTTGTGGAAGCAGGGCCGGGGCATCCGGCAGTTGCCCCCGGCGATGTGGTCGATCTACGCATTGTGAATGTGAAAAAACAATACCGGGAGGCCGTTGCCGAACGTATCCACGAGTTCTCGTCGGTGCGGGCCGAGCCGTTTTGTGAGCACTTCGGCACCTGCGGGGGCTGCAAATGGCAACATATCCAATACCCCGAACAATTGGGTTTCAAGCATCAGCAGGTGGTTGATCATCTTACGCGCATTGGTAAGGTGGCGTTGCATCAGATTCGGCCTATTATGCCCGCCGAAGTGCGTCAGTATTACCGAAATAAGCTGGAATACACCATTGCCGATGGTCGCTGGATGACCACTGCGGAGGTGCAGTCCGACGAACGGATTGATCAGCGTGTGGTCGGTTTTCACGTGCCACGCCGGTTCGATAAAGTGCTGCCCATCCGGCATTGTTACCTCCAGCCCGACCCGTCGAACGCCATCCGGCTCGCCGTAGCCGACTATATGTTTGCCCACAACCTCGCGGCCTACAACCTCAAAACCCACGTGGGCTATCTGCGTACGCTCATCATCCGTACCGCCGAGTCGACCGGGCAAACGATGGTGACCCTGCAAGTAGCCCAAAATAACCCCGACCGACTCGCCCACCTGCTCGACTACCTGCTCGAACAGTTTCCGCCCATTACGTCATTAAACTACATCATCAATACCAAAAAGAACGACACCTACGGCGATCTGGAGGTGGTGAATTATGCCGGAACGCCCTACATCGAAGAGCGCATGGACGACGGAAGCGGGCAGCCCCTCACGTTTCGGGTGGCTACGAAATCGTTCTACCAGACCAACGCGGGGCAGGCCTTCAACCTCTACAAAGTGGCGCGTGAGTGGGCAGGCCTGACGGGCAATGAACTCGTGTATGACCTCTACACCGGCACCGGGACCATTGCGCTGTTTGTGGCTCGACAAGCCCGACAAGTAGTTGGCCTTGAGTATGTTGAGGATGCCGTGAAAGACGCCCGCGTCAACGCCGAGGTAAATGATATTGCTAACGCCAGCTTCCACGCGGGCGACATGAAGGCCCTGCTCACCGACGCCTTTATGGACCAGCACGGCCACCCCGACGTGGTCATCACCGACCCCCCCCGCGCCGGTATGGACGAGGCCGTGACGCGCCAACTGCTGAAAGCCGCTCCGCAACGTATTGTGTATGTGAGTTGCAACACGGCCACGCAGGCTCGCGACCTCAGCATTCTCGACGAAGCCTACGAGGTGGCCAACGTGCAACCGGTCGACATGTTTCCTCATACTCACCATGTAGAGAATGTAGTGTTATTGACAAAAAGAGCATAAATTGCGCTTTTTCATTCACTACAAAATATGCAGCTAAAACTTACGTATCTACCTTTTAGTAAGGGGTTTTCCCTGCTTGTTCTATTTTTTCTGAGTGCCTGTTACCTGCCTGTCATGGGGCAATCGACCGGGCCGCCATCAACATCGGCGACTGGTTGGCTCCGGCTCAACGGTAATGTGGGCGTCAATACCTCGGACCCCAAAGCCCGTTTGCAGGTGGCCGATGGCGACGTGTATGTTGATAAGATTGGTTCGGGAGTGATTTTACGCGCTCCAAACGGGGGCTGCTGGCGCGTCACGGTCGACAACAGTGGTAATCTGGTCCGCACGGCTATCCTGTGCCCCGGTGCCTATCAGGTGTCATTCCAACCCGGACCCGCCGATGGGCAGGATGGCTACACAAGCACGTTTAACCAAAATACCCGTGGCGACGGTTTAGGCATGGCTATTAGCTCCTGGACAACCAACGGAGGTACACCCGTATTGTATCAGGGGTATTTTCGGTTCGACCTCTCGGCTATTCCGGCAACGGCCCGCATCGACAGCGCGTTTCTAAGCTTGACGTATTATGAAGGGTGGTTTGCCGATTCTAACGTAGGAAACAACCCAACGTACGTTCAGCGTGTAACAAGCCCCTGGGATCAGGCCACGTTGACCTATACCAACCGGCCCGGTACTACTGCGGTTGGGCAAATTTCGGTGCCCGCAGCCAGTGCTTACCCTACGGTGTATCAGAAACTGAACATCACCTCGCTGGTAGCGACTCCGGCCACCAACTACGGTTTCTCGATCCGGCAACAGGACGAAACGCCTGCGCCACCCTACCGGGGGTTGCTATTTGCTACCAGCGAAAACCCAACGCCTTCGTATCGACCCAGATTGATCGTGTATTATAGCTTGTAGGGATAAAGGAGGAAAGGGAGGAGGGGGAAGAAAGGGATCGCTAACGCACGTTTTGCTTTCGCGTCAGCCATCCCTTTCTTCCCCCTCCTCCCTTTCCTCCTTTATCCCCTTAAAACGGTGTTGCCTGATTGGGGTCGGCGTTGCCGAAGTTAGACAGATCGTTGGCGCGGCTGCGAACGGTGCCGCCGGTGGGTGGGAGGGGCGGCATGGCATTGGGGCCTGTTGGCGGCTGGTTACTTCCACCCGAACCGTCGAAACTGCTCAAGCCCGTTACGTTTGTGGGGAAGCCCGTGGGAGAGGGAACAGCTTCAAAATACGAATCCAGATCGCAGAACTTGGTGAAGCGGCTCACGAACCGTAACTGAATGGTATCGAGCGAGCCAGAACGGTTTTTTGCCACGATTACCTCACCAATGCCTGCTGTTGAATTACCGGCTTCGTCCTGCGTAATGTTGTAATATTCAGGACGATAGAGAAACATAACCATGTCGGCATCCTGCTCGATAGATCCCGATTCACGAAGGTCGGAAAGCTGTGGTTTCTTGTCGCCCCCCCGCGTTTCAACGGCCCGGCTCAACTGCGAGAGAGCAATAACAGGCACGTTCAACTCCTTGGCGAGGTTCTTCAACGCTCGTGAGATCGAGGCAATTTCCTGTTCGCGGTTGGCCCCTTTGCTGTTGTCGCCCTGCATGAGCTGGAGGTAGTCGATCACCACCATCTGAATATCGTGTTGCGCTTTCAGACGACGGCACTTAGCCCGAAGTTCCAGAATCGACAGGGCCGGGGTGTCGTCAATGTAAATCGGGGCTTCGGTCAGGCGTTGAATTTTGTGGTGCAACTGCGTCCACTCGTGCGGGGCAAGCGTCCCTTTTTTGATCTTCTCACTGTCGATCTCAGCCTCTGCCGAGATCAAACGATTCACCAACTGCACCGCCGACATCTCCAACGAGAAAATCGCCACGGGTTGCCCAAAGTCGACAGCCGCGTTGCGCAAGGCCGAAACCACAAAAGCGGTGTTGTGAGTCACGGTCATGTCTTCGAGCAGGAACAGGTGGTTCCCGTCGATAGTAAACCCGTAATAATCATCAACCTGATCGTACTCGACCTGAATCCCCGTCACGCGCCAATCAGCGCGTGCCCGAAGCGGCCTTGCTTTCTTCCGTTCGATGCGCACAGGGATTGAGTCCAGATTACCGAAAATTCGTAGCCGGTAAACTGTTGACACATAGGCACGGGATGCTATCGTAGCCTGTTTTTCTTTAAGCGAACAACGAAAACCAAGCGTGTCGCAGAGGTATTTAAGTTGTTCGGCTAACGCTTTGTTCTTCTGCACGATCTCGTAACAGTTGAACGCTTCCTGATAATGCCCGTCGCTGTCGATTAGCCCTGCCAGAAGTTTCAAGCGGTTTTCGCCTGAATTGATGAGATAGGCGTTAGGGATATGCTTATTTTCAATGACCGACAGGCCGCGCAACTGCTCTTGAACATTGAACACTTCAGGACGATTGCCGTATTGGGCACCCCCTCGCTTACCAGACGTAATGGCGTAGTTAGCTGTTCGATTGGCTTGCTGATACGTCGTCATTTGCAAACCCAGCGAGTCGGCGTAGGTTTGCAAATAGTCAACCACTTCGGTATCAACATTAGTGATACGTGAACTGTATGAATGCCCATCACCAAGCCATAATCCAACAAAATAGGGATCGAGGGGAACCGCTTTTTCAGGAAACTGAACGGCGACTTTATAACCTTTGAAATTCGTCTTGAATTTATCGGACTTGGCTACATAGTCACGAATCGGAATGTTCAGAACTTCACCTTTTGAGCGCGTGCCTTCGTTACGCGACCGTCTCAAGGACAAAATATGGCTCTCATTGACGCGGTAACTGATGCCCTTGTTTTGATGCACCCAATACATGCGCTCGCGTCCTCGCGCCAGGCTTAACACACGCCGGGGCGTTGAGTCGTCACCCATAAGCAAATCGCCCTCGCGTACATCTTCCACGTTGCGGAGCGATCCATCAAACATGACAACCTTCGTGCCTTTACCGAGACATTTTCCCATTGCCGGACGAGCCGCCAGAATGGTTAGTTCGGTCGGTTGCCAACCCGACGTGAGTCGGTCCAATGCACTGAAGCCCGAGGGGATGCCTGTGAGACCGTCTTTGTTGTTTTTCTTGACTTCTAACTCCCTCAGAGCCTGCCCCACAATGGTGTTCATGTCGGCATAGTTCTTTCGGATGTTCGATTCGGAAATCCGAAACAGCGACTGTTCGGTATGGTCGAGGAGTTGAAAAACGTCGGTAGTGTCTTCATAAGCATCGCGCAACACCGTTGAGGCCATCGTGATCATGGCCCGCTTGAGGGCGTGCTCGGTAACGACCCGCGAGTGGTATTCGATGTTGGCCGCCGAGTTTACCTTCACTGTCAGGTCGGCCACATAGCTGCCGCCCCCCACAAACTCCAGTTCGCCCGATTTACGCAGTTGCTGCGTAACGGTAAGCAGGTCAATGGGTTCGGAGTTCTGAAACAGGGTCAGGATAGCGTTGTAGATCCGCTGATGAGCCTCTTTATAGAAACTTTCAGGCTTCAAAATGTCGATCACAGCCGACAGGGCATCTTTTTCGATCATGAGCGCGCCCAACACGGCCATTTCGAGGTCGGTGGCCTGCGGAGGTAGCTTGCCGAGTCCGGTATCGAGCCGATCTAACCATTGATTGCCTGACTGTGAGCGAGTTCCGCCGATGCCGGGCGTTTTGCGCAGGTGTTGGTTGGGTCGAGAATTTTCCATGATCACCACAATGTTACGGAATCTTTACCCAAAAAGGCAACCTATAGCTAGGCTACGGACCGGCAGGTGGCCATTTGCTGTTTAGCTAACTGATTGGAAATAAATAGACTGTTGAATGAAGAGCTGACATTAAAAAAAGCTATACCCTGAAAAAGCCTATTTACCCTCTTAGTCTGTAACTTTTGTATAGTTAAATGAATACTTCTTGTTTAATCTAGTTTTAAAACGGGTTGGCACATCTTTTGTGAATCCTATGATAGTCGCATCATTAGTTACATGAATCGGTCTGTTTCTCTCTTATTTTTTCTTCATGGTTTTTTTCTACCAGAGATCATTTTGGGCTACTTTATTATTCCTGCTGATTGGTGTGCAGCTTTGCATGGCCCAGGAACAGGAACGATGTGTATTTAACGCCCCCGACGATCAGGTATTGGTGCAACAACGGGCACGTTTATTGCGGATCAAAACAAGACTCGCAAATGCAAGCGCAACCGTGCCAACTACCTATATACCCATTCGGGTACACATCGTTCGGAACAGCGATGGAACAGGGGGAGTCGACTGGACAACGTTGCCCGCTATCATCAGCCGACTCAACGTGCGTTACGCCCCTATGGGCATTGCCTTTTTCCTGCGCGGCACCACACCTCACTACATTAACAGCACACTACTGGCCGATTTTGACGTCGATGAAGAGGACGACCTTTGCACAGGTAATGACGTAGCCGATGCAGTCAATTTATACCTGATTCAACGCATCACGTACACCGGTATACCCGTAGCCGGGTATGCCTACTACCCGGATACGGATGCGACCACCAACCGGATTTTTTGCGTGTCGAGTTTGCTGCTCACCGCCGTTACGCTGCAACACGAGGTAGGTCACTATTTCAACCTTAGCCACACGTTTCAGGACAACGACGACCCCGATGTGAGTCGGCGCGAGCTGGTAACCCGTGGGGCAGGAGCTAACTGCTCAACCACCGGCGATCACATTTGTGATACCCCCGCCGACCCCTACGGACTGGCCGGTAGCAGCTATTCCAACTGTGTATATGCCGGTACTGCCGTTGATAACAACGGTGCCCCCTTCTCGCCCTTGCTCGACAACATTATGTCGTACTACGGAGCCTGTCGACAAAATTTTACAACTGGTCAGTACGACTGGATGAGTAACGGTGTTCTGCTTCGGCTCGATGCTACAAACGACTATTCGCTAACGGCACCGGGCCTAGTAAACGCACGACCGTCTATTGTGCAACTGACCACATCGAGTACGGGTGTTCAACTGACGTTCCAGTACAGCGCGTCGGATCAGGCGGGTTTTTTCATCGAACGAGCTACCGACCCCAATGGGCCATTTGTGGGTATTGGGGGCGTTGGTCCTACAGAAACCACCTTCATCGACCCGTCGCCCGTTCGACAGGCGCGGAATTATTACCGGATTCGGGTGGCTAACTCCTCGCAGGCGTTCAGCGACGTTTGGCACGTCGACATTGGCGTTCTCTACTGCGTGCCGACCTATTCGGCCTCGGCCGCTTCGACACCCGCTCAAATCGCCGATTTTAGGATTAGTGGAACCACACTGGCCAACAGTTCGGCCCCATTTCCAACCGAGCGATACAGCGACTACACCGCAACTCCGCACCTGCTAGCGGCAGGGCAGCTATACGGGTTTTTGGTGAACACGGCCCCTAATGGGGTAGGTGCTTTTGCCTCTCAACACCTAAAAATCTGGCTAGACGTGAACCGGGATGGCACGTTTGCTAACAACGAAATTCTGTATCAAACTACAGCAGGAAGCCCGTACAATATGAGTTTGCTGGGGACCTTGACAATCCCGGCTTCGCTGTCGGGGCAGACCGGCACGTTCCGGTTGCGGGTTCGTACGCAGTATGCCGCCGATGGATTGGTCAGTAGCCCCTGTGACCTTTATCGCTACGGCGAAACCGAAGATTATAGCATACGCGTAACGCCACTGGTTTGTCCCCCTCTTAATGTGACCGTTCTCACAACGGCGGTCTCCTGTACCGGAACCAACGACGGGGCCGTTCGACTGCAAGCCACGGCAGGAACGTCGCCGTTTGCGTATCGGCTGGGTGCGACGAGTAATCAGTCGGGTTTGTTTACGAGCTTAACCGCTCAAAATTACTCGTTTACGGTCACGGATGCCGAAGGTTGTTCGGCCGTTTCGACGGTGAGCGTACCCACAACGAGTTGTGCAGCGACAGTGCAAATGCGGCTTATCCTGGAAGGTATTTATGACTCGGCAACCGGGCTAATGACCACTGGTTTGCGTTCGGCAAGTTTGCTGCCGAATAGTCAACCGTTTACTGTTGCGCCCTGGTCGTATACAGGTACTGAGCAGGCCACTACGTTACCATCTAACGTATCGGCCTGGCTGCTGCTGATGTGGCGAAACGCACTTGGTACGATTGTTGCTAAACAGGCTGTATTGGTTCGTAACGATGGTTTCCTGCTTTTGCCCGATGGAAGTTCACAAATCATGATTCCTACATCGACGTCGGCGTTGTACGCATCGTTTCATCATCCGGCCCACCTGGCGGTCATAACCAGTTCGACAATTGGAGCCGGGCAATTGATCGATTTGACCAGCAGTTTGACCGTAGTGAGTGGGGCGCAGAGTATGAAAGCAGTGGGAGGAGGACGATACGGACTTTATGCAGGTGACTTCGATTGTAATGGCATTATTAACAACCTGGATTTCAACCGTTGGAAAACCAACGGACCAACCGTAAACCAATACAAAGGCGTCGACTGCGATGGCAATGGGGTCGTTAATAACCTTGATGTCAACCTTTGGATACGAAACCGCTCTGTGTTGGGCGTGCCGCTTCCGTATTAAACGGCCGCTAATTTTTAGAATATTCTTTTTGCTATGAAAAATATGTTTTTTCGGCTCCGGTGTTGTCTTGCCCTGTTGATTTTCTTCTGGATATGTTTGCAACTGACTAGTCAGGCTCAAACGGCCAATTTGCGGCTTTCGGGAGGAGCCATTTGTGTGGGTTCGCCTACTCAGTACACGGCTACCATTCAAATTCGGGCCGCCGATGCCACCACGTTCGCCATTGGCACGTCGTCTGTTTACCTTACGTACAATCCGAGTGCCCTAACGGCAGTGAGTTATAGCAGCGTTAATTTCTCACCTGCCAACCTGTGTATTGGTGGACTAGCTACGCCTTGGGATGCGCATCAGGTATATCTGCTGGCCCCCGGTGTTGTGAACCTGACCATGACGCTAAACGTGAACACGGCGAGCTGTCCGCCTATAACAAATGCACAGTGGGTTGACGTAGGAACGGTTACGTTCCACATATCAAATCCGGCTCTGGACCCCAATATTCAATTCAGCATACCCAACACGAACTTCAACAGTGTACCGGCCAACGACGGGGTCGTGCCGATCAACAAAGGAACCTTCACAGGTATTGCGGGGGCAGGTTTACTGAACTGTTTTGGTGGAGTTGTAGTTTGCCCACCCCCCAAATGCCTAACCGTTGGGGTTACCCGCATCCGGTAGGGGGTTAGTTACTGTGGCCGCCTTTGGTGCCGCCCGTAGAACCCCCCGCGCTACTACCCCCTTTCGATTTTTTGGAGCTTTTGTGCGAGGTGCTGCTGCCACCCGTGCCGGTGCTACCGTGGCCTGTGCCGTTATCGCCACCGCCAGCTTTCTGGTCTTTGTACGATTCTTCGACTTTTTCTACTGCTGTTTTTGCCATGACGTTGAGTGGTTTGTTTGGCAATTCAACACGCTGGACGAACACACTGTTTTATCGGTAGACTAAATCTACGCAAATGGCCCGATGATCGGAGCCGGGCGTGTTCAGCGTTCTAAAGGCAAGTGTCTGAAAGCCAACGTTAGTCAACGCGTGATCGATGGGAATAAAGGCTAATGGAAAAAATCGGGGCCATGTGGGCATATAGCCAAACCGCTCCCGACACGGGGACAGAAGATTTCGGCCCCTGAAAATGTCCCGGAAGACAGGCGAAAACGGACTGACATTGAAATCTCCAATTAACACCGCAGGGTGCTCTATTTCGGCTGTTTTTTGGGCCACGAAAGCGAGTTGACGATTTCGCTGCTCAAACCACGAGGGCAACAGGGGCGTTCGCGGATGCACCGTAATGAGCGACATCGTTCGGCCTCGCACGGTACTCGTGAGTGCGATAACCCGGTGCGACCGACGGGCCGCCGAGTCGACGGTGAAGGGTGTTTTGCTGCCCACCAAAATGTAACACGGTCCTTTGGCCCACACGCTATCCTGATACGGGTACGCCCGCCGAAGCCCCGCCACCGCCCGAACGCCCGCTGGCGTCATCTCCTGCAACACAAAAAAATCGGGGTTGAGATGACGAATCGTATCGATAATGGGGCGGTAATCCGAGCGGGTGTAGAGTACGTTAGCGTGGAACACGCGCAGATCGGCGTTGCGTTGTTCCGGCGGTGCGCCAAGTGGATTAAACGCATCGAAGTAGACCCGATTGGCGCAAGTAACACACACCAGAACCGCATACACAGTGCGTATAAAGTGCTTCTGGATGATCCAGTAAACGGCCAATAAGGCACCCAAAAGCCCAATTTGCATAGGGAAATGGGTGGTTAACTCAAGAAGAAAAATTTCCCGGGCGAAGAAACTGTTAAGTAGAACTATCACGACCATCAACAACGTCGTGAAAGCCGGAAGGATGCGGACAATAAACCTAACCATACCAATTACTTACATCAATCCAAACATGTCCTTTACGCCCAGCATACGTTGGCTGATGAATCCTTCGCCGTATTGAACCCCAATCATGTGGCCGTATTCCTGTGCCCGTGCCCGCATGAACTCGGCAAACTCCTGACTCGAAATATAACTGGCTGGTTCGGCACTGTTCGGGTCGAAAAACTGACTTTTGTAGGCCATAATCGACGCCCATTTACCCTCCCAATGGTCCGAAATATCGACCACAAACGAGGGGGTGAGCGAACGATCCTGAATAAAATGGTACACAAATTTGGGTCGCCACGCTTCCTGCTTCTGACCGTCGCGCTCCGTCTCGATCATGCGCAGACCGGCATAGAAACAAGCCTCAACCACCAACTGAGCGGCCCGTCCGTGGTCGGGGTGGCGGTCGTCGGGGGCGTTGGTCAGTACGATTTCGGGCCGAAAGTGCCGGATCACGGGGATCAAAGCGAGTTGGTGAGCCTCGTCGTTGCGGAAGAAACCATCGCGGAAACCCAAATTTTCGCGTGGGGCGGCTAGCTTCAGAATTTGGGCCGCAGCGTTGGCCTCAGCGAGCCGGATTTCGGGGGTGCCTCGGGTGCCAAGTTCGCCACGGGTGAGATCGGCCGCAGCCACGGTTTTACCTTGGGCAACAAGCGAGAGAAGGGTGCCGCCCGCGCTCATTTCGATGTCGTCGGGGTGGGCAGCTAGAGCGAGAACGTCAACTTTCATAGATTTGCAACACCGTTTGGAGGGCGGTTGTTCGGGCGGCAAAGTTGTCGATTCTTGCCGTAGAACCCAAAAACCGTTACTTTACATCATCAAATCCCACTTTTCTCGTTCATAGTATGCGATTTATTCTCCTTCTCTTGCTCACTACCTCCTGCCTCGCCCAGAAACCTATGCAATCACGTGTGCTCGATCAATACCTGGCGTACCTGACCGGCGATTTCGACAACCGGCAACAAGTAGCTGACGAACAACGCAATGGCACACAAACGCACCCGTTCGCTCAACACATCACGCGCATCATCACCAACCGCGTGAAGGGCTTACCCGCCAACAACCGGGCCGTCTATGTGCTTGAAGAGAGCTATTACAAGTACCCGAATCAGGACACACTTGTAAAACCCTATATTTTTCGGTTTGAAGAAACCGCCGGGGGGAATGTCCGTCTACAGTCGATAGCCATTCCCGAACGCATCGACAAAAAAACGTTTCGCAACAGCAATCCCAACTGGTCGTTGTTGGCCGACGAACTGAAGGAGTCGCCTTCGTTCAAACCCGCCGACTACAAGCGTACCGAGCGAGGGTTTTACCTGAAGGCAATCAACGACCTGCCCAATACTATGCGCTTTACCCTCGAGGAAACGGTTGGTGATGGTTTTCTGGACGTGATGGAGCTGCTCGAAAAAGAAGGCAAACGCCTGACTCCCTACAGCACTCCGTTGCTCTACAAACGAGTAAATAAGTGAACGAGTGACGAACCAAGTAAACTCATGTACAAAGCACTAGCCCTACAAACTACCTGTAAAACAGTAAATTCCTGTACATCGCGCGACGAGAGCGAGCAACAAATGCTCCGGTCTATTGAGCGCATTGAAGCCCAAATCACGGCCTCCATCAACTTTGTGGGGCGCGAAACCATGCTGGTGGTGGTGCCCGAATATTTTTTGTCGGGCTTCCCGATGGGCGAGACGCTGGTGGAATGGCGCGACAAAGCCGCCCTTGAAATCGACGGACGCGTATACGAAGCTCTGGGCGCGATGGTGCAGCGGCTCCAAATCTATTTCTCCGGGAACGTCTACGAGCAGGACCCGCACTTCCCCGACCTCTATTTTCAGACTAGTTTTATCATTGGCCCAAACGGGAACGTGCTGCTTCGTTACCGGCGACTGAACTCAATGTTCGCGCCCACCCCCCACGACGTTTGGGCGTATTATCTGGAAGCGTATGGCTACGATGCCGTGTTCCCGGTAGCGAAGACGAACATCGGTAACCTGGCCTGCATCGCATCGGAGGAGATTCTGTATCCCGAAATTGCCCGTTGCCTGGCCATGCGTGGGGCCGAGGTGTTTCTGCACTCGACCTCTGAGATTGGTAGCCCCTTGCTTACCCAAAAGAACGTGGCGAAACTGGCCCGCGCTACCGAAAATATGGGTTATGTGGTCTCTGCTAACTCGGCAGGTATGACGGGCATTTCTATTCCCGAAAACTCCACCGATGGGGGATCTAAAGTGGTTGATTATAAAGGACTTATTCTGGCCGAAGCGGGTTACGGCGAGAGCATGGTTGCCAACGCCGACATTGACCTGAACGCCTTACGAACGTACCGCCAACGCCCTGCTATGGGCAATTTGCTAGCTCGCCAACGCTTTGAACTGTATGCCGAGAGCTATGCCAAACACAGCTTTTACCCGCCGAACACGCTCCTCGCCGAACCCGTTGACCGTTCGCATTTTGTTAAAACGCAACAGGCTGTGATTGATAAGTTGAAAAAGGAGGTGTTTTGATCCTCCGTATCATAGATTATTCGTGCTTTTCAAGGCCCAATAAACCAAAACGGGCTGGAAAAACAGGCGGGCAAACCGTTTGCGGTCGGTGTCTAAGCCGAACGCAGGTCGCCGTTCGGTGTACTGACTTATGTTGCCCGGAAAAACAGCCACAAAAAAGCCCGCAGCTACTTTGCCAACCGTTTCCTGGCGGGCTTCGTTGGTTAGAATCAGTGCGCTACCCTGTGCAATTTCGGTCAGACCGGAGTAAACCACCGTGTCGTCTTTTGGCAGGGGGACCCAGTCGGGAACCTGTGCCCGGAAGGCTCTGCGGCTCACGGTCAGGTGACTCAATCCGGCCAATACCAAGTTGCCACCGAGTAAAATTCGGGCTATTTTTTTCGCTGTTTTCGCTTCCATATCTGTCGAGTTTATAAACCAGAACGACGGGTTGGGGGAATTGTTAGAGAGACTGAGGTTTGAGCAGTGGTTTTCAATTTATCGTTGAGAGTATGTACAGGATTTGTTTGCTTTGGTTATTCCCGTTGTGGCTTCATGCCCAGTCTGCGTCAACCAATTCTAATCGGGACAATCGCTGGCCCACTGACTCGGTCTACGAGTTGCGCACGGGGCGCGAGATCGGCCTGTTGGCTCTGGGGGGCGCGTTAAACGGTGGGGCCTACCTGATTGGCCGGGGCGTGATTCCGTTGGCATCAGTGGATATTGACCAACTTAATCCCGGCTCCATTAACGCCTTTGATCGCAGAGCTACCCGCAACTGGTCGCCCGGTGCGGCCCGGATCAGCGACTTTACCCTGCTGGGGACGGTGGCCGTGGTAGGGTTAACCGGCCTGCCCACGCTCCGGCAAAAGAAGTGGTTTACCGTGCCGCTTCTCTACGCCGAGACCATGTTGCTGACGGTGGGCTTACAAGACATGGTAAAGGTTACGACCCTCCGAACCCGCCCGTTTGTGTACAACGCCGATGCCCCCCTCGCCGACAAACTGGACCCCGACGCCCGCCGTTCGTTTTTTTCTGGTCATGCTGCTGTTTCATTTGGGTCGGCGGTGTTTGCCTCCACGGTGTTTGGGCACTATTTCCCGGTTTCACGGCTGAAGCCGGTTGTCTGGGCGGGGTCGCTGGGGCTGGCCGGCACTACGGCTTATTTGCGCTACCGGGCCGGCAAGCACTACCCAACCGATTTGCTCGTGGGGGCGGCTGTGGGGTCTACGCTCGGTTGGTTGGTGCCCCGGTTGCACCAACCCCGCCGGAAAGCGTCGGGCCTGCAAACGTGGCGTTGGGCGGCCGCGCCCTGGAGCAATGGAGTAGCGAGTGGGGTGCATGTTGAGGTTGTGTTGTAGTATCTTTGTAACGACTAGCTTTTACCTGAAAGAACTGAGTCAATTTTTGGGAAATAGACTACTTACTGTATGATAACTGAATATATTCAGCAAGCCTTACGTAAGGCTCACTATGAGGTAGAAGAGGGGATGTTCTACGGAGAAATTCCGGGATTCGATGGCATTGTTGCTTATGGCGATACGCTTGAATCCTGCCGGGAGCAGCTCATTGAGGTGCTGGAGGGCTGGATTATTGTTGGTATTCGCCACGGTCATGCGTTGCCGGTGGTCGACGAAATTGATTTGAATCCGGTTGTAGAAGCTGCATAAGATGCCTCCACTTAGAGCGATCAGCCGTGCTGATCTTATCAAAATGTTGCGAAAAGCAGGTTTCGTTGGTCCAGAATCGGGAGGAAAACATCAGTTTATGATTCGTGGCTCGCAAAAATTAATAGTCCCTAATCCTCATCAGGGAGATATAACAGTGGGTTTGTTACATCGTCTGCTCAAGCAAGCGGGTATCAGCCAGGAAGAGTGGCATCAGCTATTTTAACATGACCAAGATCACAGACCATATCCGTAACGCCAACGGAAAACCTATTTTTTCGATTGAAGTAATCCCCCCGATCAAGGGCGATAACCTCAAAAACCTGCTCGATAACATTGAGCCACTGATGGAGTTCAAGCCGCCGTTCATCGACGTGACGTACCACCGCGAGGAATACATGGAACGGCCCATGCCCGACGGTACCATTAAGAAGATCGTAACCCGAAAACGCCCTGGCACCGTGGGTATTTGCTCGGCCATTATGCACCGCTTTGGGGTTGACCCGGTGCCGCACGTGCTGTGTGGGGGCTTCTCGCGCGATGAAACCGAAGATTTTCTGATCGACTTGCATTACCTCGGCATCGACAATGTGCTTGTGTTGCGGGGCGACCCGGCCAAGCCGTTCAACACCTTCAAAGCGAAAGAAAACGGCTACTCCTACGCCAGCGAACTCGTTGAGCAGGTGGCAAATATGAACCGGGGGCAATACCTCCACGAGGAAGACGCCGAATTGGCTCCAAGTAATTTCTGTGTGGGTGTGGCGGCCTATCCCGAAAAACACTTTGAAGCCATTGACCACGACACGGATTTTGATTTCCTCAAACAAAAGATCGACAAGGGGGCCGATTATATCGTGACCCAGATGTTTTTCGACAACAGTAAGTTTTTCGACTTTGTGAAACGGTGCCGCGAACACGGCATCACCATCCCGATTATTCCGGGCCTGAAACCTCTCAGCACCCGCAAGCAACTTGAAATTCTGCCCCGTATTTTCCACCTGCACATGCCCGACGACCTCGTGAAGGCCGTGCAAGCCTGTGAAAACGACACACAAGCCCGGCAAGTGGGTATTGAGTGGGGAATCCAGCAATCGCGCGAGTTGATGGCCGCCGGGGCACCCGTTCTGCATTACTACACGATGGGCAAGGCTGATAACGTCGCGAAGATTGCGCAGGAGGTGTTTTGATTCTATCTTGTCCGCTGATTAATAAACCACAAACCAACAAACTCATGTTTTGTAAAGCACTAGCTCCATTTACAGTTTTTCTGATTACGTTGGGCATTACGCAAGCGCAGGATATCCCTCAACCCACGCCCGATATGGCAACCGTTTTGTTTTACCGTCCTCCCCAGTTCGCCCGAGCGGCTGTTAATTTTACAATTCGAGCTAATGGTGAAGAACTTTGTCGACTAAGCAACAAGCGGTATTTTGTAGCTAAAGTGAAGCCGGGAAAAATCGATTTTACATCGGTGGCTGGCGGTTTAAATATTCCCGATAAGGACGTTTTCACGCTGGAGTTAGAAGCAAACAAAGTTTATTACATTCAGGGTGATATAAAGACGCGATTCATGACTGATAAACTTGTGTTTACCGAAGTGACTGAGTCGACAGCCAAGAAGAAACTTCCCGACATGAAGATGGATAATTGCATGAAGGAGCAGTAATGCGACTCCGTTAATGTTGATTTCTGAGATGACTAAAAAACTGATTGCGGTAGTGATGCTAGGGATGGGTCTGGTCATTGACTCTGCGCAAGCCCAAACCCCCGCCGACACGGCCTACAGCCAGCCGTACCGGAATCAGGTGCATTTCTCACCCCGGAAAAACTGGACGAACGACCCCAACGGGCTGGTGTTTCATGATGGCGAGTACCACCTGTTCTTTCAGCATAACCCCGAAGGAATCCGGTGGGGCCACATGACCTGGGGCCATGCCGTGAGCACCGACCTGATGCGTTGGAAAGAGTTAGCCCCGGCCATTACGGAAGATTCGGTCATGGCGTTTTCGGGGAGTGTCGTGGTCGATGAGCGGAACACAAGTGGGTTTGGGAAAGTCGGCCAAGTGCCTATGGTCGCTATTTACACGGGCCACCGCAAGGGTAATCAGAGCCAATTTTTGGCCTACAGTCTCGACAAGGGCCGCACCTGGACCAAATACGCGGGTAACCCCGTGGTCGACCGCAATCAACCCGATTTTCGTGACCCCAACGTGTTCTGGCACGCCCCAACGAGTCAGTGGATTATGTCGGTGGTGTTGCCCCAGGAGCAACGCGCCTTGTTTTATGGTTCACCGAACCTTAAAAGCTGGACCGAACTGGGTGATTTCTCCGTGCGCAACCCAAAACTGGGTATTTGGGAATGCCCCGCTCTGATGCCCGTACCCGTCGAAAGCGATACCACCGGGCAAACCCGTAAGTGGGTTATGCTGATGTCGGTTGGTAACGGTGCGGTAGCGGGAGGGTCGGGGATGCAGTATTTCGTGGGTGAGTTCGACGGTCGGCGGTTCGTACCGCAGGACACCGTTACGCGCTTTGTCGATTATGGAAAAGACTACTACGCGGCTATTCAGTTTAACCACCTCGACCGCCCCATTACGATTGGCTGGATGAACAACTGGCAATACGCCAACGATCTGCCTACCTCGCCATTTCGCGGGGCCATGACCCTGCCCCGGCAGTTGAGCGTTCGGACCATGCCAACCGGATATGTGCTTGTGCAAACACTCCCCCGCGAGATGGAGGCCATCCGGGGCAACGAAACGCAACTACTCAACCTCAAAAAGTTTGACCTGAACAAGGATGCCAACGCGTTTGTGCGCGAGTCCGATGCCTACGAACTGACCATTCGTGCAGGCTGGGGCAACTTCGGGGTTCGGTTGAAGACCGGGCCGAATAAAGAGACCGTGATTGGCTTCGACTCGACCCGCCGGGAGATTTACGTAGATCGCATGCGTTCGGGCAGGCTGACCGACAACGCCAAGTTTGCCGCCCGAACTGTAGCCCCGTACAGAGTTGGCAATACGGTTGTGCCAGCCGGAAAGAAGCCGTTATTGCCCTCAATCACATTGCATGTGGTGGTCGACCGGGCCGCTGTTGAGGTGTTTGTGGATGGCCTCGAACCCGTTACGCTGACGAACCAGATTTTTCCGGGCAAGGCCCACCCAACACTCGACTTTTTTGGCCCGTCGATTCGGTCGGTCGAGGTATGTCAGTTAGATTCGGTCTGGAAATAACTTAGCCTTTATAAAATCGTCAATCATGACAAGACTTCTGCTTACCCTCATTTTTCTTGCGTCGTTTTTCGCCGTGAAAGCGCAATCGGCCGATGAACAGGCTGTTTTGGCTGCCGAAAAGGCCCGCTTTGAGGCTACCGTCGCCAAAAATTACGACGCCATGAACGAACTTCTGGCCGACGATCTGGTATATACTCACTCCAGCGGGGTTGTCGATACCAAACAGGCTTATATCCAGTCGATTAAGGATGGCAAGGCTCAGTATAACAGTATTGACATAAAAGAGCAAAAGGCGCGTGTGTATGGCAAAACGGCGATAATTAATGGTATAGTGTACGCCAAAATGGGGAGTACCGACGGGAAGGTGACCGAGCTTAAACTTCGTTATACCGACGCGTATGTAAAGAAAAAAGGCCGGTGGCAACTCGTCGCCTGGCAATCGTTGCGGTTGGCGCAGTGATAGAAGAAAATTGAAAAGACGAAAGACGCTTTCCGAAACCCCGGAGGGGTGACATGTCAATAGAAATTAGTGCTTCAAAGAGAATAAAAGCCCCATCGGGGCGTCATGTCCGAGAGGTAGCCCTTGAACATGACGCCCCGATGGGGCTTCTGTATACGTAAAATCCTGGTTTCTATTGACATGCCACCCCTCCGGGGTTAGTCATCAATTTTTTATATTCCACTCGTTCCATCTAATGGGCTGTTTATCTGTTAGTTAATGTTGGATATTACATAAAGATTGTGGTGTAAAATCTACATTGGGTGGGTTGAATTATCACACGTTTACGCGACCCGCACCGAACGGATTAAGGGGGTAACTTGTTATTTCCTTGCAACACACCTACTAAAGAGTCCGTATGGAGGTTACGCTCATTTTGTAGCATTGTCTTGTTTTGACTCTATCTTTGGCGCAGTGGAGCATTGGATTGTGGAGCGTGAAACAACCTGAAGAAATTTACTGAACACCAATTTATGTCTAAGAACTTAGTCATTGTGGAGTCGCCTGCAAAGGCCAAAACCATCGAAGGTTACCTCGGCAAAGAGTTTACGGTTCGGTCGAGTTACGGCCACGTGCGCGACCTGCCTAAGGATGGGCTGGCGGTTGACGTTACCAATGGCTTTAAACCCGCATACGAAGTATCGCCCGATAAACGTCAGTTAGTCAACGAGTTAAAAAAGATGGCTAAGGAAGCCCAGGAGGTCTGGCTCGCTACCGACGACGACCGCGAGGGCGAGGCTATTTCGTGGCACCTGAAAGAAGCTCTTGGGCTTCGCGACAACACCAAGCGGATCGTTTTTCGGGAGATTACCAAGAACGCCATCCTGACCGCCATTGGTCAGCCGCGCACGATTGATATCGATCTGGTGAACGCCCAACAGGCCCGGCGCGTACTCGACCGGTTGGTGGGTTACGAACTGTCGCCGGTGTTGTGGCGCAAAATAAAAGGCGGCAGTACGGGCCTCTCGGCGGGGCGTGTGCAGTCGGTGGCGTTGCGGCTCGTGGTCGACCGGGAGCGCGAGATTGATGCGCACCAGTCGAAGTCGAGTTTTAAAGTAACGGCTCAGTTTGTGGTGGAAGGGGGGAAAATCCTGAACGCCGAACTGCCTAAGAACTTTGCTTCTGTCGACGAAGCCCGTGGCTTTCTAGGTGCCTGTATCGGGGCAACGTTCACCATCAAGAATCTCGAAACCAAGCCCGCCAAAAAATCACCCGCTCCGCCGTTTACCACCTCGACGCTGCAACAGGAAGCATCCCGCAAGATGAGTTACGCCGTCGACCGGACCATGAAACTGGCGCAGTCTCTGTACGAAGCCGGTAAGATTTCGTACATGCGAACCGACTCAACTAGTCTGTCGGGCGAGGCAATTGGCAAGGCGACAGCCGAAATCGAAACCGAGTTTGGCCCGAACTACGTGCAAACACGGCAGTATAAGACGAAAAACGAGTCGGCGCAGGAAGCTCACGAAGCCATCCGGCCCACGAACTTCAACGACCGGGGAGCCGGGTCCAATAAAGACGAGAAACGCCTGTACGAACTGATCTGGAAACGGGCCATTGCCTCACAAATGGCCGATGCTCAACTGGAGCGTACCACGGCCACGATTCAGATTCGGTTTGGCAACGGAGCTGCCCCCGTTACAGTTCAGGCGCAATCATTGGATGACAGCCCGTTCGATATACCTGCGACATCGGCCAACACGGGTGCTGCGCGGCCGTACCCCAATGAATTAATCGCTCAAGGTGAGGTAATCAAGTTCGACGGTTTTTTGCGGGTCTATTTGGAGTCGAAAGACGACGAGGACGAGGAAAGCAAAGGCATGTTGCCCCCCTTGAACATCGGTCAGGTGCTTGATTTGGGGCAGATGAAGGCCACCGAGAAATTCTCGCGTCCTCAACCCCGCTATGCCGAAGCCAGTTTGGTGAAGAAACTCGAAGAAATGGGCATTGGTCGCCCGTCGACTTACGCGCCAACCATTTCAACAATCGTTAATCGGGGCTACGTGACAAAAGCCGACCGGGCCGGGCAGGAGCGTACCTTTCGTGAACTTACGCTTGCCCAAAATCAGGTATCGGAGAAAGCCGGGAAAGAAACGTTTGGCACCGAGAAAGCCAAGCTCTTCCCGACTAACACGGGCATGGTGGTCAACGATTTTCTGGTCGAGTACTTCCCCGACATTGTCGATTTCAAGTTCACGGCCAACGTCGAAAAGGATTTTGATGAGATAGCAAGTGGTCGGCGCGACTGGCAAAAAATGCTCGAAGGGTTCTACGATCCCTTCCATAAGAATATCGAAGTCGTACAGGGTGCCGACGGGGTGTCGTTCAAAACGGGCGCACGTGACTTAGGTATCGACCCCAAAACGGGCAAGAAAGTATCGGCCCGGCTCGGTCGTTATGGTGCTTACGTGCAGATTGGGGAGGCCACCGACGAGGATAAGCCTCAGTTTGCGAACCTCCGCACCGATCAATTGATTGAGACGATCAGTTTGCAAGACGCGCTCGAACTGTTCTCGTTGCCACGCGAGGTGGGCTTTTTTGAAGATCAGCCCATGACCATCGGCATCGGAAAATTCGGGCCGTACGTCCGGCACGACGGCAAATATGTGTCGTTAGCCAAAGAAGACGACCCCTACACGATGGGCGAAGAGCGGGCCGTTGAGCTAATTCAGCAGAAGCGGGCCGAAGCTGCAAGCGATACCATCGGTGAGTATGAGGGTAAGCCTATTTCGACTGGGAAAGGGCGGTTTGGACCCTATGTCAAGTACGAAGACAAATACATTTCGTTGCCCAAAGGCGAGCAGTTGGGGCAAGTGTCGGTTGAGCGGGCTATTGAGTTGATCGAGCAAAAGCGGCAGGCCGAAGCCAATAAATTCATCAAGGAGTTCCCGGAGAACCCAAATGTGAAGGTTGTCAACGGCATGTACGGCCCGTATTTAGCGGTAGGTAAGCGCAATGTCCGTATTCCGAAAGACACCGACGCGGCCTCACTGACCCTCGAACAATGCCTGGCCCTCGCTGGCGAACCCGACGGAACTGAAAAGAAGGCTCCGGCCAAAAAAACGGCCGCCAAAGCACCTGCTAAAAAAGCGGCTCCGGCCAAGAAGGTAGTAGCGAAGAAAAAGTAAGTTTCGGTTAATAGAACCGCACCGGCGGACCGGCAGATTATTATGATTTCTATGATCTTCACTGATCTTAAAAATCACAATAATCTGCGTTCTATTTTTAAGCGAAAAATCGTATCTTACGCCTATGGAAACGAAACCAAAAATAGTCGTTTTGACCGGCGCGGGCATCAGTGCCGAGAGCGGTTTAGCCACCTTCCGCGACTCTGACGGACTCTGGGAAAACTTCAACGTCGAAGATGTTGCTACCATCACGG
This sequence comes from Cytophagales bacterium, assembly GCA_004292855.1. Taxonomy (GTDB): domain Bacteria; phylum Bacteroidota; class Bacteroidia; order Cytophagales; family Spirosomataceae; genus Rudanella. Next base: position 28,553 of record RDXN01000080.1, read on the forward strand.
GTTGGCACAAGAACCCGGCCCTGGTACAGGATTTTTACAACAAACGGCGCAAACAAGCTTTGGCAGCCGAACCCAACGCAGGTCACAAAGCGTTGGTCGATCTGGAGCAGAAATACGACGTGACGATCATCACGCAGAATGTCGATAACCTCCACGAAAAAGCCGGTTCGTCAAACGTGGTCCACCTGCACGGCGAATTGACCAAAATGCGGAGTTCGGGCGATCCGTCGCTGGTCTACGAAATGGAGAGCTACGAGATACAGATGGGCGATCTCTGTGAAAAAGGTCACCAACTCCGGCCCCACATCGTTTGGTTTGGTGAAGAGGTCCCCATGATGGAAGTTGCCTTCGACATCACGCAGGAGGCCGAGATTTTTATTGTTGTCGGCACCTCGCTCAACGTATATCCAGCAGCAGGCTTAGCCTATGCGGTGCCCCGTGGTGTGCCCATCTTCGTGGTTGACCCGCACACGCCCGACATGGGCACAACCCCCAACGTGACCTTTATTCAGGAACCCGCCACCACCGGTTTGGCGAAGTTGGTGGGGGAGTTGTTGTCTTAACTATTCTTTGCTGCTGCCCGGCCTGCCGTTCGACCTGAGAAGATGCACCCACCCAGAAACGTCCCCTCAAGCGAGCGGTAGCCGTGCATGCCGCCCCCGCCGAAACCGGCCACCTCACCAGCCGCATACAGTCCCGGAATAGGTTGGTCGGCCGCGTTCAGCACCTGTCCTGACAAGTTAGTTTTCAAGCCCCCCAGCGTTTTGCGGGTAATCACATGTAGCCGAACGGCTATGAGCGGCCCCATTGCCGGATCAAGAAGCTTGTGCGGCTTAGCCGTTCGAATGAGTTTGTCGCCCAAATACTTGCGTGCCCCCTCGATCAGTTTTATCTGCGAATCTTTGCCAAAGGCGTGGTTTAACTGCCGGTCGCGGGCCACAATCTGCCGTTCCAGAGCTGCGTAGTCGATCAGGTTTTCGCCGGTCAGGTTATTCATGCCCTTCACGAGGTCGGCGAGGTTGTCGCGTACAATAAAATCTTCACCGTTCTTCTTGAACGCTTCCACGGGGGGCGTGGCGTTTTTGCCCCCCACCCGGCCTAGTGTAGCCTTCCAGTCTTTGTTGGTTAGGTCGGGGTTTTGTTCGGAGCCGGAAAGGGCAAATTCTTTTTTCAGGATGGCCTGCGTCAGGATAAACCAGGTGTAATCGTGGCCCGTTTGCCGGATGTATTCGAGCGTGCCGAGCGTGTCGAAACCGGGGTAGAGCGGCACAGGCAACCGCTTGCCCGTCGCGTCGATCCAGAACGACGATGGCCCCGGCAGTACCCGAATGCCGTGACGCGCCCATATCGGATTCCAGTTTTTGATGCCCTCGGTGTAGTGCCACATCCGGTCGGGGTTGATGATGTGCGCCCCGGCCTCCTGGGTGATGCCCAGCATACGCCCGTCGACATGCTCCGGTACACCCGACAACATCGTTTTTGGCGGAGTGCCCAACCGGCTCGGCCAGCTTTGGCGGACTAACTCGTGATTGCCCCCAATCCCACCCGACGTGACCACTACGGCCTGCGCCCGCAGGGCAAAATCGCCCACCACCGTAGGCGAGGTTTTCTCACCCCGAGCCGCGTTGCTGGGTTCCAGAATATCGCCATGAACACCCTCGATGGTGCCGTTCGTTTGGATATAGCCATTGACCCGATGCCGGAACCGGAGCGAAATCAGGCCTTTTTCGACCGCCTGCCGAACGCGCCGTTCAAACGGTGCCACCACACCGGGGCCAGTGCCCCAGGTAATGTGGAAGCGGGGAACCGAGTTGCCGTGCCCGATGGCTCCGTAACCCCCACGCTCGGCCCAGCCAACCACCGGAAAAAACCGAACGCCCTGCTGATGCAGCCAAGACCGTTTTTCGCCCGCAGCAAACGCTACGTACGCTTCGGCCCACTTCCGGGGCCAATGATCTTCGGGCCGGTCGAAGCCCGCCGTGCCCATCCAGTCGTCCATAGCGAGGTCGTAGGAATCGCGAACACCCAACCGCCGTTGTTCTGGTGAGTCGACCAGAAACAGACCGCCAAACGACCAGAATGCCTGCCCACCTATGTTTTGCTCCGGCTCCTGATCAACCAAAATTACGCGTTTGCCCGCGTCGGCCAGTTCAGCAGCCGCCACTAAACCGGCTAATCCGGCCCCTACTACAATAACATCTGCATCCATTGGGGATTATTTTTTGTTCGTAATAACGAACCCTGAAGCCGTAGGTCTTGAATCCACGATTTCAAATCTACGGCTTTAATCCGAACAACTCAACGCATGACAAACGATGCCCTTTGGGCTGCTCACCTGTGCCTGACCGAGGTCTATGGCACGCAGGATATTTATGGTCGCTACGACCCGATGCACGAATTGATTGCCACCATTCTATCGCATCGGACCACCCACGCCAACGAGGTAGCCGCTTACAAGGCTATGCGTGACCGCTTCCCAACCTGGGAGGACGTGCGCGATGCGCCACTTGATGAATTGACGGCCTGTATCGGCCCTGCCAATTACCCCGAAGTAAAAGCTCCGTGGATTAAGCAGGTATTAGCGGCTATTATTGCTGAACGGGGCGAAGCCAACATTGATTTTCTGGTCGAGATGTCCACCGAAGAGGCTATGAAATGGTTGACCAGCCTCCCCGGCGTGGGTCTGAAAACGGCTAGTTTGTTGTTGCTATTCTATTTCAAAAAGCCGGTGTTGCCCGTCGATACGCACGTACATCGCGTTACGCAACGGGTAGGGGTGTTAGGGCCAAAAGTGAGTGCCGAACGGGCGCACAAACTATTACTGGAGCAATTGCCCTCAGACCCGGTGGTACTGTTCAACTTTCACAAGCATTTTTATTGGCACGGGCAGCGGGTTTGCACATGGTACTCCCCTAAATGCAGCGAATGCGCACTAGTTGCCCAGTGCGCATTCTATCAATCCAATGGAAACATGGTACTCAGCAGTACACCTAAAAAACGATGATCGTGCTAAGCAGATTGGCCGTACTTTTTCTCAAAAAACACTTTTGACTGACCAACCCAGTTGTCGCGCTCGATGCGACCGGGGAAGAACTCGATAATCTCGTTGACCTTGTCGATGTCTTCTTTGGCGAAGTTCGACACCTGCCGAAACGTGTAGATGCCGAGGCTGTGAAGTTTACGCTCCAGGAACGGCCCTACCCCCACAATCTCTTTCAGATCGTCGGCTTCGGTGGCTGAAGCAATCCCAATCCGGTCGAAGTTTAACTCTTGAGCACGGGAGGCAATCCTTGACAGCACGGCCGCTTCAGACCCCTGCGCAACCGGTTGCGCGGGTGGCTCAGTGAGATCGAGGATGGGCGAAACAATGACCGTTTCGACCGGGGGAACCGGAGGAACAACAACCGGAATTTCGTCAATAACGACGGTCGGCGTTGCCACAACGGGCACAGCCACGGTTGCCGAAACAGGCGGGGCTACAACCGGAGCCGAAACAACGGGAGCCGGTGGAGCCGGAGCCACAACGGCTACTTTGGCCTGTCGGCAATTGGCGAGGTCGCGCTCGCGGTCGGCAATGGCGGCCCGGAGCGAGTTGATACGCCCGTTCAGGATGAGCCGGGCAATGAACCAGCCGATAAATGCCGCTAACGATAGCAGCAGCAGCATTTCGACGATGGCAACCGGGCGACTTAAAGGATCTAATCCAAACATATTTTTAATAGGTTTCAGGTTATTTTCTCTTGTCCAGGTCAGCAGCTTGTCCAACCCAGTTGTCGCGCTCGATTCGTCCGGGGAAAAACTCGATAATGTCGTTCACCTTATCAATGTCTTCCTTCGTAAAATTAGCCACCTGCCGGAACGTGTAAATACCAATGGCGTGCAGTTTGCGCTCCAAAAATGGCCCAACACCCACAATATCCTTCAGGTCGTCGGCGTCGGTAGCGGTGGCCCGGCCAATCCGGTCGAAATTTACCTCGGTTGCCCGCGAACGAATACGGTTCAGAACCGCCGATTCGTCGGCACCACCCGCGCTGGCGAGGGGCACAACGGGTGCCCGTTGGCAATCGTCAAGGTCGCGTTCGGTACTGGCCAGTTCGCCTTCGAGTTGGCCAATCAGGCCCTGCCGCGAGATATAGCCAATAATAAAGCCCAGGCCTCCGGCCACAATGGCCATAATCCAGTGGTGCAACGAGGCATCAGGCAGATTTAAGGGATTCCATTCAAACATGTCTCTGTGCGTTTATCGTCTATTATTGAACCACTACCGTTACCCGCCGATTTGCCTTGCGCCCGCTGTCGGTGTCGTTCGATGCCTTCGGGTCGGCTTCGCCTTTACCGCTCGATTCGACTTGTGACGACGATACCCCCTGCGATAACAATCGCTGTTTCACCGCATTAGCCCGCTTCTTGGACAGAGCCAGGTTCGTGTCGTCGGGACCCTGATTGTCCGTGTAGCCCGTCAAAACCAGATTCTTATCCTTGTTCTTGCGCAGGTACCCAATAGCCTCCTTGAAAAACTTTTTGGTTTCGTTCGTCCGAATATAATCCGACGAGCCGGAAGGAAAGTACAGATCAATTGGCTTGAACACCGACTCGAATTTTTCGGCCTTGGCCAGAGCTTCTTCGGTTACGGGGGCGGCTGTCGATATGGCTGCTGCCGGAGTAGCCGATGCACTGTTTGCAATAGCCACAGCCGCCGAGTCGGGCTTGGGAGCGGCCGCTGTCATGGCACCGAACGAAGGTAATACACCCGCGTTCACAGAGTCACCTTTGGCATTAAACGTTAGGTCGCCCCGCTCAACGCCCGTTGTCAGGAGCGATGTTGCCGAAACACCGCGCTGTACCAAAAGGGCTTTGATGGCTTCGGCCCGCGCTACGCCCAGATTGGGAAACGAGGAGTCGTTTGTCTCCGAAGCCGTGTAATAGCCCGTAAGGGTTAATTGCCGGTCGGGGTTGTTTTGAAGATACGTGGCAATAGAGTCGAGAGGGGCGTCGAAGCCAGCTAAATTGGGTACAGCTCCCGATTTAGCGAAGTTGAACGAGCCGGGCAATCCGATACTAAACCGTGTGCCGTCGGTGAGCGACACGGCAGGGGCCTGAACCGACAGACCGGGAGCGGAGGCATCGTCGGCGCATAACTGCTTGATTTTGCAGACATGCCACCACGTCGAACCCGCCATCCAGACGACCAATAGGACGATCCAGGGGGTTTTGTTTGTAAACATAAAAAACGGGGGTTTGGGATACGTAACAGGTTTTTGGCACTAGTCAGACGAGTCAGTTGCCAAAAGGTCATTCAAAAATAGGCGAATAGCTCATAAATGCAAGACTCATAATGATTTAGCCAGAAAAATGAAGGAAATGCACTTTGTTGTAGGTTCGTAAATATAGTAACTCTAAAAAATTAAATACAAAAAAACCGCTGACGATTGCGCCAGCGGTTGTGTGTATTGAGCGTACTAATTAGCGGTTCATTGAGATCAAAAACTCCTCGTTATTACGAGTACCTTTCATGCGGTCGAGCAGAAAATCCATTGATTCCATTGGGTTCATGTCGGACATGTGTTTCCGCAAAATCCAGACGCGTTGTAAAGTCTCTTTGTCGAGGAGCAGATCTTCCCGACGCGTGCTCGACGCTACGACGTCGATGGCTGGATATATTCGTTTGTTTGACAGCTTACGGTCAAGTTGAACTTCCATGTTGCCGGTGCCTTTAAATTCCTCAAAGATCACCTCGTCCATTTTTGAGCCTGTGTCAATCAAAGCCGTCGCTATGATGGTTAGTGAACCGCCGTTTTCCACGTTACGGGCCGCCCCAAAGAACCGCTTAGGCTTGTGCAGCGCGTTGGCGTCGACACCACCCGACAAAATCTTGCCCGACGACGGCACCACTGTGTTGTAGGCCCGTGCTAAACGCGTGATCGAATCAAGCAAAATCACGACGTCGTGACCGCACTCGACCATCCGTTTGGCTTTTTCGAGCACCATGCTCGCCACTTTCACGTGCCGGTCGGCCTGCTCATCGAACGTTGACGAGATTACTTCGGCGTTCACGCTGCGAGCCATGTCAGTAACTTCCTCGGGTCGTTCGTCGATGAGCAAAATCAGCAAGTGAATTTCGGGGTGATTGCGTGTGATGGCGTTGGCTATTTCCTTAAGCAACACTGTTTTACCCGTTTTGGGCTGGGCCACAATCATACCCCGTTGGCCCTTGCCGATGGGCGCGAACAGGTCCAACACCCGCGTCGAATACTGATCGGGGCGGTTGGTCAGTCTAATTTGCTCTTCGGGGAATAGGGGCGTAAGGTACTCAAACGGAATCCGGTCGCGAATCTCTTCGGTGGTTTTTCCGTTCACGGTTGTTACGCGCAACAGGGCAAAATATTTCTCGCCCTCTTTGGGTGGCCGAATGGCTCCTTTCACGGTATCGCCCGTTTTGAGGCCAAACAGCTTGATCTGCGAGGGCGACACATAAATATCGTCGGGGCTAGCCAGATAATTATAGTCGGCTGAGCGCAGGAACCCGTAACCGCCGTCGGACATGATTTCCAGAACGCCTTCGTTCTCAATAATTCCGTCGAACTCGCGGATGTGTTGGTTATACTGGCGACGAATGCGGTTCTGATACTCCAGCGACTCACGCGAAGGCTGCGGAGCCTGCTCGTTTTTCTGCCCTTCGGCATCACCCGACTCGTCCGTAAGGGTGGGCGCATCGCTCGGCGCAGTAGCCTCCGTTCCGGTAGCATCGGTTTCGGCTTGTGCGGGTTGAACGGTTGTGTTGCCTTCTTCAACAACGGTTGGGGTCAAAAATTCCTCTTCCGACTCTGCCCGCATACTCATCGCTGACTCGTCGGGCATCCGTTGCCGACGCTCACGAAGGCCGCCCTCTCGTGGGCCGCCGGGGCGTTGCCCGTCGTTAGGGCGGTTGCGCCCTTCTCCATCCCGACCGGGACTGTTAAACCGGTTCTGACGTGAATCGTTCAGATTGGTTCCGCCCTCTCGTGGGCCTCCCTCTCGTGGGCCTCGCTCACGTGGATTTGCGTCACGTGGGCCAGCCTCACGCGGATTTGCATCGCGTGGTCCGCCAGTACGTTCGTCGCGACGAGCGAAGCGGTTAGTCGGATCATTGTTCCGGTCGTTCCGGTCGAAACGGGGGTTTTCGGGGCGTTGCCGCCCTTCGTTTCGTCCGACAGGTTCTGGGCGTGTTAGTTCGGCAGGAGGTATTATTTCGGCTGGCTGTGGCGTGGGTGCGTTGAGTGGCTCTTCGTCAGTTTTGGCAATCGGCTCGTTCTCGGGCGTGGGCGGAGGGGTATCAGTAGCCACCGGATCGCGCCGAACGCGCCCCCGTGTACGTGCGGCAACAGGAGCAGGTGATTCTTCGACTACAGGCGGTGCTGTTTCGGGAGTTGCAGCTACAGGCACTGGCTCAGGGGCGGGTGTGGTCTCAGTTTCAGGGGCAGGAGCCACCGCTTTCACCGGGCGACGACCCCGACGGGGAGCCTCAACGACCGCAACCTCGGCCATACCCTCTTCGGGCATAGGTTGGCGGGCCTGCTGGTCCAGAATCTTGTAAATCAGTTCACGTTTGAGGTACTTGTTGGCATCGGTAACACCAAACTGGTCGGCAATAGTCCGTAGCTCCGAGAGGAGCTTGTCATTCAATTCTTCAATATTGTACATAATGGTTAGGTTAGTCAGTAACCTTGCGTTGCGAAAAGCGTGCGTTTGAGTTGGCCGAACGGCTTAGTTCCGGTAGATCGGACGTTGCGTTGATTCGCGCGTTCGAGTAAATGGATTGGTAATAAATAAGAAAATCGGTAAGCTGGTGTTTATGAAACGTCCCAAACAGGCTGTTGTATCGGGAACGAACGACGCATCGGGAGATGGTCGGAGATAAGACAGGGCAAATGTAAGGACCGCACGTCTAATTGTCAATAGAACGCAACGGACAGAAAAATGTTTCCTTCAATTCATAAAATTATAGCCCTGTTCTATTCTCATCCCCATCTTTCGTAGCTTGTGGTCTAAATTAACCCTTTTGACCAATGAGTAAAACCGTACTCTTGTACTTTATTGCCGCCGTTGCTGCTACTGGCGGTCTTCTTTTTGGCTTCGACACGGGCGTTATCAACGTGGCGATGCCGTTCATTAAACAAAAATGGAGCCTCTCCCCACAAGCTGAGAGCTGGATTGTTTCGGTCGTATTGATCGGTGGCATGGCAGGGGCCATCCTGAGTGGCCAACTGGCCGACCGCCTGGGTCGTAAGCGTATTAATGTGCTGGCCTCGTTGATTTTTGTGGTCGGCTCGTTGCTGACCGCCGTGGCCCCCTCGCCCGATTGGCTCGTTGCCGGACGGTTGTTGCTTGGGTTAGCCATTGGCATTGTTTCGTTTTCGGTGCCGCTCTACATCGCCGAAATTGCCCCAAGCCATATTCGGGGGCGGCTGGTTACGTTTTTTCAACTCGCCATAACCATTGGTATTTTGGTGTCGTATGTCTGTGGGTATGCCTTTGCCGACGCTGTTGAGGGGTGGCGATTGATGTTAGGGGCGGGCATTGCCCCCGCCATTTTGTTGCTGGCGGGCATGTTCTTCGTGCCCGAAAGTCCCCGTTGGCTCGTCAACAAGGGCCGCACCGACGAGGCCCTTGCCGTACTGAACCGTATCCACGAAACAGGAAATGCCCAGACCGAACTCGCCGACATAAGCCGGACCGTCCAACAGGAGAAAACCCGTAAAACCGATTGGCGCGAACTGTTTTCGAGCCGACTGCGCATTCCGCTGCTCATTGGCATCGGTATTTTCCTGATTCAGCAGTTTTCGGGTATCAACGCCGTGATTTACTACTCGACGCGGATTTTTCAACTGGCAGGCTTCGGTTCAGGAAATACGGCTATTATGGCCACCGTTGGAGTTGGGGTTATCAACACGTTGAGCACGCTGGTGGCCGTTCGATTTCTGGACCAATGGGGGCGCAAACCACTGCTCTACACCGGCCTGATTGGCACGGCGGTGTCGTTGGCGACGATTAGTTTCGCCTTTTATTTTAAGGATTCGCTGGGCGTCGACTTGCTGCGCATTCTGTCGGTGGGGGGTGTTTACGTATATATTTTCTTTTTCGCCATCAGCCTGGGGCCGTTGGGTTGGTTGCTCATTTCGGAAGTTTATCCGTTGCGTATCAGAGGTTTTGCCACCAGCCTAGGCAGTTTTTACCACTGGTTTTTCGATTTTTGGGTAAGCTTCACATTCCCCATTCTTGCCGCTACCTCACTTGGCACAAACGGGGGAATCTTTATGATCTACACAGCGGTGGTGCTGCTTGGCCTGCTTTTTGCCCGATACGTTGTGTTTGAAACGAAGGGACTCAGCCTCGAAGATATCGAAAAGAAGTGGGAGCGCCCGTAATTTTGGCTCATGCGTATCCTGATTTCGCCCGACAAATTTAAAGGATCACTGACAGCCCCGGAGGTTGCCGATGGCATGGCTGCGGCCCTCCGGGTTCGGTATCCCGATGCCGAATTGATCTGCAAGCCCGTTGCCGATGGGGGCGAAGGCACCGCCGAAGTGCTGACGACAGCCACCAACGGAACGCTACGGACAGTACAGGTACACGACCCATTGTTTCGACCCGTTGAGGCAACCTACGGCATTTCGGGTGATGGGCAAACGGCCTTTGTCGAGATGGCACAGGCGTCGGGCCTGCACCTGGTGCCGCCCAAACAGCGCAATCCATTGGCCGCCAGCACATACGGCACGGGCCAATTGATTCACGATGCGATTCGGCAGGGAGTAAGCGAGGTTGTCTTATGTGTGGGGGGCAGTGCCACAACCGATGCGGGCATTGGTATGGCAGCGGCCCTAGGCTACGAGTTTCTCGACCACCAGAACAATCCGTTGCCGCCTATTGGCAAGTCGATGAGTCAGGTGACCCGGATTCGGCGAACCGTGTTGATTCCCGATCTAGGGCGGGTGCGGTTCCGAGTTGCCTGCGATGTCGACAATCCGTTATTTGGTCCCAATGGAGCCGCCTACGTGTACGGTCCGCAAAAAGGCGCGACGCCCCGGCTGGTAAAAGAACTTGACAAAGGCTTGCGTACGATTGACGGTGTGTTGAAATACGATTTTGGTATTGAAGAAGCCGACATGCCCGGAGCCGGAGCCGCCGGAGGATTAGGCTATGGGGCGCGGGTTTTCCTGAAAGCAACGTTCGGACGTGGGTTCGATTTGGTTGCCCAAACGCTCAACCTGGAAGACGAAATCCGTCGGGCCGATCTGGTCATAACGGGCGAAGGGAGCCTGGATGAACAAACGTTGCAAGGTAAAGTAATAGCGGGCATTGCGCGGCTGGCGAAGGTCCATCAAACACCCGTTGCGGCATTTTGTGGTCGCTTATTGCTCAACCCCGACCAAATTCGGCAGTTGGGCCTGATCGACGCCCTGCCTATAACGCCCACCGGGATGGCCCTTGAGGAAGCCATCGAGCAGGCTCCGTTCCTACTCCGGGAGACCGTAGCAGCCTGGGCAGTTGGCTTGCCGGGGCGATTGGATAAGAATTAGGACGGTTGTAAATCGGAATATAAACTATTGTCGTAAGGTAGGGTTGGTAGAAATTAAACAACTAACCAGCAAAAATATGCCTTACATTAAAACTGGCGACAGCTACAACGACGAACCGATTAGCCTGTTTTACGAGGATAACGGACAGGGACAACCCGTTGTGTTTATCCACGGATGGCCGCTCGACCACCAAATGTGGGAGTACCAAATGACCGAATTGCCTCAGCAGGGCCTGCGTTGTATTGCCTACGACCGGCGGGGCTTCGGAAAATCGTCGAAACCTTATGAGGGATACACGTACGATGCGTTCGCCGACGACTTGAAAGCCGTTCTGGACGATTTAAATTTACAAAACGTGACGCTTGTAGGCTTTTCGATGGGTGCTGGCGAGATCGCCCGGTACATGAGCCGCCATAAGGGTGCCCGCGTGGCAAAAGTGGTTTTGGTGGCCGGGGTGACTCCCTTCCTGCTCAAAACAGCCGATAACCCCGACGGTGTGGACCAATCGACGTTCGACGGCATGGTTGACAAAATCAAAACCGACCGGGCCGATTTTCTGCAAACCTTCGGCAAACAGTTTTACGGTGTCAATCTGGTGAGTCATCCCGTTAGTCAGGCGCACCTCGATGGCGACTTTATGCGGGCCTATCTGGCCTCCCCCAAGGCCACCATCGACTGCGTCCGGGCATTTTCCGAAACCGATTTCCGTTCCGACGTGCAAAGTATTCAGGTGCCGACGCTCATCATTCACGGCGATTCGGACAAAACAGTGCCCATAGAATCGTCGGGGGAGTTAACGGCTAACCTGATGATGAGTGCCACGTATAAAATTTACGACGGTGCTCCGCATGGCCTGTTCTATACTGAACGCAAGATGCTTAACCGCGACCTCCTCGACTTTATACTGGAGCCGACCGTGGCAAGACAACCCGCAACAGCAACAACGTTTTAGCAGAGAACAGAGAACAGTTTGCAGAGAACAGCCAACAGTATAATTCATCGAAAGTTTACTGTTCTCTGCAAACTGTCCTCTGTTCTCTGCAAACTGTTCTCTGTTCTCTGCAAACTGTTCTCTGTTCTCTGTAATTACGTTTCCACCACCTTTGTTTTCAGCCCTGCCCGGCTACCGTCGGCAGTGCGCCCGAGTAGATAGACGTCTATTTCGGTATCACCGACCCGGAACAGTTGCCGAACGGTCAGATTCTCCTCAACTATTTTTTTGAGTTCGATAAAACGACTTGCCCGCTCTCTCTCTTCATCACCGTGCCAATCTTCCTGGCGTGTGGGCAGGTCCCAAAATTCATCTTCCGAGCCTTCTTCTACATAAACCGATGGGGGCAGCATGAGCCAATCCTCTATCTGACTGCCAGTTAGCGGGGCTTCTCCGTCGAGATAACAGGTTACCCCTTCAATAGGCTCATCGGATTCGCTGGGGTACAACAAATCCTTCAACAGGGGGTCTATGCGTTGGGGCCATGCAGGAGGTGTTTGGTCGGGAGTGTTACTCTTGGGCATTTCGTTCGTCATAGTCGCTCTGATCAATTTGGGGCTAAATTACAACGGAGGTTGTATGCCATAGCTAAATTATAGTTATTTTTCGGCCTGATTAATTAGTGCTCAATTGATCGTTTAACTCCTTTAATGTAATTCTACCATGTTAGAAACTTTGATGAACCTTGTGCGTCAGCAATCGGGCGACGCCATCATCAACAACCCCGCCGTACCCAACGAACACAACGAAACGGCTATGCAGTCGGTAATGGAAGGTATCATGGGCGGTTTGCAACAGCAGGCGCAGGGCGGCAACGTCGGTGGATTGCTGCAAACCATCATGGGTCAGGGTGGCGGTGCCGCCAATATGCAAAACCCCATCATGGGCGGTATCATGAATAATGTAGTGGGTAGCCTGATGGGCCGTTTGGGCGTATCGCAGGGTGTGGCCGGTGGCATTGCCAGTGCCGTTGTACCAATGGTATTGGACAAGTTCTTCAGTAAGGCGACTGATCCCAATGACTCAAGCGTCGATTTGGGCAGCATTATGGGTCAGGTGACTGGCAACCCACAGGCAGCCGGTGTCGATTGGATGGGCATGGCCTCAACCGCTATGGCCGATGGTAAACTCGACATGGGCGACATCATGCGCGTAGCCGGTGGTTTTATGGGCGGTGGTGGCGGTCAGCAACAGGGGGGCGGTGGCCTCGGTGGTATGCTCGGCGGCCTGTTCGGAAAATAGTAGACAGTAAGCAGTTTTCAGTAGGCAGTGTGCAGTAGGCAATAAGCAAAATAAAGATGCTAACTGCCTACTGCACACTGCCTACTATTTTTTCCAGCTTCCACTCGCCACCCACCTCATACGTCAATTGCCCACCGTTAATCAGGAGCGGGCTGTCGAAATTGTTGTAATAGAGTTGCCCTGTTCCAAGGCCTTGCGGAATCAGGTGGCGGTATTTAGCCGTGTACTGTGCAATGGCATTAAGGCCAACATTCGATTCCAGGGCCGATGTTACCCACCACCCAATATTGAGCCGATTAGCCAGTTCGATCCATTCGTCGGCGTGGCGCAACCCCCCCAACAGGGTTGGCTTAAGAACAACAAACTGCGGTTGGATCTTCTTAAGCAGTTTAAACTTATCCACGTACTCCATATGCCCCACCAGCTCCTCATCGAGGGCAATCGGCAGGGGCGAATGCTGACACAAGTCGGCCATTAGTTCGTGCTGCCCCGCCCGAATCGGTTGCTCAATCGAATGGAGGTGCAAAGCGGCCAGGCGGGTAAGCTTTTGCATGGCCTCGGCAGGCGCGAAGGCACCGTTGGCATCGACCCTTAGGGTAATTTGTTCGGGGGTAAACCGCTCGCGCAGAGCCGTTAACAAATCAATCTCCTGCTCAAAATCGAGCGCACCAATCTTCAATTTCAGCGTGGTGAAGCCTGCCGCGATTTTTTCTTCAATCTGCCGTTCCATAAACGCCCGGTCGCCCATCCAGATCAACCCGTTGATGGGCAGTTGACGGAGTCCCCGCGCAAAATCATTGTCGACAATCAGCCGTTTTCCTCCCGACAGGTAGTCTAGCATAGCGGTTTCAAAGCCAAACAAAATGCTTGGGTACTCCTGTCCAATGAGTTGATTCAGTACGATTGGAACATTCCAGGAAAACAGTTGTAGATCGAGCGTATTAAAAAACTGGCATAGCTCGGCTAATCGCTCCTCAAAATCGGGTCGGTCGTCGTAGCTTAGACCTTTGAGTGGGCCACATTCGCCCAATCCTACCAGTTCGGGCGATTCGGTATCGTAAATACGAACGATATAAGAATCTTTTTCGGTTAATACGCCCCTCGACGTCCCGGCTTCAAATCGAAATTGAAGCGTATATTTCAGGTAGTCGGATACTAAGGCCATAGATACTGCGGGACGGTGTCAGGGGGTACTAGAAATGATTTCTGGTGGTACTTTTGAACGCGAATAAAACAAAGAATTCTCAGATTTGTAACTCGTTAATGGTGGTAACTTTTTTCCTTCGTCCGTTCAGTGCATTATATGGTCAAATACTGGTTTTTCGTAACTGGTTGTTTGATAGGCAACTGAAAACCGTTTACAGGCCAGAACAACGAACCATCAGCGTTGGTAACCTAACCGTTGGTGGGACTGGTAAAACACCAATGATTGAGTTTTTGGTCGGTAAGTTACTCAGTGGTTCACTGAATCTCTCTGCCAATCATCCCGAAACGCATTCCTTAGCGACCCTAAGCCGGGGCTATGGTCGCCAGACAAAAGGCTTCCGATTCGTTACGCCCGCCGACACGGCACAGACTGTTGGCGACGAACCGTTACAGATTTACCGCAAGTTTCGTAGCCGGATACTCGTTGCTGTTGCCGAACGCCGGGCGGTTGGTTTGAAGCAACTTTTAGGCCAATTTTCGCAAATTAGGGCGGTTTTGCTCGATGATGCCTTTCAGCATCGGGCCGTGCAACCCCATCTGAACATCCTGCTGACCGACTACAACCGCCCCTTTTTTCGGGACCATCCGTTTCCGGAGGGTCGCCTTCGAGAGGGGCGGAACGGAGCCAAACGGGCCGACGTAATTGTGGTCACGAAATGCCCTGCCGACCTGACGTTGACACAACAACAACTCTGTATAGACGCTATAAAGCCTTACAAAGATACAGGTACGCCTATCTTTTTTGCGTGTATTGAATATGCCTCTCCACAACCGTTCGGCGCATCGACTTACAACTTCACCAAACAGCAACCCGTGGTGCTTGTTTCGGGCCTGGCCAATGCCGACCCGCTCGAAGCCTACGTGGCCCAAACCTTTTCTCTCAACCGGCATTATCGCTTCAACGATCACTTCGCTTATTCACGCGCCACCGTGGATGAACTTCTGCGCGAACGACCCGCCGGAGCCGCTCTGTTGACAACCGAAAAAGATTGGGTTAAGCTCGAACCCCTCTTCACGCCCGACGAGCGTGCTACGTTGCCCCTGTACTACCTGCCCATGACGATTCGTTTTTTGAACGACGAACGGGCATTTCTAGACCAGATTTGGGCGACGATACATCCTAACTGATGTTACGCCAAGGTCATTTCTGGATGTTGACTGAGTTGATTTTTGAGGACGGTCAGTTCGGCAAAAGCCGCTTGCATGGCTTTCAGGTACAA
>RDXN01000081.1 GCA_004292855.1 Cytophagales bacterium
GCCACACCTGTCACCTGCAAATGGGGCAGACCGAGTAGTTGCTGATAGAAGTCGGTTTCTTGCATAAATAAAGGTAATCCCAGAAATTGTCAGAGAACCAGTAAGATGAGGTTAGTTTGCTGCTCTGAATCGGCTACAAACCGACTTTTTAATCCAACCCCTTTCGTGTAGTTTAGCGGCAAACACAACGGATACGTTATACCGTCGCAACGTAAATGCGCTATAGGATAAGCCCAAAACTACTATGAGTTTCAAACGAGTTTTAGAAAAATACCGTAAAATATCATTCTCCGAACGAGACAAAGGCGACCGCTTTGAGCGGTTGATGAAAGCCTACCTACTCACTGACCCCAAGTATGCTGTTACATTCAGAAAGATTTGGCTGTGGAATGAGTTTCCGGGACGAAACGATTTAGGGGGCCACGACACAGGTATTGATTTGGTGGCCCTGACCCACGAGGGCGATTATTGGGCTATTCAGTGCAAGTGTTACGCGGAAACCGCAGTCATCGACAAACCTGCCGTTGATAGTTTTCTGGCAACGTCGAGTCGGCATTTTAAAGGTGAAGATGTAAAAACCCACTCGTTCGCGCATCGGCTTTGGATTTCCACCACCATCAAGCCGTGGAGTGGCAATGCCGAGGAAGCTATCAAAAACCAAACGCCACCCGTTTCAAGAATTAATTTATTTGATCTCACTGACGCGCCCGTTGATTGGGAAAAAATAGAGCAGGGCATTACGGGCGAAGCCGCACGGATTACCAAAAAGCAACTACGTTCCCACCAAATCAAAGCCCTAGAGAAAGCGCATGAGCACTTCAAAGCCAACGAGCGGGGTAAACTCATAATGGCGTGTGGGACGGGCAAAACATTTACGGCCCTGCGGATTGCAGAAACTGAGACCGAAGGCAAAGGGCTTATCCTGTTTTTAGTGCCTTCCATTGCCTTGTTAGGGCAAACCCTTAACGAGTGGTATGCCGATGCCATAGAACCCATTCGGGCTATCTGTATTTGCTCAGACCCTGAGATAAGCAGGAGTCGAAAGAAATTAGAAGACATTGATACCTCGTCGGTGGTGGATTTGGCTTTGCCCGCATCAACCAATGTAAACAGCATCGTTAACCAGTTTGTCGCGTTCGACCAGACGGAACACAAGGGCTTAACCGTCGTTTTTTCTACCTATCAATCCATCGAGGTCATTGCCAAAGCACAGAAGGCAATCGCAAAATCGAACCCTGCTTATGCTCAGTTTGATCTAATCATTTGCGACGAAGCCCACCGGACAACGGGCGTTTCACTGGCCGACGAAGACGAGAGTGCCTTTACCAAAGTGCATAACAACGAGTTCATACGGGCCAAAAAACGCCTGTACATGACAGCCACACCCCGGCTCTATGACGACAACACGAAAAGCAGAGCAGCCCAGGCCGACGCGCTGTTGTGTTCGATGGACGACGTACGCTTGTATGGTGAGGAAATCTACCGGATTGGTTTTGGCGAGGCTGTTGAGAAAGGGTTGTTGACCGACTATAAGGTACTTATTCTGACCCTCAATCAGAACGATGTACCACCGGCAGTGCAACAAATCCTTAAAAATCAGGAAGGTGAAATTAACACAGCCGATGCTCCGAAACTCATTGGCTGTGTCAATGCACTATCGAAACAGATTTTAGGCGATGAGGGGATCATCAACGAAACCGACCCCGAACCCATGCGTCGGGCATTGGCGTTCTGTCCGAGCATTGCACTTTCGCAACGAATCACGGATAACCTCAACGTCGTTTCGGAATCGTATATAGCCGCGCTACCTGCCGACAAACAAGAGGTAATGCAGTTTGTTGCGTCGAAGCATATTGATGGCTCCATGAACGCCACCGGACGCGGTGAACTATTGGCATGGCTTAAAGACGAACCTGCCGAACGCGAATGCCGTGTGCTGACTAATGTGCGCTGCATGAGCGAGGGCGTTGATGTGCCTTCGTTAGATGCCGTTTTGTTTCTGTCGGCACGGAACTCGCAGGTCGATGTGGTGCAATCGGTGGGGCGGGTAATGCGACGCGCACCGGGCAAAAAATACGGCTATATCATTATCCCGATTGTGATTCCTGCCGATGTTGAACCCGACAAAGCTCTGGACGATAACGAGCGGTATCGGGTAGTCTGGACGGTTTTGAACGCGCTCCGGGCGCATGACGACCGATTTAATGCCACTGTCAACAGAATAGACCTCAACAAAAGCCGACCCGCGCAAATTCTGGTGGGTCGTCCCGATGTGTCGTTTGACGAAACAGGCAACCCCGTTTCTGCTACCGACTCCGGCAACGGAACGGCTGCCCAGAACATTGCTAACCAGCTTGCCATTCAGTTTGAACAACTCCAATCGGTTGTGTTTGCCCGGATGGTGCAGAAAGTAGGCAATCGGCGGTATTGGGAGCAGTGGGCCAAATCGGTGGCCGAGATTGCCCAACACCATACCGAACGTATTACCAAACTCATTCGCGAAGACCCCCAACACCAAACCGAGTTCGACGGGTTTCTGAAAGGACTTCACCAAAACATCAATCCAAGCATCAGCCAGGCCGAGGCCATTGAAATGCTGTCGCAGCATATCATAACCCGGCCCGTTTTCGATGCGCTGTTCGAGGGGTACTCATTTGTACAGAATAACCCCATGAGTCAGTCCATGCAGAAAATGCTTGATTTGCTCGAAGAACAGTCCCTTGAGAAAGATACCGAAACCCTGAACAAGTTCTATGAATCGGTCCGAATGCGGGCCGCTGGCATTGACAATGCAGAGGGCAAACAACGCATTATTATTGAGTTGTACGACAAGTTCTTTAAAACGGCGTTTCCCAAGCTGGTCGAAAAGTTAGGCATCGTTTATACGCCCGTTGAGGTCGTTGATTTTATTATTCAGTCGGTGGCCGACGTTCTGCAAAGCGATTTTGGCCGAAGCATTTCCGACGAAAACGTTCACCTGCTCGACCCCTTTACCGGCACAGGCACGTTTATTACCCGGCTGCTGCAAAGCGGACTGATTAAACCCGACGACTTAGAACGCAAATACCGCCACGAACTCCACGCCAACGAAATCGTTCTGCTGGCCTATTACATTGCCACCATCAACATCGAAAATGCTTTCCACGACGCAACCCCCGACCCCGACGATGGCCCCGGCAAAGCCAACTACATTCCGTTCGAGGGCATTGTGCTGACCGATACCTTTCAATTGGGCGAAACCCCCGCTGGCGAAAAGCTGTTTTCCGAAATGTTTCCGCAAAACTCCGCACGGGTGGAGCGACAGCAAAAGGCCCCACTACGCATCATTATCGGCAACCCGCCCTATTCGGTGGGGCAAAAATCGGCCAACGACAACGCCCAGAATCAGGCATACCCCAACCTCGACCGGCGCATTGCCCAGACCTACGCCAAACTGACCGATGCCACCAATAAAAACTCGCTCTACGACAGCTACATCAAAGCCTTTCGGTGGAGTACCGACCGCTTAGGGCCAACCGGGGGCATTATCTGTTTCGTCTCGAACGGAGCCTGGATAGACGGTAACAGTGCCGATGGCTTTCGGAAATCGCTGGGCGAGGAATTTACGTCGATCTACGTCTTTAACCTGCGGGGCAACCAACGCACGAGTGGCGAACTAAGCCGAAAAGAAGGCGGCAAGATTTTTGGTAGTGGTAGCCGCACACCCATTGCCATCACGCTGCTGGTAAAAAATCCTGCCGTTAAAACCGACCGGGCCACGATTCATTACCGCGATATTGGCGATTATCTGGACCGCGACGAGAAGCTGAAAATTGTTCAGAACATCAAAACCGTTGCCCACCCCGCCTTTGCCGCCACCACCCTGCAACCCAATGAGCATGGCGACTGGATTAGTTTGCGGAACAATGCCTTTGGCGCGTTTATTCCGTTGGGCGACAAAGACGACAAGACCAACAAAAACACATTTTTTGTCCCACTTTATAGCAATGGTTTAAAAACACAACGCGATGCCTGGTGCTACAATTCTAACAAACGCCTGTTAGAGACCAATATTCAGACACACATTGATTTTTACAACGAACAACGTCAAAAGTTCACCGCCTTAAAAGGGGAAAATAGCCAGATCGAACTGAGAAACGCTGTTGATAGAAATTCAACTAAAATAAGCTGGACAAGGGCTTTAGAGTGGGATGCTGAAAAGAACAAAGCTATCCATGTTAATGACGGCACTTTCCAGATGGCTTACTATCGTCCCTATTTCAAACAGTTTCTTTATTTCTCAAAGGCACTGAATGAAATGCAATACCAAATCCCCAAACTCTTCCCAAAACCATCCCTCAAAAACTTGGTGATTTGTGTTTCGGCCAACTACAAAGACGGCTCGGTATTGATAACCAATCAAATTCCTGATTTACACTTTAACGGGGATACGCAAGCCTTCCCCCTTTACTACTACGAAGAGGCTCCGACTCAGCAACTCGGTATGTTCGATCAGGACGATACCCAGAAGTACGTCCGTCGGGATGCCATCAGCAACTTTATTCTGGAACGGGCTATCCGGCAATACGGCAAAACCGTAACCAAAGAAGACATTTTCTACTACGTGTACGGCTTTTTGCACAGCCCCGATTACCGCGAAACCTTTGCCAACGATTTGAAAAAAATGCTGCCCCGCTTGCCGTTGGTCGAGACCGTGCGCGATTTTTGGGCCTTCAGCAAAGCCGGTCGCCAATTAGCCGAACTGCACCTAAACTACGAAACCGTTGCCCCCATGCCCGGCGTAGTTGAACTCTATGATCGCCCCATTATGGTAAGTGTCTCCAAGCAGGCCAACGCCGAAGAAATGGAGTACCTGAATTACCGGGTCGAAAAGATGCGGTTCCCCCGCAAAGGCCAGAAAGACAGCATCATCTACAACAGTCAGATCACAATAGACAACATTCCCGCAAAGGCATACGAGTATGTCATCAACGGCAAAAGTGCCATTGAGTGGGTCATGGAACGCTACCAGATCACGACCCACAAAGACAGTGGCATTACCAACAATCCCAACGACTGGTCGGCAGAGGTGGGCAAACCCCGCTATATTCTGGATTTGCTGTTGAGCATTATTCACGTGAGCGTACAGACGGTGGACATTGTAAACAGCTTACCAAAACTTGATTTTGCCAATAGCAACTAACCGGGTTTGGTAGGAGTCAGGGTAAACGGTATCGGCTTCTACGGCTGGGGCTATGTCGCGTCCCGCCCGGTCAGATGCACCCGTTTTTTGCTCACCCCCGCCTATATGAAACGGGAGTGATTCAAAAGGAATCTATTGTTTCGCCAGCCTCAACAAGGTTGATACATCCGTTGATTTCAGGTCAAGAAATGTCTTGACTAATCTTTAGTGTAATTGCTGGCAGTTGATAGCAGTTGCTTTACGTTCGACTCAGTGGCAATCAACCTCGATAAAATTATTTTCGTTGTTACTATTGCATGTAATATGATTTTGTATTAGTTTTGAATCAACAATCAAGCCCGCTGCCGAGGTGTTAATAAATCGGAGAAAACCAGTGCAAATCATTACCGACTACACCCGCGATGCGTATCGCGACATTAACCGCAGTCTGCTAAACGGTATCGTCAGCGAACAGGCCGCGCAACTTATTGAAGCTATAAGCGATCTGCCAGCCAAACCCGGCACAACCTACCGCACGTTTTGGGTTGACGATTTAGAGGGATTTATTGAAACCCTCAAAGCAAGACAAATCGTTTTTGAAGCGTTTACCAGTACAAGCCGTTCACAGTACATAGCGGGTAAGTTTAGGGGTAATGTCAGGCTAACAATCGAAGGCTACAGCGGGCGCGACATTGCCCCGTACAGCGATGCTCCCAACGAAGTAGAAACGCTCTATCTGCCCGGTCGAACGTTTCGGGTACGTCGGGTGAAGGTGCAGAAAATAGCGGGCAAAATTGGTGTGATTGAAGCGGATTTAGTGGAACTCTAACCGGAACCGGAACCGACAAACCGGCCTACAATCATGGTTACACAGGAAGAGAAAACCGTATTGGTTAGCCAGGCCAGTACGCTGGGCGAACGGATGCAGTCAGCCGGGCCGGGAAAAGCTGTTATACCGACTGTACCGGAATCATACGGCTTTGATTTTGTAGAAGAAGAAGTAGAAGCACCCGGCGAAGTGTTACCCGGCGAGGGGTTGAGACTGTCGAACATAGCCGATGCCATGCCGGAACTGATTGTAGCCCTTCGCAAATGGCGAGGCATGACACAGGCTCAGTTAGGCGAAGCCATTGGCTATCCGGCCCCCGTCGTTGGCAACATAGAGCAGGGTAGGCGACGGTTAGGCTTAAAAACGTTAGGCGACATTTTCGATGCGTTGGGCGGTGAATTGTACATTGAGTTCAGGGAGAAGAAATAAAGCCGTTGTCAATAGCTGACACACGAACGCCCGAACCTCAACAGGAACGGGCGTTTTGATTTTAGGGGCCAAACGGGACCGTAGAGTGATGTTAAGAGCCACATGAGCCGCAACCTTCTTCCATTGTACATACTGCGCCTGATGCCTCGTTGTGAGCGTTCATTATGCGGTTGTATAAGTCTGGGTTGTCGGTAAGGTTAGTTGTTCTCTCTATGCCAAATTGGGCCGCAAGGGTAGAGGGTACGGCGGCTGGCTGGCCCTCGTACCATAGGATTGTATTTTCCATGTGTGCAGGTGTTTTGTTCCAAGTGGCAATCTACAACGCACCCAAGCGGGACAAAAGCAGAGTGTGAGATTAAATTTTAGTAGCCAAACATAAGCTGTTGCATTGGAAGAAGGACAATAATCATTGCACATATTTTGCCTGTACTGAGTGCATAATTTCTTTTATGTGCAAATGATGTGCAAACGGCTGAAAATGAAGAAGCCACTCTATTTGTATAGAGTGGCTTAACTTGTTAATTATTAGGCTTTTAACCTTTGAGCCTCCAGTCGGGATCGAACCAACGACCTACTGATTACAAGTCAGTTGCTCTACCAGCTGAGCTATGGAGGCTTTTACTTTTACTGGCGCCGATTACGTTGCGGTGAATCGTGGTGCAAAAGTAGGCCTTCTGATGATACTGTGCAAGTTTTTGCCAAAAAAAGATGAAAAAATTAAGGCCCACTTTAATGTTGAAGCGGGCCTTAAAAATAGTTTGTTGTATATCAGGTACTAAGCCGATTGAGCAGCTTTCAACTGAGTCCGCAAATCATCTAATTGCTTTTGTGCATCGGCAATCTTCTTATCGATTTCAGCACGCAGTTTATCGGCGTTTTTCGAGCGGGCAAAAAACTCAATGTTATTGCGGTACGTAGCAATGTCGTTTTCGAGGGTCGTAATCCGACGGCGAATGTCGCCACCGCGTGAGTCGTTGCCACCCTCGTTCTGATAACCACCGCCACCGCTCCGGCGATACGAATCCCGGTCACCCCGATCATTGCGATCACCCCGATCCCGGTCATTGCGGTCACGACCGCCACCACCACCTCGGCGGCTTCCGCTCACTTCAGCTTCGTTTTCCTGAATAACCCGATCTTTCTCCTTTTGCGACATTTTGCCCATTGCACCCACCAACGAGTTGATAGCCGCAATAAAGCGTTTCTGCGTCGACTGCATGTCTTTCTTAGGAACAAAGCCAATGCTACTCCATTCGCGCTTGAAATCGTTCATTTGCGAAATGTCGGCACCTTCGGCAGCAGCCGCTTCGATGCGGGCAATCAGGGCATGTTTTTTAGCAAGGTTGTCTTCAAACTCGCGCTCTGTTTCCTGATTCTTGTTGCGCTTGCGGTTAAAGAAAGCGTCGCAGGCGTTTTTGAACCGGTCGAAAATCGAGTTCTTCTGCTTCTCCGGTACCTGACCAACATTCTTCCACTGACGCTGTAATTCGATTACGCGTTGTGTGAGTTCGGGCGTGTCTTCGCCTGAGTTCAGGATGGCCTCCACCTGTTCGCACAATTCCACTTTGGCTTTTAGGTTTTGGTCGCGTTTGGCTTCCAACTCCTTGAAGAATTCGCCTTTGTTGTGGAAGAATGTTTTCAGTGTAGCCCAAAACTTCTTGCTCAATTCTTTACCTTCTTCGCGGGGCATGGAGCCTTTCAGAGCGTTCCAACGATCCTGAATCCCCATGACCTCTTTGGTCTTGTCGTTCCAGTCGTTGATGCTCGACGAAGCGAAGCTCGTAAACGGCACCAACTCTTCGTAGATGGCCGATTTCTCCTCGTACAGTTGTGCGGATTCCTTCCGTTGCTCCTCAGTCTGCCCCCGGCGACGCTCGTACAACACGTCGAGCGCGGCCTTCATGCGGCCCCAAAGAACTTCCTGCTCGGCTTTTGGAGCCGGACCAATATGCTTATATTCTTCAAACAACGAGTTGGCCTCGTCGATTGTCTGACGCGACACCGACTTCTCGGCAACCTCCTGCGCCATAGCCTCGACGCGCCCAATCACCTCGGCTTTCAACGATGCGTTGCGCTTGCGGTCGAGTTCTTTCAGTTCGAAATAGATGTTCCGGTTGCTGTAGTACCGGTCAACGAGGGCGTGGTAGGTGGCCCAAAGCGTGGCGTTGTGGGGTGAATTAATGTTGCCCGCAGCCTTCCACTCGTCCTGAATAGCCTTGAAATCATTCCAGCTCGCCTTTGGGTCAGCCGCGCTGCTTTCTTCGTTCTCGACAAGCTCACGCAACCGGCGCAACAGGTCGGTTTTGGTAGCGAAATTGGTATCTTTCGCTTTATCGAGATTCTGGAAGTAATTGTTTTTAAGGCTCTTAATTTGCTTGTAAAGCGCGTCGAACTGAGTCGTGTCGTCGTCGTGCTTGAATTCAAAACCTTCTTCTGATCCGTTCTCTTCGGTGTATTTGGCCAAAGCCGCTTGCCGATCACCCTGCTTGAGTTGATCGAACAAAGGCTTAACTGTCTTCAACGTCGCATCGGCGCGTTTGAAGTCGGCGGGGGTTACCGATTCGGCACTAGCGGCTGTCAGGGTGTCTTGCAGTAGGGCCACAAACTCCGCTTTGCCATATTGGCTATAGTCGGCGGCTGTCTCGGTTACGGCTTCGTCGTCCTCCTCGGTGGTTTCGCTCGCACCATACTGGGCCGTAATCTCCTCCGCAACTGATGGTTCGATTGTCTCCATTGCGGGAGCCTCGGCTTCAACCTCTGGTTCTACAGAAACAGGGGCTTCTTCTTCGACCGGGGCTACTTCGGCAACGGGTTCCTCAACCTCGGCTGTTTCGGCGGCAGCCGTTTCTTCAACAGCGGGTGTTTCTTCCGCAGCGGGGGCCACCTCGGCAACCGGCTCTTCGGCAACAGGGGTTTCTTCAACCGCTGGGGCCTCCGCTACAGGCTCCGCTTCGGCAACGGGTTCCTCAGCAGGCTGTTCGGTGGCAGGCTCTGGGGATTCCGAAACCGTCTCGGTTTCTGCAACAATCGAGGGTACTTCCGCGTCAGCGGGTAACTCTTCACTCGTAATCGACTCAACTGGTGCATCTGTCGATGCGCTTTCAGGGGCCGATTCTTCCGAGGGTTCGACGGGCGTTGATGCCTCAACCGTGTCCGTTGACTGGGCAGCAGGTTCGTCTGTTACATCCTCTTGAGCAGGCTCCGCAGCAGCATTTTCCGTTGCATCCAGTTCCAACATTTCGGCTGGCTTACTGGTCAAATCCTCAGGTCCTTTGATTTCTTTTTCTTCGTTTGCCATGTTGGTCATGTACCGATTACTTTTGCAAAAATAGAAAGAATTGCGGATTAAGCGGATTTTTCCTCATCGATCCGTTACAATGTGACTAAATTATGCCCATAGAAATAGCCGATCTACGTAAAGAGTACACCCTCAACGGGCTGGATGTCGCCGATGTCTTGCCCAATCCTATCGCTCAGTTCCGTCAATGGTTTGAGGCCGCGCTGGGGGCAGGTGTCCCCGAACCCAACGCTATGCACCTTACTACGGTGAGCCAGGAAGGGCGTCCGTCGGGCCGAATCGTGTTAATTAAGGATGTCGACGAGCGGGGTTTCGTCTTTTATACGAACTACGAAAGCCAGAAAGGGCAGGAGTTAACGGCACGTCCGGTGGCTTCGCTCACGTTTTTTTACCCCGAACTCGAACGGCAGATTCGCGTTACGGGGCGGGTCGAAAAAGTAAGTGCCGAGGAGTCGGATGCGTATCATACCAGTCGCCCTCGTGGCAGTCAGATTGGGGCATGGGTGTCGCATCAGAGTACCGTCATCGCAGGGCGCGACGTGCTCGAAAATCGCCAACGCGAACTAGAGGCTCAATTTGAGGGGCAACCCGTGCCGCGCCCTCCCCATTGGGGCGGTTTTCGAGTCGTGCCCGACCAACTGGAGTTTTGGCAGGGTCGCCCCAGCCGGCTGCACGACCGGATTCGGTATCGACTGGAGGGGGGGGGCTGGATTATTGAGCGGGTATCACCGTAAATACTTTACAACATCGCCAAGGCCCCAATCGGAACGGCTTCTTCGCGGAGTTGGGCCAGAAAAACGAGCGGGGCGGGCCGGAACGCCTTCATCACGAACCGTTCGAGAGCCGTTTTGACGGCCACCCGCAGGGGTTCACCAATGAGCGACAAGCCCCCGCCCAACACAATCACCTGTGGGTGAAACAAGTGCGTGACGTGCGACAACCCCAACGCCAGCACCGACCCCACCTGCTCGATGAGCATTCGGGCAACGGGGTCGCTTTGCTCATAGGCGGGGTGCAGATACCGGGCCTCGCCCCCCACGCGCCCTTCGTTGGTGGCGGCTTCGACCAGGCAACGGAGGGGTGAGTCGGTGGGGAGTTGGGGTAACATATCACGGATTTGCCGGTCTATGGCCCAGCCCGAACAGGTTTCTTCGAGCGTTTGACCGGGGGTGTTTTCGCCGGGCGGCACGAGCCACAGATGACCCAGTTCGGCTTCGCCCGGCAGTGCGCCGTGGTAAATTTGCCCGTCGACAATCATACCCCCGCCAATACCGCTGCCAACCGTCACATAAAATACATGGCGATAACCCCGACCGGCCCCGTGAAGAGCCTCGCCCAGAGCCGCCACGTTGGCATCGTTTTCAACCCGGATGGTTTGGGCTTGTGTTTGTTCCTGTAGCCAGCGCATGAGGTTCAAGCCTGCCCAACCTTCGATCTGAAACGAGGTGCTGATTTGCCCGGTATCACTGTTCACGGGGCCACCAAACCCAACACCCACTGCCGTTGCCGGCACGTGCAGTTGGCGCAGTGTCTGGGTAATGTTGTCCAGAATTCCCTCAGCCCCCCG
The DNA here is from genome assembly GCA_004292855.1 of Cytophagales bacterium. GTDB lineage: Bacteria > Bacteroidota > Bacteroidia > Cytophagales > Spirosomataceae > Rudanella. Next base: position 11,285 of record RDXN01000081.1, read on the forward strand.
TTGTTTATCAACGGCATACCGGAACCGCTGCTGGACCTGACCGGCCCCATCGGCGGCAAAAATTTGGAGCTTTGTACCGCCTATTTCGATGCCTAGTTTCATAGTTTGAATAATTGAATTGTTGAATGATTGAATTACTGAATACTGGTTGCAGGTTAATTCAACAATTTAATCATTCAACAACTCAATCAGTGTCTCGTACGTAATCTGCGTAAAGTCGTCGATAATAAGGTGGGGGTTCGTGTGGGCTAGTTCAGCGCGGGTGTGGGTGGTGGCGAGGGCAACAACCGTCATTCCTGCCCGTAGGCCCGCTTCGATACCAGAAAAAGCATCTTCAAACACCACGCACCGATTGGGTGGCAGGCCCAGGCGTTGCCCAGCCGTCAGGTAAATTTCGGGGTCGGGTTTGCCGCGTTGAATCATCGAGGCATCGACAATGGCCGAAAAAAACGGACGAATACCCGTGCCATCGAGCGTAAAGGCGATGTTGCTGACAGGTGCCGAGGTTCCTACCGCCATCGGGACATTATGTGCCTTTAATTTGTTTAAAAACGGAAGCAGGCCGGGCGTTGGGGCCAGGGTGGGCGCATACAACTCGCGATAAATGGCTTCTTTTTCTTCGGTGAGCGAATAAACCTCATCACTCAACAAAGTCCGCTGCATGACATAGGGCATGGAGTCGGCGGCAACGCGCCCGTTGATAAATTGGGCGTACTGCTCCAGGGTGATGGTGCGGTTGTGGCGGGTGGCAAATTGTTGCCATGAGTCGGCATGGAAGCGGTGATTATCCACCAAAACCCCGTCCATATCGAACAGGGCCGCGAAAGGTGCGTTGTTCATGCCACAAAGGTAGCGTCTTATGCCGGTCGGCTACAAGGTGTTGTAATACTCGAATACCTGGGCTAGTCCCGATGCTTTTTTGAGGTCGGGCTTCTTCTCTTTCAAATAGGCTTCGATGGCCGCTTCCTGGCTAGCCATGAGTTCGAGTATGGCTTTCTTAGAGGGCGAAAATTTCATGACCATCCGGCCTTTGGCCACGTAAAACTCTCGTTTCTTGACGAGTTCGTCGTCTTTGGTGCCCACGTTGAGTGCCGCGTTGAAGTTAGCTGTTTTCACGATAATGCTGTGGCGTTGCAGCAGTGAGAATTTACCGGTTGTGAGACTTTCCAGAAATCCAACCAGTTCGTCGGAGGCACCCCGGTATTCGCGGGCGTTAACAAAAAGGCTCGTGCCGCCCAGCCGGTTATTCATCACAAAATACCGAACGGTGGGGGCTTTAGCGGCCCGAATGTCGGTCGGACTGGCGCGTATTTCCACTTCCTGCGTGTAAAGATCGTAGCGAAGGGGCACCCCGCCGAGCGAGTCAGCCGCGCCAATACGCCCATAGAATCGAACGTTGCCTGCCTGAAACGTGGTGTCGTAATAGTTGTCGCCAATAAGTTTGCCTTTTTCCCCCTCTACGCCAAACAGAACACCTGTGGCCGGGACGATGAGGCCACTAAAATTGATGCGGTCTTTGGTGGTCTGCATCATGCCCCCGCTTTGCGCCAGAGCGTTTATACTGAGGAAAAAAGTTACGAGAAACAGGAGTTTAGTGCGCATGGTGATGTTGTGAAAAAGTAAAGGTTCTATTCATTTAACAGAGTCTTGACTTCTGCTTGTAACACAGGAAGATGTCGAATAACGATACCCCAAATAATGTCGTCCGAAACAGAATCGTACCCATGAATGATTCGGTTTGTTTATTTCATTGTCCATAAAGGAGTTGTCTTTGCTGATTAATAGATGTTCTTAAGTATGGATTCTTGATAGCCTTCTCTTCTAACAGATCAACTGGTCTGTTGAAAACATCCTGTAGTGAGAATTTGAAGTCAAAGTAGTTATCGGCATAATCCTCAACAGCTATGGTTGAAAAATCAACAACCAGATCAATATCGCTAGTTGCGGTGAATTTATCAGTCAGAACCGAACCGAACGCGTACAAGCTTTTGACCTTATATATTCTACAAAGTTCTGTAATAACTGAGTTATATGGAGCGAGCCTGTTCATCGGGCTTTACGAGAAAATCAGTTAGCTTTTAAGTATTTCTCAGAACTCAAATTTAGCGGGAGTTAATCTATATAACAACGCCGAAACTGCAACAAACGATGTAAGTCCAACCAAAATTTGGTGGGGTAAGGGTGATGCTTTACTTGCTTTTGTAGCTTTGACGTTTTCCTGATTACCACTTCAAAAATTCTCTATGAAAAAACTCGTACTGACGGGATTGTTGGCCTTCGCGCTGACAACGGTTGGTTGGGCGCAAACGACATTCCCCCGTAACGGAGTGTACGACGAACGACCGGGCTTGTATGCCTTCACCAATGCGACCATTATTGTCGACGCTAAAACCACTCTGCAAAACGCTACCCTGCTCATTCGAGATGGGCGTGTAGAGGCCGTTGGCACAGGCATTACCCCGCCCGCCGGGGCCGTGGTGGCCGACTTGAAAGGTCGCCGAATTTACCCTTCGCTAATCGACATTGATTCGGACTACGGCATGCCCGAAGTGCAGCGTCCGCGTGGGGGTGGTTTTGGGGCACCCCCGCAACTCGAATCGAACAAAAAGGGGCCGTACTACTGGAATCAGGCCGTACAGCCCGAAAACGAAGCCGGGATGCTGTTCAAAGTGACCGGACCCAAAGCCGATGAACTCCGCAAACTGGGCTTCGGGGCCGTGCTTACGCATCCGCACGATGGCATCATCCGGGGCAGCGGTTCGCTCGTGACCCTGGCCGATGAGCGCGAGAACAATGTGGTGTTGCGGCAGAATCTGTCGGCACACTACTCGTTCAGCAAGGGAAGTTCGGGGCAGAATTACCCTAGTTCGATGATGGGTGCGGTGGCCCTAATCCGACAGGCTTTGTACGATGCCGACTGGTATAAACGCGCTGGTTCGAAAGAGCAGGCCAACCTCTCGCTCGACGCCCTAAACCGGCTTCAATCGCTACCCGCTTTTTTTGAGACGAGCGACAAACTGGGCGTGTTGCGGGCCGATAAAATTGGCGACGAATTTGGTAAGCAGTTCATCATTCGGGGTGGGGGCGATGAATATCAGCGCATCGACGAGATCAAAGCAACGGGAGCTTCGCTTATCGTGCCCGTAAATTACCCGCAAGCCTACGACGTGGAAGACGCCTGGGATGCCGACAACGTGGCCCTTTCGGAGTTGAAGCATTGGGAGATGGCCCCTATGAACGCCGGAATGCTGGCAAAAGCGGGCATCCCGTTCGCGCTCACAAGTGCGGGCCTGCGTAATCGGCCCGACTTTATGGCCAACGTGCGCAAGGCTATCGAAAACGGCCTGACCGAGCAACAAGCCCTCGAAGCACTGACCGCCACACCCGCCCGTCTGATGCAGGCCGAAGACCTGCTCGGAAGCCTGCAACCGGGCCGAATCGCCAACTTTATCATCACATCGGGTAACCTGTTCGCTGCCGACAACGTGATCTACGAAAACTGGATTCGGGGTAAGCAATACGTGGTTGTCAACCGTAACCTCGCCGATCTGCGCGGTACGTACAACCTCATGGTTGGCGACCGCTCGAACCTGAAACTGATTATTTCGGGCGGGAATTCTGAAAAGCCTGATTATCAGGTGACCGTTAACGATACGACCAAGCTGACGCCAAAGGTTGCTATCGACAACAACCTGATTTCGATGCAGGTGGCCCTCGACCGTCGGCAACCCACCGCCCTCACGCGCCTAACCGGCTACCGCGACGGCGTGACCTTCCGGGGTGATGGTAACCTGCCCAACGGCTCGCCGGTTGCGTGGTCGGCCACGCGCACAGGCGATGCTCCCGCATCGACCTCGGCTGTATCTGGTTCAGCTACAAGCAGTTCGGCGGTGAGCAACACGGCCACTTCTGTGATGATGTACCCGTTTGTAGGCATGGGCAACGCCCGCAAGCCACAGCCCGAAACCATGCTGATTCGCAACGCGACGATCTGGACCAACGAGGCCGATGGCATCCTGCAAAATGCTGATGTAATCGTGTCGGGCGGTAAAATTTCGCAGGTGGGCAAGGGTTTGGCAGCTCCAGCCAACGCCCGCGTGATCGACGGAACGGGCAAGCACCTGACCAACGGCATCATTGACGAACACTCGCACATTGCCCTGCTGTCGGTGAACGAAGGCTCACAGTCGAGTACGGCGGAGGTGCGGATGGGCGACGTGGTCAACTCCGAAGACATCAATATTTACCGCCAACTGGCGGGGGGCGTTACGTCATCGCAACTGCTGCACGGCTCGGCCAACGCCATTGGCGGGCAGTCGGCCCTGATTAAGCTCAAGTGGGGCGAAGCTCCCGACGGGCTGCTTATCAAAGGGGCCGACGGGTTTATCAAGTTCGCGCTGGGCGAGAACGTGAAGCAGGCTAACTGGGGCGATGGAAACCGCGTTCGGTTCCCGCAAACGCGCATGGGCGTGGAACAGGTGTTTCTGGACCATTTTACCCGTGCCCGTGAATATTTGCGGCAGTGGGACAACTATAACTCGCTCAAAGGCAAGCTGAAAGAGATGGCCCTGGCCCCGCGTCGCGATGTTGAACTGGAGGCACTGGGCGAGATTCTGGAGAAGAAACGCTTCATTACCTGCCACTCCTACGTGCAGTCGGAGATCAACATGCTGATGAAGTTGGCCGATTCGCTGGGTTTCCGGGTCAACACGTTTACGCACATTCTGGAGGGCTACAAAGTGGCCGACAAGATGGCGAAACATGGGGCCGGTGGCTCGTCGTTTGCCGACTGGTGGGCTTACAAAATGGAGGTGAAAGACGCCATTCCGTACAACGCGGCCATTATGCACCGGCAGGGCGTTCTGGTGTCGATCAACTCCGACGATGCCGAAATGGCCCGCCGACTGAATCAGGAAGCTGCCAAAGCCGTGGAGTATGGAGCCGTAAACGAGGCTGAAGCCTGGAAGATGGTCACCCTAAACCCAGCCAAACTATTGCACCTCGACAACCGTCTGGGCAGTATCCGGGCCGGCAAAGACGCCGACCTCGTGCTTTGGAACACCAACCCACTCGCGATTTATGCCCGCCCCGAAAAAACGATCATCGACGGAACGGTCTACTTCGACCTGCAAACCGAAGACGCCAAACGCGACGCCCTACAAACCGAACGCGCCCGAATTATCCAGAAAATGATTGCCTCGAAAGCCGGTGGTGCGCCCACGCAACGCCCCAATTTCCGGCGACAACGCATGTGGCACTGCGAAGACATCGAGGGTCTAATGGCTGAGGGAGAAGAACAGGGGAAATAGTTGTATCTTTCAACTAGATTCAAGACAGGATAGAGAAATGGAAGTCACTGAACTAAAAAAGACGATTCACCAACTGGTAGAAAGTGTTGATAACGAGCTAACGCTGGTCGATCTACATGCCCTTGTTGCGCTGGTTGTGGAGCAACAGGATTTGCCTTTAGACACGAATACGGCTTTGTTGGAAGAACGGTTGAAACAGATTCCTGAACAGATCGAGCGGGGTCAGTTTACGACCAATGAGCAAATGAAACAACTTACGAAACAGTGGCTCTCCAAATAATCTGGACCGAAGAGGCAAAGGAAGATTTTCGGCATACAATTGACTATTTGCTGGATGCGTTTGGTGATGTTGTTGCCGAAACGTATACCGACAAACTGTACAACACAGTCGAAACACTCGCACAAATGCCCTTCATTGGAAAGAGACATGCCCAAATCTCTGCTATTCGTCAGCAAGTGGTACGGCCTTACACTGTTGTATGCTACACGGTCGTTGCCGATTATTTGGTCGTTGTCAACCTAAACGATTCGCGGCAGGGTAGCCGCTAACATCATGAAGATCTTTTTACTAACTATACTAACTGTAGCGTCGCTGTCGGCGATGGCTCAGAATCCCGCGCCGGGCAAGGCTCAAACGCGGGCCGTTGCGCTGATGGGTGCAACCATTCACGTGGGCGATGGCCGCGTGATTCAAAACGGAGTCATTACGTTCGATAAGGGCGTGATTACGAACGTGGCCGATGCCACCACCGTGCGCTTAAACACGAACGAGATGGACGTGATCAACCTCACGGGCAAGCATGTCTATCCGGGAATCATCTCGCCCGCGTCGCTCGTAGGTTTGCAGGAGGTGGCCGCCGTTCGCGCTACTGTGGACTCGCGCGAAATCGGCGAACTGAACCCCAATATCCGCGCCCTGATCGCGTATGACTCTGATTCAGAAGTGATTCCGACCATCCGAAACAACGGCATTCTGATCACACAAGCCATGCCGATGGGCGGCACGGTATCGGGGTCGTCGTCGATTATGCACACGGATGGTTGGAACTGGGAAGATGCGGCCCTGCGCAAAGATGACGGTATTTGGCTCAGTTGGCCGGGCTATTTCGCCCGCGATTTCGACCTTGAAACGTTTTCGGTAAGCATCAAGAAGAGCGACAAACGCGACGAGGCCATTCGTGCCTTGCAAACCACATTTGGGGAAGCCAAAGCCTACGCAGCTATCACCTCGCCCAGCCCAACCAACCTCAAATTTGAGGCTATGCGGGGGTTGTTCACGGGTCGACAAAACCTATACGTCCGGGCCGATTTTGGCAAAGATATCATCGAAGCGGTCCGGTTTGCGAAAGCTGTGGGTGTGCCCAACGTGGTGATTGTGGGTGGCGAAGAGGCCGACAAAGTGGCGGGTTTCCTGAAAGAGAACAATGTACCCGTAATCCTGAGCGCGTTGCACCGCCTGCCCAACCGGCAGGATGAAGCCGTTGATTTGCCGTATCGTTTGCCGGGTATCCTGCAAAAAGCGGGCGTGTTGGTGGCCCTGAGTTATGCCGAAGAATGGTGGCGTTCGCGCAACCTGCCGTTTCAGGCCGGGACGGCAGTTGGCTTCGGCCTGAACGACCGCGAAGAAGCCCTCAAGATGATTACGTCGAACACGGCCAAAATCCTGGGTATCGACAAGCTTGTAGGCACGCTCGAAACGGGCAAACAGGCCACCCTGTTCGTGTCGGCGGGCGACGCGCTCGACATGCGGACCAACGTGATCGAACACGCCTTCATCCAGGGCCGTAAGGTAAACCTGGACGACAAGCATAAACGCCTGTACCAGAAGTTTAAAGGCAAATACGGGCAGGAGTAAGGGGCCGTACAGCTAACGCTTACTAGAATTAATGACTCGTATCGGGTTGAATACAAGGCAAATGCTTTGTGTTCGACCCGATTTTTTTATTTTTGGCAGACCCCCCCCGGCCCCCGGATCGCCGGACCGCTCCTAAAACAGGAGGGGGTGGTCAAAACGATCCTTAATCATGTCGAAAAACATCGTTATCTTCTGCGATGGCACCTGGAACTCGCCCGCCGACGAGGAGTTTGGTATACCTTCGGTTACGAACGTGCGGCTGCTGTACCGCGCCTGTCAGGACTTTGCCGAGTCGGGGGGGCGGCAGGTGGTCTGGTATCAGTCGGGGATTGGATCGCAGGGGAATGGGTTTCGGCGGTCGTTCGAGGGGGCTACGGGCTGGGGCATGGGGCAGGCCATCAAACGGGGCTATGCAACCATCGCCAAACACTACTACCCCGGCGATAAAATTTACCTGTTTGGGTTCTCGCGGGGAGCCTTCGCGGCCCGCAGCATTGCCGGGATGATTCGGCAGATGGGCCTGATCGACAACCCAAACACCGAGAATGTCGCAAAAGCCTATGAATATTACGAGGGAAATCGCTTTGAGTACAAAGAAAAACCCCGGCAAACGGGCTATTCGCCGGTAGGAAAGGAGATCGAAAATCCGTGTGCGCCGGGTAACGTCCGCATTCATTTTATTGGGGTATGGGACACGGTCGGGTCGCTCGGATTCTCGTTTTGGGGCTGGAGTTTCAATCTGCGGTTTTTCCAAAATGCGTTTCACGACATCTCGCCCAACAGCATCACCGACCACGTGTACCAGGCCCTGGCGATGGACGAAATCCGCACGAGCTTCATGCCGTCGCTCTGGGAGTATCCGAAACAGATTGCGGGCAAACCGGTAGAGCCTGCCGCCCGCTGGATCGAGCAGGCATGGTTTCGGGGGGTACATAGCGATATTGGCGGGGGCTATTCCGAGCGGGGCCTGTCGGATATTGCGCTCAAATGGATGCTCGACAAAGCGGTCGAGAAGGGCTTGGTTTTGCGTAAAAACGCCCTCACCACCGACGATGACCCCGACGCCGAACGACGCAAACACAGCAGTCTTGCGCTGAGGCCCACGAGTCGGATTCACCGCTCGTATCAGGGGCCACTGTGGACGAGCGTGGGCGGGTGGCCGCGCTGGTTTCCGCCCCTCTCGCGCCACATCAGCACCGACGCCCGTGGTTACCTGCACGAGAGTGTGTTTGAGCGCGAACGGTTGTGCCGGGAGTCGGGGAGTAGTGAGATTCAAATGCGTACGCTGGCCCCCGGCGAGTCGTGGTCGGTTGAGGTTCGGGCCGACCAACTCTGGAACTTTACCGGATTTATTCTGGAAGCCGGTGCTACTTATCAGATGGCTGCGGGGGGCTTTTGGCAAGATGGCAACGGGCCACTGGTGGGGCCGGAAGGCGAACACAGCAACGAGGTAGCACCAGCAAAACGGCTCGCCATTATCCGGCAGGGGCGACGCGCACCCCGTCACCCGTGGATGCAGTTAATGGGCATAGTGAATTACCCCCGTGAGTGGCCCTGGCGCGAACGACGCTGGTATGAGGCCCTGCACTACCTTTTTGTAGAAGACCCTCTACAACTGGTTCGCGAAATTTTCCCAATTGGCTGCCAGACCATGCGGACCATCGGCCCCAACCAAACCGGTATTCTGTGGGCGTTTGCCAACGACTGGTGGAAACGCTACGCCAACAATACTGGCTCGGTTACGCTCACCGTCCGGCGACTGGCCGAGGGCGAATTAATAGGGCCATAAGTGCAACTCAGGGGTTTACCGTTGGGTTGCTCGACTCAGCGGGCCGACGCAGCACGAACATCGTGAATACGGCTAAACCAATGCCTAACAGCAACACTAATCGGCTCACTGCTGACCAGTTAGCCACATTACAGGCTATGTCCCAAATCGTGCATTTGTATTCGACAAACCAAATTGCTCCGTAAAGTAGAGCAACACCTAGTAGAGTTTTGATGAAATTGAAGAGAGTTTGCATTGAAAAGAGGGGTTTAGTTTTTGATAAAAGCCATGTAAGGGCGGAATGTCAATAGATGCAATTGCGTTTGCACACCACAAAGCCCCGGAGGGGCGATATGTAAAAAGGTGTCCTATCAAACATGCCGCCCCTCCGGGGTTTTGCTCAATTGTGGAGCGAACTTATTCTATTAACGTGCCGCCCCGCTGGGGCTGTACAACTTGCGGAAGCAGCATTACTTTGCCGTACCAATGTAATCAATCAAATCGGTCAGGTCTTCGTCGCTGAGGTTGGTGAACGACGACATGGGAATCTTCTGAAACTTGTTGAACACCTGAACGGCATAGGGGTCGCCCGTAGCGATGAGGGCGGTTGAGTTTTTGATCCACTTTTTGAGCCATTCGTCGCCGGGCGTGCGAGCGCGGGCACCTTTCAGGCCGGGGCCAACCATATCCACTTCGGTGAGGTTGTGGCACTGCGAACAATTGCCTGTGAACAAACTTTTGCCGTGTTCCTGAGCGGGCGTCAGTGCGGCCACTACGGGAGCTGCCGTAGGGGTAACAGCGGCAACAGTTGTCCCAGTAGCAGAAGTGGAATCATTGCTGCCGTCTGGTTGCATAAACGCGACAACGGCTAACAAGCAGAACATACTAATAACGAGCGCGATGAGACCGTTCAGAACGGGTATGAGCTGGCGGATTTTGTCGGGCGTGAGCATATCGAGTATGGTTTGAAATGGGTAGCAACCTACCACTCATCGAATTACGACGCAACTTTTGGGTAACTTTTCGCATCTTTGACACATCACTCACTTCTCTAGACTATGCAAACCGCTTTTCCTGCTAACGTACCCCAAACCAGACCCTTCGCGTGGCCTGTGGCTGCTACGACTACTGGCATACCAACCTACGTCTATGCAGTTGTGTTTTCGTCATTCTGTATTGTGATGGGCCTGCTTTGGGACATCATGTGGCACATGAGCATCGGGCGCGACGGCCTGTTTTCGCCCCCCCACCTGGTTATCTACGTAGGTGCGCTGGTGTCGGGCCTGTTTTCAGGCTACCAGATTCTGTCGATGACCCTGCGCAAAAACCACCCCGACCGACCCCACTCGGTGCGCTTTTGGGGTATTTTCTACGGTTCGCTGGGAGCCATGTACTGCGTGTGGGGGGCTTTGGCCATGCTCACCTCGGCCCCCTTCGACGACTGGTGGCATAGCACCTACGGCCTCGACGTCGAGATTCTGACCCCTCCGCACTCAGTGCTGGCGTTGGGTATGATGATGGTGCAATTTGGGGCCATTGTGGGCGTATTGGCCTTGCAAAACACGACCTCCGAGCGCGACAATTCGCGGGCCGCTACCCAAAGCCGGTGGTTGTTTGTGATCTCGGCAGGGCTGTTGCAGGTGGTCGTGTCGGTGCTGCTGGCTGAAAGTCTGGGCAAATGGGCTTCACACAGTTCGTCGTATTACATAGCCGGTTCGCTGGCGTTCCCCTTATTTTTGATGGCGTTTGGGCGGGCATCGTCGTTGCGCTACCCCATCACGGCGGTGGCCGCAGTGTACATGATTACGTATCTGTTGCCCAACTGGATTTTGCCCCTGTTCGAGGCTACGCCCAAACTCGGCCCCGTGCTGAACCCCATTACTCACTATCAGGCTTTCGCGTTTCCAATGGTTCTGGTGGTGCCCGCTTTCGCGCTCGATTTGCTTTGCAATCGGCTATCGCGTAGCGGAAAAAAACTGTCCGATTGGTGGCTGGCGGCCCTGGCCGGACTGGTATTTATGGGGGTGTTTCTGGCCGTACAATGGCCGTTTGGCAGTTTTCTGCAAGAATCGCCGTACTCCCGCAACTGGTTTTTCTACACTGATGCCTGGTCGTACAACAATGATCCTACGTGGGAGTACCGGCACAAATTTGCCCCTTGGATGGCCCAAACTGTACCGGAGTTCGCGCTTGGTTTCGGTAAGGCGATTCTGATTGCCATGTTCATGAGCCGCATTGGTTTGTGGTGGGGGAATTGGATGAAGCGGATTGTACGGTGAAGGATCTCCTGAAAAGCCCCAGCGGAGCGGCATGTTAATAGAGACTCTTTTCCTATTGACATACCACCCCGCTGGGGTTATCATCTGAGCCAAGAATCTCCGTAAACTCTTCGACTTATATTCTTAAAAATATATGCTTAATCTCCTCCGTTTCCTATTCCTGTTTTCTGCCCTTTCACTCCTTCACTCGTTCGCTTTTTTACCATCCACCTACGCCCACATCGGCAGCGCGGGGGTGGTGGTGCAGAAACGGGTCGGTAATTACCAGGTGCTCGTGCAGGTGACCCCCCCCGATGTGGTGCCCGGTACGGCCAAGGTGACCGTTTTTGTGGAGCAAGGCCGGGTCAACTCCGTGCAGGGGCGACCTGTTTATTTCTTCGCGGGCGATGAGGGGGCACCCCAGGCCGACGAACTGACCCTCACCGAAACTAACCGTTTCGAGGGCGACGTGTGGCTAATGGAATCCGGCTCCACCAGTATTCAACTGACCCTCAACGGCCCCGACGGTAAAGCCGAAGTGGTAGCCCCCGTAGTGGCCGTTGCCACCGCCACCCGCGACATGCCTGCCGGAACCGGCGCGGGCCTGGCCGCGATGGGCCTGTTGTTATTGGTGATGATGATTACGATTATCGGGGCCAGTAACGCCGACGCCGTTCTGCCCCGAAGTGGGGGCGGTGTGCGCCGGAAACGGCTCATTGGCATGGGTGTTGGGGGCGTGTTGCTCATTTTGGCCCTCACGGGTGGCCGGTCGTGGTGGAACAGCCGGGCCGAAGAATACCAGACCTACCAACTCTACAAACCCGTTCCACTTATTTCGACGGTCGCTTTAAGCGAGGGGCAACCCGTGCTCACCATCCGGCCCGATACGACTGGGTTTAGCAAAAACTGGCAGCGTCGGCGCGATTTCAACGTGCTCATTCCCGACCACGGGAAATTGATGCACGCCTTTTTGGTTCGCATGGACGGTGGTATGGATGCCTTCGCGCACCTGCACCCCGAACGGATTGATTCGCTCCGGTTCGCTACGCGCATTCCGCCTGGCCTGCCCGGTGGTCGCTACCGGCTCTATGCCGACGTAGTGTACCGCTCCGGCTACACCGAAACCCTCTCCGATACGCTCGACTTGCCCGCGCTCAAAATCTCCCCCGAACAAGCCGCCAAAGCCACCCGCACCGACCCCGACGATAGCCACATGGTTACCGAGCGGATGGGTGTGAAACAGGACGTGGTGGGCAAACTGCACCTCGACGACGATATGGTGGCCTGCGGCAAACCGGGGGCAAGCATGAAACTGTCGGATGGGAGCACGATGGTCTGGACCGACAAACCGGGCAAAACCCTCGAATCGGGTAAGCTCTACACACTCAAGTTTGCCGTGGCCGACCCATCGGGTAAGGCTGCAACACTCCAGCCCTATTTGGGTATGGGTGGTCATGCGGCCATTCTGCGCTCCGACGGTACGGTGTACATTCACCTGCACCCCGTTGGCACGTATTCGATGGCCGCCGAGGAATCTCTCAACCGGCGCATCGCCGACACCACGCGCTCCATCAAATACCCCAACGGCGCGCGCTTCCGCGATAGCATCGACACGTATTTGTCGCAGCTAAAGGCCATGCCCGAGACCCAACGGAACCAAACTCTGCAAGCCGAAATGGGCAAGATGGACCACGCCATGACCACTAACAACATGGTTGTGTTTCCCTACGCCTTCCCCCGCGCAGGCCACTACCGTATCTGGGTACAGGTGAAACGCAACGGGCAGGTGTTATCCGGCGCGTTCGACACGCAGGTTTTGTAGAGACGCAAAATTTTGCGTCTCCACACGCACAATTACATACCCGCTCCCACAAACTCGACGGTATCAACCGCCATGAGGGGTTTTTGCTTGTTGTCGGGGTTTACGAACACAAAGAAGACTTTTTGTAAACCATCTGGTATTTTCGAGAGGGGAATCGACACGTTGCCCATCGAACCGGCTTTTACGTCGGCTTCGCCCAGCAGTTGCCCGCGTGGCGACCCTATGCGAACCTCAATCTTACCCCCTGACAGTCGCTCGTCGGCGGCAATCGCCATTACTTTTACGGCACTGATGCCGCTCAGGTCGATGTCGTTGAATTGGATAAAACTACCCGACGTGGTCGGAATGGCCGCTTCGGTTTTGGTGCCGGGCAGTTCAAACTTCATAATGTCGCGGTTAGCGTCGTACTGAACAGCCTTCATGCGGGGACTGCGCAGAGCCATCGAGGTGCTTGCCGTCAGCGGACCTGCCACCCCGTTGCCTTTGTCGGTGTAGGAGGCCGACAGCAAGTACGAACCGGCTTTTTTCTGGGGAGCCGCCACATACGCGCCTTTCACCGGCTCGCGCTTCATGGCCTTGGTATCGCCGAGAGCCAGGATATAACGGACCATGTCTTCGGCTTCTTCTTTTTTCAGTTGGGGATGCGCGCTCATGGCTTGTTCGCCCCAAACACCACCACCCCCGGCAATAATCTTGCGCGACAGTTTGGCCACCGCCGAGTTGTCTTTTGCGTATTTCTTGGCAACATCCATATACGAGGGGCCAATCGAAGCCTCATCCATAACGTGGCAAGACTTACAATCGCTCAACTCAATCAGGCGTTTGCCGGTCGAGAAGCCCGTGTTGGCCTGATGCCCCTGTGCCAGCATCGTTTTGTCGAAGCCTTCGAGATAGTTGATCGTCATGGTCACATCGTCGGGGCTGATTTTGCCCGCTTTCAGCGAACCGTCTTCTTTGTCGTCAACCTCAACCTCGTACTCAACCGGTTTTCCCTCAAAATAGAACGTCTTGTTGCCTTTTACGGCCAGCGCGACGGTTGGCTCGTCGTTGCCCACCTTGATGTCCATCGTGCGGGTATCAATCTTCCCAGCCGCATCAGTGATTTTCAAAACAGCCTGATAAACGCCCGGTTTTGTGTAGGTAAACGTTGGATTAGCCTCCGTGCTTTTGGGCAGGCTTTTGCCAAACGTCCACTCGTATTTGAGCGCGTCGCCATCATAATCGACTGAGCGGTTGCCCGTGAACGCTACTTTCAGCGGGGCTGCACCGATCATCTTGCTTGCCGAAGCCATTGCCACCGGACGGCGGTTGCCCGCGTTGTACGTAATGCGCGTCAGGCGGGCATCGTCGTTTTGGGCAAACCATTTCTGGCCGTATTCGAGCACGTAGAGCGACCCATCGTTAGCAAACTGCATGTCGATGGGGTGCGAGAACTTTGTAGCGGGCAGAAACCGCTCCATCTTCACAAAATCGCCGTCTTGGGTCATTGTAACGGGGTTGATCCAGTCGCGGGTCCAGTCGTAGGCAAAGAATTTTCCGTCGAAATGACGCGGGAATTTCACTGCATTTTCCGGGTAATCGTCGTAGTAATAAACGGGGCCACCCATCGCGTTACGGCTTCCCTTGCCCACAATCTCGCCAAACTCCGGTGAGTCGGCGTAGGGATAATAGATAAAGGCTTTCTGGGCGGGGGGCAACTCGGTTAGGCCCGTGTTGTTGGGCGAGTTATTGATCGGTTTGGCCGCATCGTGGGCGGGGCCGCTCGTGCTGTCGGCAAAGTTATAGTCGCGGTAGGCGCGGTTGTCGGCCACAAACATGGGCCAGCCAAAGTTGCCGGCCTTGCGAGCCTGGTTAACCTCGTCGTGCCCACGCGGACCGCGCTTCTCCACGTTATCGGCAGCGTCGGGGCCAACCTCCCCCCAGTACAAAAAGCCCGTCCGCTGATCGACCGAGATCCGGTAGGGGTTCCGGTTGCCCATCACATAAATCTCAGGTTTGGCTTTGGCGGGGTTGCTGTTGCCAAACAGGTTGCCTTCAGGAATCGTGTAGCGGGCCGCCGTGGGATCAGGCTTGATGCGCAGAATCTTTCCCCGGAAGTCGTTCGTGTTGGCCGACGAAGCTTGTCCGTCCCAACCCTTCCGACCGGGCCGCTCATCCATTGGGCCAAAGCCGTTCGAGGCAAACGGATTTACGTCGTCGCCGGTCGAGAGGTACAGATTACCCTGCTTGTCCCAGGCGATGGAGCCACCCGTGTGGCAGCAATCCGTGCGTTTCACAGGCACACGCAGAAGCACCTGTTCTGATTTCAGGTCGATCTCGTCCGTCGCGTCGTTGTACTTAAACCGCGAAAGATGCTGGGCCGTGTCGCCATTAGCTGCGTTTGATACGGGCGAATAGAACAGATACAGCCACTTATTTTCGGCAAATTTAGGGTCAACGTTCACGCCCATTAGCCCGTACTCGAACTTGGTGTACACGGGCATGTTCGTCACGACTTTAGTGGTGTTCGTTTTTGGGTTGTACACCTTCAACGCACCCTTGCGTTCGCCAAAAAGCACTTTGCCACTGTTCAGGACAACCAGTTCGGTTGGTTCGTCCAATTTCTCAGCCAGCACTTTCTGCTCAAAACGATTCTCTTCGGGAAAGGCCATCGTTTTGGCCGCGCCGTATTTGAGTTGCTTAGCCATTGCCCATTTTACGCCAGCCAGCAGCGTTTTCAGAAAAATGGGTTCGCTGTAGGTCTCGTCGGGGTGCCCAAAGACCGTGTAAAATGCCCGGCCACCGTCGTACTCGTGATACCACATCGCGGGGTGGTCGGCCCCCATTTTGCCTTCTTTGTAGGTGCTCTCGTCGAGCTTGGCAATCACTTTCACATCGCGGTTAAAGTTCTTGAAATCATAGAACTCGTCCTTAATCTTCCAGCGGTCGGGGAAGCCAAACATCGTTGCGCTTGCTTTGTCGGCGGAGTAAGCCTCACCGGTTTGGACGTTCGGATTGCCGGGGTGACTCATGAACTGCCCACCCGCGAGCTTGTTGTACCACGGCCAGCCGTATTCGGTGTCGGTGGCTGCGTGAATGCCCAGATAGCCGCCCCCTGCCTGAATGTACCGCTCGAAAGCCGCCTGTTGGGCATCGTTGAGCACGTCACCAGTGGTGCTCAGAAACAGCACTAGCCCGTATCGTTTCAGGTTGGCTTCGTTGAAGAGGGCAGAATTCTCGGTTGTATCGACCGAAAACCCATTTTCCTTGCCCATCTGCATCAGCGTGCGTTGCCCAACCGGAATCGACGCGTGCCGATAACCTTTGGTTTTGGAGAACACCAGCACCCGATTCAGGGATGGCGTACCGGATTGCGCCCAGCTTAGGGTGCTGACTGTCAGGCAAATGAATGCCAAGGCCAGACTACAGGGGCGGAGTAAATGAAGCATAGATTGTCAAATAGAGAATGTGCAAGGTCTGTACTGTTATCTTAAAACGAATTCTAACTCATAATTTAACCAAAAATGTGGGTAAAGTTGCCAGATTTGATTTGAGGACATAAAAAAACGAACCGCCCTGAATGAGCGGTTCGTCAAAACTCGAACGATTTAAAAAGTCGCTGTCGCGAAGGGATTCGCGACAGCAATTTCTTAGAGTGACCTCAATTACCCAATCGCAATTTGCTTCACAACGGGTTCCTGTACGGGCACCTTGGGGAGCGTCATACTCAGGATACCGTCAGTATACGTGGCCGAAATGGCTTCGGTGTTCACGTTTTTTGGTAACCGGAAGCTCCGCTCAAAGGCGGCAACGCCAAACTCTTTGCGGGTGTAGTTCTCCGTTTGTGAATCGGTTTGCTCTTCGGGCTTCACCGAGATAGTCAATTTGTTTTGCTCCAGGCTCAAAACAAAACTCTCTTTCTTGAGACCGGGGGCAGCCAATTGCAGGTGGTAACCGGTTTCGTCTTCTTTAACGTTTACAGCAGGAACTTGTGCAACCGGCTTCTGATACCGAACGATGGCGGGGCCACCAAAAAACTGATCGAACAAGGTTGGAAATTGAGCGGAACGAACGAGCGTAGCCATTGTATGTTGTTGTTTTAGTGAGTGATCAACTAGATTACACCTCACTATACTCAATTCCTGTGCCGAGGGGATTTTTGACTATTTTATCTGACAAAATGGCTTGAATTGTAGTTTGTGTGAGCCGAAAAATGACATATTGTCTTATTGTCTCAGGCAAGGGTGCATTTTCGCGATCTATTTTGTCATCCCGACGAAGGAGGGATCTACTTCTGATAATCTCAAATCGGTAGTTAGTGAAGTAGATCCCTCCTTCGTCGGGATGACAAAAATCGTTGCAAAAGGCCACTCATGAAAATGCGCAGTGACCCTATGGAACACTGCGCATAACAAACAAAATTCGTTTTTACTGCCCAATCACTACGCCCCCTGCCCAGCCGAGAAAACGGCCTTGCCATCGAACGTGCAGAGGTTTTCGGTTTTGATAATGCTGAAACCGGCCTCAGTTATCTGCTTCTGCAAATCCATGATGTCGGCGTAGGTCGACGCCTTCAGGTCTTCGTTTTTGTACCGGCAACGCCAGTGGTCGGTGCAGAACGTTTCCGAGAAACCGCCCGGCCATACTTTTACGCCCCGGTTGGTAATCATGTTCAGGGCCATGTTGCCAGCCTTGAATCCTTTCATAGACTCGCCCAGTTTGTTGGGGTCGCGGTCGTTGCAGTGCAGGAAAATATCGACGCCAACCGTCTCGATTTGAACCGGGGCCTGTGGCGTTAGCTTCACCTTAAATGGCTCATTACCTGCCGTTGCGTAGCTTACGGGTTTCAGTTTTTCGGGTAGCTGACCCATGCGGGCGATTACGGCCTGCCCGAACTCTTTGGTGCCTACCTTCTGCGTGCTGACGCCTTCCTCGAAAATATCGTAGGTATGGATGCCATCTTCGAGGGTTTTGAGCCAGGCGTTGTGTACGCGCTCGGCGGCCTCGCTCTGCCCGATGTGTACGAGCATCATCACGGCACCCAGCAACAAGCCCGACGGGTTGGCCAGATTCTGACCCGCCCGGCGCGGTGCCGAGCCGTGAATGGCCTCAAACATGGCCACTTCTTCGCCAATGTTGCAGCTACCCGCTAAGCCCACTGACCCGGCAATCTGAGCGGCAACGTCCGACAGGATATCGCCGTATAAATTAGGCATCACCACCACGTCGAACGCTTCGGGCGTGTCGGCAAGTTTGGCCGCGCCAATGTCGACAATCCAGTGTTCGTTTTCGAGGTCGGGGTATTCTTTAGCCACTTCGTCAAACACGGCATGGAACAAACCGTCGGTCTGCTTCATGATGTTGTCTTTGGTGAAACAGGTCACTTTTTTGCGACCATACCGCCGGGCATACTCAAACGCGTATCGAACGATTTTCTCGGTGCCGGGCCGCGAGATAAGCTTCAGACACTGAACCACTTCGGGTGTTTGCTGATGCTCAATGCCCGCGTACAGATCTTCCTCGTTCTCCCGTACAATCACCACGTCCATTTTCGGGTGCTTCGTATCCACGTAGGGCGCGTAGGCCACGCAGGGCCGCACGTTGGCATACAAACCGAGCATTTTACGGGTGGTCACGTTGAGGCTTTTGAACCCGCCCCCTTGTGGTGTCGTGATGGGGGCTTTTAGAAATACCTTCGTGCGCCGAAGCGACTCCCAGGCCGAGGGGGCAATGCCCGCCGTGTTACCACTGAGATACACTTTCTCACCAATTTCGATGGTTTCAATGTCGAGTTGAGCACCCCCCGCCAAAATAATGTCGAGGGTTGCCTGCATAATTTCGGGGCCAATGCCATCGCCGTACGCTACTGTAATCGGTTGTTTGTTCATGATCGGGATAAAATGTCCTGCAAATAAAAGCAATATTCAACAATTAGATAGTATTACTATCAATACACCACTATTGTTTCGCTTACCGTTCACTAAAAATCATGCTCGCATAAAAACAGGTACTGTTCAGTCAGTGGCTTGATTTGACCAATCTGACACCCAGTTTTTGTAGTATTTCAAGGGAGCCTCTCCGTTTAGTTGAAATTTAACACCTTGCCTGTGATGGCCTTTAACCTATGAACGTGTAATTTTAGCGGTTAAAATCGACTAAGTACCTACCTACAAAATTTTGTACAATAGAATGATGCAACGTTTTTTGACGCTGGCTTTAACTGTTTTTGGGATCGGAGTGTGTAGCATGGCTACCGCCCAGCAAACTGCCGCTGAGTTTTTCGAAAGTGGAATTACCAAGAGTAAAGCGGGCGATTTTGCCGGTGCCCTACAGGCCTTCAGCATGGCCATCACTATGAACCCCGACAATGCCCCGAGCTATTACAACCGGGGTCTCGCCAAAGCAAACCTAAAGGACCACCGGGGGGCCATCCTGGACTATGACCGGGCCATTGAAATCAACCCTAAGGACGCCTACGCGTACCTGAGCCGGGGGGTTAGCAAAAGCAAGCAGGACGACCACCGGGCGGCTACCGTCGATTTTGGACGCGCTATCGAACTCAGCCCCGACGACCCACAGGCTTACTACAACCGGGGCGCAAGCCGGAGCCGACTAGATCAATTTCGGGGGGCGTTGCAGGACTTCAACCGGACCACCGAACTGGAGCCAAACAACGTCAACGCGTTGTATGCGCGCGGTATTACCAAGCAACGACTCGAAGACTGGAACGGGAGCCTTGCCGATTTCACGAAGGTTGCCGAATTGAACCCTAAGCGCGGGCAGGCATTTGCCGGTCGGGGCGAGTCGAAAATTCATTTGAACGACTTCACGGGTGCTATTCAGGACCTGAACCGGGCCATTGAGTTCGATGCTGCCGATGGCGAATCCTATTATTTCCGGGGCTTTGCCAAAAGCAAACTCGAAGACTACAAAGGGGCCTATGCCGATTATGACAAGGCTATCTCGATATTCCCAACCAACTACAAGGCTTATTACGGACGGGGTTTTTGCCGTAGCAAACTGAACGATCAGAAGGGGGCTGTGCAGGATTTTAACACGGCGGTCGATCTGAACAACGAGAATGCCGAAACAAAGGTTGTGTACTCCGGGCGTCTTAACCGGGCCACGCTCGATAACCTCCGTAACGTGGTGCAGGAGCGTAACAAAATCAATGATCTGTCGACGGAGCGTTCGGAGGCTTTCTTTAGCCGGGCCGTTAGCCGCAATAAGCAGGGCGATGCCAAAGCGGCCATGATCGACCTGAACAAGGCTATCGAACTGAACCCAACCTACGCCGAAGCCTATTTCACACGGGGCATTATCCGTTCACAGCAAGGCGACCAGAAAGGGGCCATTACCGACTGCAACAGTGCCATTAAACTGAACCCCCGCTACGCCGAAGCATTCTACGTGCGTGGGATCATTAAACACAGTCTCGGCGACGAAAACGCAGGTTGCCTCGACCTTTCCAAGTCGGGTGAACTCGGCTACACGCCTTCTTACAAGGTGATTAGCGAGTATTGTAATTAAGAGTAGGAAAGGAGGAAGGAGGAAAGGAGAAAGGAGGCTGACGCGCAAGCAACTACAGGCGTCAGCCTCCTTTCTCCTTTCCTCCTTCCTCCCTTTCCTCCTTTTTAATAATTTATTCAAACCGCAAATGCTTGACCGACTCGCCGGAGGAGGCTAATTCGATGAGCGAGTCGATACCGATTTCGAGGTGCTGCTGGACGAAATTGGTCGTTACGCGCTTGTCGGACTCCTCGGTTTTCACGCCCTCGGGCACCATCGGGTTGTCCGACACGAGCAGCAGGGCACCGTGGGGAATGGAATTGGCAAATCCGACAATAAAAATGGTGGCGGTCTCCATGTCGATGGCCATTGCACGGGTTTCGCGCAAGTACTCTTTAAAGGTCTCGTCGTGCTCCCAGATGCGCCGGTTGGTGGTGTACACCGTGCCGGTCCAGTAGTCGAGTTCGTGCCGTTTGATGATCGACGATACCGCCCGCTGTAACCGGAACGAGGGTAGAGCCGGAATTTCGGGCCGCATGTAGTCGTTGCTCGTACCGTCGCCCCGAATGGCCGCAATGGGCAGAATCAGGTCGCCAAGTTGGGTGGACCGTTTCAGGCCCCCGCACTTTCCGAGAAACAGCACGGCCTTCGGCTCAATGGCCGAGAGCAAATCCATGACGGTTGCCGCCATCGCGCTGCCCATCCCGAAATTAATGATCGTGATGTTGTTGGCCGTGGCGGTTTGCATGGCTCGGCCCAGGCCGTAAATTTCCACGTCGAATTTCTGGGCGAACAACTCCACGTAGTTGATGAAGTTGGTGAGCAGGATGTACTCACCAAACTGCTCAATGGGCGTTCCGGTGTAGCGCGGAAGCCAGTTCTTCACGATGTCGTCTTTTGTTTTCAATGATTGAATTGCTGAATGATTGTATTATTGAAATGCTATAGTGGTGAAATAATTCAATCATTCAGCAATTCAATCATTCAATCCTTAATTTTGAGCATGGACGCGCTGAACATGCCCGCCTATGGGCACAAACTTAGTGAGATTGACGGGAAGACGCATATTTTCGACCTGCTCCGGCGCAAGTATGTCCGCCTGACGCCCGAAGAGTGGGTTCGGCAACACATGGTCAATCTGCTCTTGACGCATTATCAATACCCCAAAACCCTGATTCGGTGCGAGGGTGGATTGACATTGAACAAGACTCAGAAACGCACGGATTTGCTGGTGTTTGACCGGGGCGGGCAACCGTTTTTGCTGGTCGAGTGCAAGGCCCCGCACATCGCGTTAAATCAATCTGTTTTTGATCAGATTTCCAGGTACAACCACATTCACCGCGCACCCTATCTGATCGTAACCAACGGCCTGACACACTACTGTTGCTGCATTGATCACCAAACGGCAGAAGTGTCATTTCTGGACGATTTTCCAGTTTTTCAATGATCCGCCCGTACCAACCCGATGATCTCCAGCCTCTTTTGACTGTTTTTCGGCAGAACACGCCGGTGTATTTTGCTGTGCATGAAGAGGCCGAATTGGTCGAATACCTAACAACCCTGCAAAACCCGCAGTATGTATTTGTCGAAGGCGAAACGGTACTCGGTACAGCCGGGTGGGCTGTGCCTCAGAACGAGTCGGCAGGTCGTATCGCGTGGGTGTTTGTGTTGCCCGATAGCCACGGTAACGGCGTGGGGCGGCAGCTGCTCGACCACTGCCTGCGAGAGTTGAGACAACAGCCGAACTTGAAAAAAATTGCCGTACGAACGTCGCAATACGCAGATAAATTTTTTGCCAGATTTGGCTTTGTACAAGTCCACTATAAGCCCGACTTTTGGGCACCCGGCATTCACCTCGTCCATATGGAGATGCCTATCTGAACCATGATTACAACAAACCTTACGGGCGAAAGCCTGAGCGGCTCGCAGACCCTGCTGGGCGATGGCTCCGAACTAATCGCCGTTGCCCCGGCGGGTGGTCAATCATTACCCGGCACGTTCCGCAACCTGAGCCGGGCGCAGGCCACGGCAGTTATTGAAAAAGCGGCCACTGCGTTTGGGCCATACGCCAAACTCCACCCACACCAACGCGCCGATTTTCTGGACGCCATCGCCGACGAACTCGAAAGCCTTGGCGACCCCCTGCTCGAACGGGCCAATGCCGAAAGTGGCCTGCCGATGGCCCGGCTCACGGGTGAGCGAGGCCGTACGTGCGGGCAACTGCGTATGTTTGCGCGGGTCGTGCGCGAAGGCTCCTGGGTGGACGCCCGCATCAACACGGCCTTGCCCGACCGCGCGCCCTTGCCTCGCCCCGACATTCGGCGGATGCTCGTACCGCTGGGTCCGGTCGTGATTTTTGGGGCGAGTAATTTCCCGCTGGCCTTTTCGGTGGCCGGGGGCGACACGGCTTCGGCCCTCGCGGCAGGCTGTCCGGTGGTGGTGAAAGCCCACCCCGCTCACCCCGGCACAAGTGAACTCGTCGGGCGGGCCATTGCGGCAGCGGCCCAAAAAACAGGTATGCCCGACGGTACATTCTCACTCGTTTATACCGATAACGAGGTGGCTCAGGCGATGGTGGCACACCCAGCCACTAAAGCGGTTGGTTTCACCGGCTCGCGAGCAGGTGGGTTGGCCCTGTTGCGCGTGGCCCAGGCCCGCCCCGAACCGATACCGGTCTACGCTGAGATGAGTTCGGTGAACCCGACCGTTATTCTGCACGATGCCCTACAGGAGCGCGGCACGGCCATTGCCGAGGGGTTGGCGGGTTCTATTGTGCTGGGCGTAGGGCAGTTTTGCACCAACCCCGGTCTGGTGTTTCTGACCCGATCCGACGCGCTCCAATCGTTTCTGGATACGCTCGCCCAAAAAATTCGGGCAACGGCCCCGGCAACCATGCTCACGCCCGGTATCCGCGACAACTACAGCCGGGGCATTGGCACCCTGACTTCCTCGCCCGACGTGATGCTGCTGGCGCAGGCCGATACCGACGCCCGCCCCGACCACACCGAGGGTCGCCCCGCCGTGATGACTACCACGGGCGCGGCTTTCCGGGCTAACCCAGCTCTGAGCCATGAAGTGTTTGGGCCAAGCTCGCTGGTCGTAGTTTGCGCGGACGAAACCGAGCTGGCCACCTGCATCCGGCAGATGGAGGGACAACTAACGGCCACGCTTTACGCCACCGAAAGCGACCTGAGCAACACCGCCCACGATTGGGTGTTGATCTTGCAGGAGCGGGCGGGCCGGGTGTTGTTCGGCGGTTTCCCGACCGGCGTCGAGGTCTGCGAAGCCATGACCCACGGTGGCCCTTTCCCGGCCACGACCGACGCCCGCACGACCTCCGTTGGGACGGCGGCTATCGAGCGGTTTGCGCGACCCGTGAGCTACCAGAGTTTCCCGGACGCGCTGCTACCGTTGGCCTTGCAACAGGCTAACCCGCTGGAAATCTGGCGCGAAGTGAATGGGGAGCAAAGTAAAGAGTCATAACCGCTTCACTTTCAACGTCACTTTCGACTGAATGTCGATGAGTACCTGAATCCCGTCGGGGCGGATAGCCATGCGTTGGGGTACGAGCCGGAAGGCGTCGATGTCGAGGGTCGTTTTTTGGCCTGCTTTACCCCGCGCAAAAGCCGTTTCGATCTTCTGCGGTATTTGGGCGAGTAGCTTGCCAAGCGGAATTTTAAGGGCCGTTTGGAGTGTGTCGCGCAGTTTGTCGTGGAGGAGCCAATCGGCGGTTTGCAGAAGCCGTTCTTCGGTATGCACGTCGAAGTCAACATCGCGAATTTGCAGGCTGCTTGTGAGCGTATCGAAAAACGGTTTGCCGTGGAAATAGAGCGTACCTTTTACGGCCCCGGCCACGTCGGTTTTGAGCACGAGCGCGTGTTGACCGCCATAAACCGACGCTGTTTTTATGGTTAGCAAGCCCTTGGCCAGTTCCAGTTTACGTCCCTTCATATTCTGGCTGAGCACTCGGTTGAGGTCTTCAAAGGGAATGGTAAACAGAACTTTAAGATCGGAGACGGGCCGCAGGTAGGCCACTTTTTGCAGTTTGGGTAACGTAAGCGACGGCTTCACATTGGGCCGGGGACCGAAGCGGGTGACGGTCGAAAAGCCAACGCGTATAGGTACTGTGATGGTTTCGGTGTTACCCACAATCGGGCCTGTCGCAACCGACGAGGGCGACGGTACCAGCCAAATCGAATCCGGTTGTTTGTTCACCAGTAGAGGCCGTTGAATATCGCGCCAGATTTTGCGAATCTCTTTGTCAAGGTGTAGCTCCCCCGCAACGGCCCCGTCGATAGCCTCTTCGATGTCTTTTTTACGGGCGTCGATTATCTTCTCGGCCAGGTTCTGAATTGGAATCTTAACGCCCAGCACCCGTAACCTGGGCTTCTCGATCCATTCGTAATTGACAAAGCGCGACTTGGTCGATAGTGTCCAGTTGTTGTTGACCGTCAGGGGCGTATCGAAGTTCACCGACAACGAGGCCAGCGGTTGTTTAGCTCCCACGAAGTTGGGGTCGGCCTCGCGACGACGTTTATTCCGTTTGAAGGCCAGCGGGTTGCTCACCCAGATTTGTAATGGGGCCGTGAAGGATACCCGTTGCCGGTAATACCGCAACCGAACCGGGCCGCTACGCTCCACGCGGAGTTGCCATTTTTCGCCTTTGCGGCCTTCCAGGGCATCTTCGGTGACGAGAACCGGCTTTAACTCCTGATTTATTTTCCGTTCCAAATCAGAGAGTTTGAACGTAATTTGCCCCGTCAAATAGGAGTTAGTTGCCGGAATGGGTTCGTCGAAACCAACGGCTTCGGGTGGTTTCGGTTTTACTTTCCGACAACCGTCGGCCAGCAGGAGTGAGGTAGCTAGAAGAACGAATACTGTAGCCCGTTGCGTGTTCATCATCCAACGAACCATGCAGTTGTGTAAAGGTTGAAGAACCTTACTGTTTGGCCCCAACAACCCGAATCGTGTCTGAATCAGTGGCGCAACCACACCCCTTGCCACATCCGGCATCTTTCTGGCTCACAGATCGGTAAGCCCGCCGGGCCAGATAGCTCAACGCGAGCGCGAAAAACAGGAAAACAAGGAGCGTTTGCATGGGGCGTTAGTCAGTTAACCAGCCTTCGCGCAGGGCGAGCCGGTAAGCGTGTTGGTAATGATGTTCGCCGTGCCATTGGTAGAGCAAAGCCACCTCGCCGAGGGTAAATTGCTTTTGCGAGCCGGGATGGTAGTACGTACGGGCCAGGTGGGCCTCGTCCAGAACGTCCCAAACGGCCACCCATCGGTTGTGTAAATTGCTCAGAATCAGAAGTGAGGGGGCAACAGGTAGCTTGGAATCGGGCAATTTAGCCCACTCGGCTTCTTCGTAGGGCGAGATAGTCGGGTTTTGTTCCGTCAGGGCCAGTTTGGTACGGACGTAGGCGTTCATGTGGCTGTCGGCGATGTGATGGACCAACTGCCGAACTGTCCAGCCATCGGGCCGGTAGGGCGTGTCGAGCCGGTCGTCGGCCCATTTGCCCACGAGTTCGCTCAATTTTTGGGGCAGTTGCGCGATGGCGTCGATAGCCGCGCGAACTTGCTCGGTCGAGTACGGTTGCCCGTACGAGAAATCACCAATGGGGTAGCGTAGTGAATCCATAATCCGTTTACCCCCAATACTCCCGAATGGCGGCTAAAAGTTCCGCGTGGGCACCGCAGCCCGCCACCACGTCGCCCCGGTACAGAAACTCGTTGCCTCCTTCAAAATCGGTCACCACGCCCCCGGCCTCGCGCACAAGGAGCGTACCGGCGGCCATGTCCCAGGCGTGGAGGTTGTACTCGTAAAACCCCTCGAACCGACCACAGGCCACATAAGCCAGGTCAATCGCTGCCGACCCCATCCGGCGCAGGCCGTGGGTTTTTTGCATCAGGCTTTCCAGAATATGCAGGTAGTCGGGCATTCGGTCGAAGCGATAATAGGGGAATCCGGTTGCCACCAGGCATTGCCCCAGGCTCGTGGCCCCCGATACACGGATGCGTTCGGGTGTGCTAAGGCCGCGCTCGATGAAGGCCCCGGCCCCCGACTGCCCGAAAAAACACTCGTCGCGGTTGGGGTCGAAAATCACCCCGGCGATGGGTGTGTTGCCCTCGGCCAGACCAATACTTACCGAAAACACGGGCAGGCCGTGAATGAAATTGGTGGTTCCGTCGAGCGGATCAATAATCCAGTTCAGGCCCGTTCGGTCGCTTTGGTTGCCTGTCGTTCCCTCTTCGGTTACGAAACCGGCCTCGGGCAAAAGGCCACTCAAGGCCTCCACGAGCCGCTTCTCGGTTTCTTTGTCGACGTAAGATACGAGGTCGTTGGTGCCTTTGTACTCCACGGCGTCGAGGCTGAATTTCTGACGTTCCTGGAGCAAAAACGCGCCCGCGTCGCGGGCAATGGTGCGCAGGGCAGTAAGCAGGGTGTCGGTCATGGTTGTTTGGACGTTAGACGTTGGATACTGGACGTTGGACGCTGGACACTGTGGTTGATCCAATAGCTAACGTCCAACATCTAACGTCCAAAGATAGGACTACGGTTTGCCATTGCGCCCCCAAAGCCGTAATTTTGAAGCTTTATCAAGTACAACCTGACCTATGACAGGCTCTCCCACAGATACTCCCGAACACCACAGCGACGCGTCGACAGGCGAAGTCTCACCCGGTCGTTCGTTGAATTTTATTGAACAGATAGTCGAAGACGATTTGGCCAACCAAATCCACGAGGGCCGGGTTCATACGCGCTTTCCGCCCGAACCCAACGGCTACCTGCACATTGGTCACGCCAAGTCGATTTGCCTTAATTTCGGCCTTGCCGATACCTACGGCGGGCAAACCAATCTGCGCTTCGACGATACCAACCCCGTTACGGAAGATACCGAATACGTCGACTCAATTAAGGCCGATGTGCGTTGGCTGGGTTTCGATTGGGAGAACGAATTCTACGCGTCCGACTATTTTGATACCCTCTATGCTTTTGCTGAAACGCTGATTCAGAAAGGGTTAGCCTACGTGGACGATTCGACCGCCGAAGAAATTGCCGTTCAGAAAGGTAACCCAAGCGAGCCGGGACAGGAAAGCCCGTACCGGAATCGGTCGGTCGAAGAAAACCTGGAGTTGTTCCGGCAGATGCGGGCCGGGGCCTTTGGCGACGGGGCCAAAGTGTTGCGTGCGAAAGTCGATATGGCTTCGCCGAACATGCACTTCCGCGACCCGATTATTTACCGGATCAAGCACGCGCATCATCACCGTACGGGCGACGCCTGGTGCATTTACCCGATGTACGATTTCGCCCACGGACAGTCGGATTCGATTGAGAAAATCACGCACTCGATCTGTACGCTGGAGTTTATTCCGCACCGTCCGCTCTATGACTGGTTCATCGAGAAGCTCGCTATTTTCCCATCGAAACAGTACGAGATGGCCCGCCTGAACCTCACGTACACGGTCATGAGCAAGCGCAAACTGCTTCAACTGGTACACGAGGGCCACGTGACGGGTTGGGACGACCCCCGGATGCCGACCATTTCGGGCCTGCGTCGGCGGGGATACACGCCCGAGAGCATTCGGGAGTTTTGCGAACGCATCGGCGTGGCCAAACGCGAAAACATGATCGACGTGGGCTTGCTCGAATTTTGTATCCGCGAGGAGCTAAATCGCACCACCGACCGCGTAATGGCCGTTTTGGACGAGAACCCGATCCGG
This sequence comes from Cytophagales bacterium, assembly GCA_004292855.1. Classification (GTDB taxonomy): domain Bacteria; phylum Bacteroidota; class Bacteroidia; order Cytophagales; family Spirosomataceae; genus Rudanella. The sequence goes on from RDXN01000081.1 coordinate 39,507, forward strand.
CTCGTGATCACGAACTATCCCGACGGTCAAACCGAAACGATGCACATCGAGAACAACCCCGAAGACCCCTCATCGGGTGCGCGCGAGGTGCCGTTTAGCCGGGAGGTGTATGTGGAGCGCGACGATTTTATGGAGATACCGCCCAAAAAGTATTTCCGGTTGGCTCCGGGCCAAATGGTTCGCCTGAAAGGAGCGTATATTGTCCGTTGCGACGAGGTGGTGAAGGACGCCGACGGCACCGTAACCCAACTCAATTGCACCTACATTCCCGAAAGCCGCAGCGGCTCCGACACGTCGGGCATCAACGTGAAGGGCACGATTCATTGGGTGTCGGTAGCCCACGCCAAAGAGGCCGAAGTGCGGCTCTACGACCGCTTGTTTCAGGTCGAAGACCCGTCTTCAGAAGAAGGCAACTTCAAAGAGTACATTAACCCCAACTCGTTGCAGGTAATCCGCGCGAAGGTCGAGCCTAACCTCGGCCAACGCCAAATCGGCGACCGGGTGCAGTTTATACGCAAGGGCTATTTCGCTGTTGATCAGGACTCTACTGCCGACCTGCTCGTGTTCAACCGGACCGTAACACTGAAGGATAGCTGGAAGAAATAGTGAACAGCGAACAGAGAACAGATAACAGTGAGCAGATAACAGTGAATAGATAACAGTGAGCAGAGAACAACAAAAGATATTTTTTCGACTGCTATCTGTTCTCTGTTCTCTGTTCTCTGTTATCTGCTCTCTGTTATCTGACTTTCACGATTTCCCCGTAGTAATTCATAAACACCGTGAAATCGGTGTTTCTTTGTGTTTGGGGGTTAGTCAGGCGCAGGCCAAGGGTGATGTATTTCTGGCTGTTGAAGGTCGGGACGTAGGTCGCGCTTTTCAGGACACCGGCTTCGATCACGGCGTCGTTTTTACTAAAATAGACGAGATCGTCTTTAAGCAGCGTCCGTTTGAAAGCCTGCTTACCTGATTTACGGGTTGCCAACACCTCTACTTTGTTATTGAACACGCAGCCATCTGCGCTGGGCATTGAGCTTTCGTCTTGCCGTAACGTAATCGTTACCCGAATCGGTTTGGCCGACTCGCTGTATTCATTGGCTTTGTCGAGCTTGCCGCTTTCGACTACCGACGCGCAGTTTTGCGGTTTTTCCGACGCGACGGAATCAACCGAAGCGGTGGCCGTGAGGCTGTTGGGGCCGTTGGCGTCGGTTTTTGTTTGCGTGGTTTCGGAGCGGTTGCAGGCCGTTGCGAGGGCCAACAAGCCGAACAGGGTAAGGGTGTTTTTCATCTGGCAAAAGTAAAGCAAGTCAACGATGCACGTTTATTTTGTGAGTCAGCGGCTCATATTCTTTACAATATTAAATTTATCTTCTACGTTTGTAGAAACAAAACGACGTTTGTAGAAAATGAAGCTATCGCCAACCGAAGAAACGCTCATGCAACACCTGTGGAACCGGGAGCGGGCGTTTATGAAAGATTTGTTAGAGGCTTACGACGATCCCAAACCGGCGGCTACAACCGTGGCCACCCTGCTCAAACGCATGACCGACAAGGGATTTGTGGGCTACCGCGAATACGGTAATTCCCGTGAATACTACGCACTTGTGAGCCGCGACGATTATTTCGCGAAACACGTGAAGGGGCTGATTACCAACTTTTTCAATAACTCAGCCGCCCAATTTGCGTCGTTTTTCACGACCCAGGCCGACTTGTCGAAAGAGGAACTCGAAACGTTGAAGGCTATGATCGACGACCAACTTCAAAAGAAACAGCCATGACCGTGTACCTGCTCAAATCGACGGTGTGTTTGTTGGCAACGTTGCTGTTTTATAAAGGCGTACTGGAGCGGCAAAACCTACCCCGGTTCAATCGGTTTTATCTGCTTGGAAGTTTGCTGTTTGCGCTGACAGCCCCGCTTGTGCCCGTCGAACCCGACGCGTTGGGATTGCCCGTTGAGCCGATTCAGTTGCCGGAGGTTGTTTCGGCCTTGCCCGATATGAATCTGGCAACTCCATCCCCCGTTGTGGCCCCTCTGGCAACGGCTGCACCTAAAACCGACCACATTTCGGCCGGTTTATGGGTCTACGGTTTGATCACGATCTTGCTTTTACTTCGGTTTGGCCTAAACGTCTTCCGGTTGCTCCATCTGGCCCGAACGAACCCCACCGTGCGGCTCCACGAAGCAACAGTGGTGCTGCTGCCCACCGACGTATTGCCCCATACGTTCGGAAATTACCTGTTCGTAAGTCAATCAGCTTATGAAAGCCACGCGATTGAACCGGAGCTGTTCACCCACGAACGGGCGCACATTCGACAACGCCACACGCTCGACATCCTGTTTGTCGAATGGCTGCTGGCGGTTGGCTGGTTTAATCCGTTGTTGTACTTTTTCAAGCGGGCCATCCAGCTCAATCACGAGTTCCTGGCCGACCGCGCCGTGACGGCTCAGTGTCATGATGTTGCTCATTATCAGAAACTTCTGTTAAGCAAACTGACCTCCAGCCCCGCCTTTGCATTAACCAGTACGCTTACATTCCAAACCACAAAACAACGCTTTACCAAGATGACCAAACACACATCCCGCCTGGGTGCCGGACTGGCAATGGGCAGTGCCCTTGTCCTATTTGCCGGTTTGTTGACCGTTGTTGGTTCCTCCACGCTGGCACAGGTAGCCCCCGCTCCGCAAGCGCAGCCTACCAAAGAGCAGACCAAGCCTGCCCCCAGGCAACCCAAAGTGCCGACTTCAACCCGCCGACCCCAATTGAGCGTGGCCGAGTTGGAAGATCGATTCGGCAATATAGAGGTACAGTTGCCAATGAAAAACAGGAAACCCGTGTACAAGAAATTCAGCGACTTAACGCCCGAGCAAAAAAAGCACGTGGTGTACATCGCCCCTGAACCTACCAAAACCCCCTCGGAAGCCGAGTTTGAGAAGTGGAAGAACGCGAAGATGTACGGGATGTGGGTGGATGGAAAACGTACGCGCAACTTTGTCAATACCAGTCTGAAAGCATCCGATATTGTGGCTTTTTCGGGTAGCTACGTTCATAAAAATGCCCGCCAACCCGAAGGCTACCTGTATCAAATGGACGTAATGACGGCTCCGTATTACGAGAAATACCTAAAAGACGAAGCCGAAAAGCCGTTTCTGATTTATATTGAACGGTATTGGGGAAAGTAACCAACCCTCTGTTCGCGCTTTTCAGCAAAACAACCCGATCTATCTGCTATGCGCCCGCTCCATCTTCTGTTACTTGCCGAATGTGTTCTAGGTTTCAGCGCGGCCCTGATCGCTCCCCCCAAAAAAGACCCGAAAAAAGAGGCTGTTGGCGTGGGAGCCAAAGTGCCGCAAGGGGCCGAGGTTTTCTTTGATGGATCGCGGGCCATGCTCGACCAAAAGTGGACCTACTGGAAAGGCCCCCGGCTCGCAGCCACGCTGCCGATCAAGTGGCCTGTTCAACCCGACCCAACGGGTGCGCCCGGGCTTGTCGTGAATACCAACGACCCGGCTGGCGCAGGGGGTAAATACGGAGCCGCCGATATTGTGACCAAGAAAGAGTTCAAAGACGCCCGCATCCATGTGGAGTTCCTGATCCCCGACAAAGGCGGCAACTCCGGGGTGTACCTGCAATGTCGCTACGAGATTCAGGTTTTGGACGGCGACACGACCAAGCACGGAATGGGGGCCATCATCAACGAATCGCCCTCACCCTATGCCGCTTACAATGGGCTGGGCAAGTGGAATGCCTACGACGTTGTGTTCCGGGCAGCCCGATTTAAAGATGGCAAACGCGTTGAGAAGGCCCTGGCTACGTTGTATTTCAATGGCAAAAAAGTCCATACCAACTTCCCTATCAATCAGGTTTGGGGAGGGGCATTTTCGGGTATCGACGGGGGCAACGACGACGGCAAGAACATCACCGACACGCCCGGTGGCCTCAAACTCCAGGCCGAAGGTCATAATGTGCTCTACCGCAACATCTGGATTAAGCCGCTGAATTTGAAGGAGGCCAATACCGATTTTTAGGATTGACTCACGCTACCCCCCGCCCTAAAGGGGTGAGGTTTACCCACAAGTCGGAATTTGATTGTAAGTTTCCGTTCTTTGACATTCTGTATCTATCTTTACTATGGCCCTT
>RDXN01000028.1 GCA_004292855.1 Cytophagales bacterium
TCACCTTCCGGGTGTACCGAGCGCGGAGCAGGTGGTGTCGGAGGGTGTGGACATGGCTAAGATGGACGCCAAACTCCTCGAAAAAATAGAAGAACTGACTCTCTATGTAATTGAACTAGAGAAAAAGAGTGAGCAGATCGACATCCTCAAGAAAGAGAATGCCGAGATGAAGCAGCAGATTACGGAAATCTTGAAGGCAATCAAAAAATAAGTTTAGCACGGTAGCGAAGAGGTTGCTTCACTCTGTTCCAAATAAGCTTGTTGGAAAAGAGTGAAGCAATACTACAAGTCGTTGGGTTGTCAGCTAATAAAGGTTATTGAAAAATGGCCGAATAATAAAAGGATTCGATTTGTGAACTGGTGATAGTATCAAGTTTTGTTTTGAAATAGCTAGCTTCACATCAGAATCCAGAACAAGTGCAGAGCGGCAAGCAACCATAAGTGCCGTAGAGTGACGAAAAGATACCAGTTGTAAAAAAACTTTGGACTGAAACTTGCTCTTTTTGTAGACTTTTGGTTATCTTGTTGGAGCATTACGACGACTAATTATTTGACAACACAACTTCAAATTCAAAACATCCCTTTCACATGATTAACAAACTACTTTTCACAACCGCACTGGTAGGGCTTGGTACAACTGCATTTGCACAAAGTATTGAGACACCTGCCAACACAGCACTGACCATTGCTAGCAGTATAACCATTCCATCAAGTAGAGCCATTCAAGTAGATGGCAATCCATTCATTCGCTTAAACACACCAGCAAGCGGAAACGTTGCTATGGGTTTCGGTACTGGACAAGGTGGATCAAATAACACCTTTATTGGAACTTCGGCAGGTGCAGTGACTACTGGACAAGCCAATGTTTTTATTGGTTCCTCTGCTGGGGCAAATAATACCACAGGTCTAGGTAACCTGTTTATGGGTCAACAAGCTGGAGCTACTAATGTAGGCGGAAATTACAACCTATTCATGGGCAACTCAACTGGTAGCACTAACAGCTCTGGTTTAGGAAACACAGCAATTGGTGATGGTGCATTGTTGAAAAACAGTGCAGGAACACACAATGTGGCTATCGGACGCTATGCGGGCGTAGAAAGCCGTAACGATGAGAACGTGTTCATCGGCTTTGCTGCTGACGTGACTCCGGCCACGCCCAACCTGACCAACGTGATGGCCCTAGGAGCGCGGGCACGGGTGAGCCAGAACAACAGTATCGTTTTGGGCGACCCTACTAACGCTGCTGTCAACTTGGGTTTGGGTACAAGTGCTCCATCCACAAAACTCCACGTGGTCTCGTCGGCGGCTAACACGTCGGGTCTGCGCTTGCAGAATCTGACTTCTTCGTCGCCCGCTACGGTGTTGGGGTCGACGAAGTTCCTAACGGTAGACGCAAACGGCAACGTAGTGATGGCGAGCCTGAACGCGTCGCCCCGCTTGGCTACCGAGACTAGTGATGCGATGGGGGTTAGCGAGAGCTACTGGACGCTGGGCAACGGACGCTTGAGCCGGGCCGGTAGCGAGCCGGTGGTGATCGGCAATGGCATTGCGAAGGTGTCTGGTGCGTACGGGTTGTATGTAGAGAAGGGCATCCTGACGGAGAAGGTACGGGTGGCGGTGAAGAACAGCTCGGAGTGGGCTGACTACGTGTTTGCGCCATCTTACAAGCTGCGGAAGCTGGAGGAGGTAGAGGCCTTCATCAAGTCGCACGGCCATTTGCCAGGCGTACCAAGTGCCGAGCAGGTGGTAGCCGAAGGTGTAGACGTGGCCGGTATGGACGCCAAACTCCTCGAAAAAGTAGAAGAATTGACTCTTTACATGGTACACATGAACAAGAAAATGAACGCCCTGGAAGAGGAGAATGCAAAATTGCGTCGTAAAAACACGGCTATCGAGCGTCAGGTTAAGCAGATTCGCCGGTCATCAAAATAATAACAACCATGAAAATGACTTTACTTTCTGCCGCTTTGCTGCTGGTTACGGGCGGATTCGCCGTAGCACAGGAGTATCCGGTTCGGCAGGAGATAGCCCGCACCATGCGGGCAGGTGCGGCCATCGAAGAGCGGGCCGTTGAGCAAATCACGGCTCGGAACGAGGTTGAGAAAGGTGCTTCGGTTTTGTACGAAGCTGGCCGGTCGGTAACGCTGCAACCAGGTTTTGTGGCCCAGGCTGGCTCGGTGTTCGAGGCAAGTATTGCCAAGGTAGTGTCGCGCACGAACAGCCCCGAAACAGGTGCTCTGCTCGTATCGGCGGCTCCCAACCCCTTCGCCGACTTAACGATTGTTGATTACGCTTTGCCGAAGGCGGCTCGGGTAAGTCGGTTGTTGACCGATGCACAGGGGCGTGTTTTAGAGCAAACCCAGGAAGAGGGTGTTCAGGCGGCTGGTCAGTATAAGGTGAACGTACGCGGGGGCAATCTGCCAGCCGGTATTTACATCTATCAGATTCAGACTGACAACGGATCGAAGTCGATTCGCTTGATCAAGCAATAAGAAATCCGACCCGTAAACGAAAAAAGGGAGGCCACACGGTCTCCCTTTTTCGTTATGATGCTTTGGCGTGAAAATTGTAGGAGGCTTTTTATGAACGTATGCAGATTCGGTCTGGCAGTGTTGGGATTTTTTTCTCACTTTTTGCAGGCTCAGGACATTAAAAAACCGGATCAATACGAGGTCGAAACGGGCGCGTACACGGCGGCAAAAAATCGGACGCCGTTTTGGCTGCAAACGAATCAGTTTGGTATCGTACCGACCACGACGCCGATCCTTACCGTCCGGACTGCCCTTCGAGCTGATTATGATACGACCCGCATTAATAATCGTAAACTAGACTATGGTTATGGTATTCGGCTTGTTGGGAATTTTGCATCCGAACAGGGAGGTCTTCGGATGCCTGAACTATACGCCAAGGTACGATATAGAGCGGTTGAACTATCGGTCGGGCGTCGGCAGGACATACTTGGTTTGGGCGATTCAACCCTAAGTTCCGGTTCATATAGTTGGTCAGGGAACGCTTTCCCAATTCCTAAAATACAGCTAGCCATTCCGCAGTTTACGCCCCTGCCATTCACGCGTGGGTGGGTGTCGGTTATGGGGACGTTTGCGCATGGTTATCTGAACGCAACCGGGTTTGTTAACCACTCCATGTTACACCAAAAGTCGCTGTATGTGCGGGTTGGCCGAGTAGCCAACACGGTTCGCCTGTATGGAGGCTTTGTGCATCAGGCTGTTTGGGGGGGCGAAATCGCCGATTTATCCCTGATAAATAACAACGACATTGCCCGTGAGAAACAATTGCCCTCACGTTTCCGCGATTATTTCTACGTAGCAACGGGCCTGCGACTCCCCGGCAGCGACAATAACCGGCTCACTAACTTCGATTACACCAACCGCATTGGCAATCATCTGGGGCAGGTTGATCTGGGGGCCGACATTGATCTGGTGCGCTACAACCTGTTTCTGTACCGACAGAGTGTTTTCGATGATGGGTCGCTGTATTATCTGCTCAATATTGCTGATGGGTTGAATGGCGTTCGCTTGCGACGTAACAACCCCGACGCACTCGTGCGCGATGTGTTGGTTGAGTACCTAAACACGACGAGTCAGGGTGGCTCGGTGTTTGTGATCGATGACCCGATGCGCCGGGGGCGCGACGACTATTTTAACCACTCGCAGTTTCGCGATGGGTGGTCATACCGGCAACGGGGTATCGGTACGCCGTTTATTACGCCCGCGCTTGGACGGGCAGGGCAATGGCCGTTCGGGACGTTTACGGATAATAATCGAGTGCGCGTTTTTCACGTAGGTCTGGCTGGTAGTTTGCCGACGAGAGGTTGGTTTGTTTTTTCTGACAGAGTTCAGTATCAGGCCAAAATTTCGGTTAGCCGTAACTATGGCACGTATGCCATGCCATTGGCGAAACGCAAAGATCAACTGTCAGGATTACTGAGCCTGACAGCCCCGCTTACTGTAATGAAGGGATTATTGGTGGTCAGCTCAATAGCTGTCGATGAAGGAGAATTGTACACAAACAACATTGGATTGTACGTAGGCGTGCGCAAGGTGTGGCACAAAACCCTATTACGCTAAGTAGTTGAATAGTTGACTGATAAGGTTTAGATAACTAGGAAATATCCTATAAATTTGTTTGGCGAAAGGTTTGGCCGTTCAATAAGTTTCCGGTGCGTTAACCGGCAGATTGGCCTACTTTTGAATCTACGACTAACATTGGCACGTAGGTTGAAGAGTGTGTGACGAGGGCCGTATAGGTATCGTCTCAACTGCCATCAATACGTATATTTCATCGCATGCGACATCGTTATTCCATACTATTACTACCCTTCCACGTTCTGGCTGATTTTCTCTGCCTGAATGGCTCGTTTGTTGGGGCGTACTACATGGCGTTTGGCTCAACGGATATACTGAGCGACTCGGCCTATGCGTCGTTGTGGCTCACGTTCAATATCGTGTGGGCGTTAATAGCCGTTATACTTCGACCGTATTCGTTTCCACGTCAGCTTTTTCGAGTAGGAAACCTGCTAAAAAAGCAGTTGATGGTCATTGGGGCGCACATGGCTATCGTCGCGCTCTATTGGATGTTTGTGCAGGGAGGGTACTTTCAGAGGGAGCAACTAATTAGTACCTATGTTCTGTTTTTCGCTTTAGGATCGTTCTATCGGATCGCAGGGATGCTATTTCTACGGGCTTACAGGGCGCGTGGGTTTAATAACCGTCGATATATAATAGTTGGTTACGGGCAGCTTTCAAAAAGCATTACCCGATACTACGATACGCACCCCGAAATGGGTTACCGATTCGGGGGGTTCTTCGACCATGCGTCAATGGGCAACGAACACGTGTTGAAGGGGGGCTATGATGATCTGGCTAGCTATATCAAAGCTAACCGAGTCGACGTGGTCTATTGTTGCTTACCGTATATCGACAACGCTTATTTACGAACGCTGGTCGACAACGCCGAAGATTTAGAGTATCAAGTAAAATTACTGGTCGATTTTCGTGGATTCCTGTCAAAGGGAGCGTCGATTCAATACCACGATTTTCTTCCGGTTCTCGATGTGTCACCCCAAACACTGGCCGATTTCAAAGTCAATGTGTTTAAACGGGGCTTCGACGTTGCCTTTTCGGTGGGCGTTATTGCGCTTGGGTTGCCCGTATATCTGCTGGTGGCGGCCATGACCCGAATGAGTTCAAAAGGGCCCATATTTTACGCTCAGGAACGCGTTGGGCGGGGAGGCAAACCGTTCCGAATTTACAAGTTCCGTAGTATGTACGTCGACGCGGAGCAAGCGGGTCCGTCGTTGTCGCAGGGGTTGCAGGATAACCGAATTACGCCCTGGGGCCGGTTTATGCGCCGATCACGAATTGATGAACTGCCGCAGTTTATCAACGTGCTGAAAGGCGAAATGTCGGTGGTGGGTCCTCGCCCCGAACGGCAGTTCTTTATTGATCAGATATTGGAGGTTGCCCCCGAATATAGCGACTTGCTCAAGGTGAAACCGGGTATCACGTCGATTGGGCAGATTAGATTTGGTTATGCCTCAAACGTCGATGAGATGGTTAAACGGCTTCGGTTTGATCTGTTATATCCTGAGCGTAGGTCATTTGGTCTTGATGTTTGGATCATTATGCAGACCGTCCGTGTGATGATGCAGGGACGCGGACAATAAAGTGAGCTATTAAACGTATTGAAGCCACTGAGCGAAGGCAAACCTAGGCCGTACCTCAGTGGTTTTTGTTTACCCCACTAAATCTGTGTATTTATAACTAATTTTTAAGCTACTTCTATTGATAGGGCAACTAGGATAGTTATTTTTGCACAGGTACGATTTTTGTTTTAACTCAACTTGATAAACAGTAAAGCCGGGGGATTGTGGTGATGATCATTGTAAAAAATCAACGCACGATATGGCGTCGTGTTCTGATAGGAATCAACGTTATTGGCGTATTAAGCGTGTTAGTGGCGTGTAATCAGTCGACGCAGCAGAATCTGAAACGATCAGCAAAGGAGCTACGGAGCTGTGCCGATGAGCAACAACTGTCGCCCGATGAGTTAGCTCAAGTACGGCAGTCGATTAACGCAGACGAGAAAACGCGGCAGATTGAAGCCATTGTGGATCAAAAGTTTCGTGCCGGCCTAAATGGCAACGTGCTCGTGGCGCAGAAGGGCATTGTCCTGTACAAAAAATGCAATGGCTTCGGGCATTTTGAGAAAGGAAGCCGCGATACTCTCGTTGAGAACTCCAAATTTCAGTTGGCATCTCTCTCCAAAACGTTTACGGCGGTTGGTGTTCTGAAGTTGATTGAAGCTGGCAAATTGCATCTGGAAGATTCCATCCAACAATTCTATCCCGATTTTCCGTACCACGGCATCACCATCCGTGATATGCTTTGCCATCGCAGTGGGCTTCCAAATTATGCCTATGCGTTCGATGACAGTATGAAGGTGAACTTCTATAAAAAGGAGAAACCGTACCCCACGAACCAAACCATTATGCACTGGTTCGCGACGGTGAAACCAACGCCAAAAAAATATAATATACCGGGTCGGACTTTTAGCTACTCAAACACAAATTACATGGTGTTGGCCTCCATTGTGGAGAAGGCCACCGGGCAGTCGTTTGAGACCTTCACGCGTAAAAATATTCTGGAGCCGATTGGCATGCACGAGACGTTTCTGGCAACTACTAAGAACGACTCGATTAACCTGAACCGAACGGCGGGCTATCAGTGGAACCGGCGCATCCCGAAAGATTATTACGACGACGTGGTGGGCGACAAAGGGGTTTACTCAACCATCGGTGACCTGTTTAAATGGTATAGGGCCTTAAATGGCGACTGTTTGTTGCAACGCAAAACCCTGGCTGAGGCTTTCCTCCCGCGTAGCTTCGAACGGAAGGGCTTGAAAAACTACGGATATGGGTTTCGGATGATGCTCAACGATCTGAACCAGCCCGAATACATTTACCATACGGGCTGGTGGAAGGGCTACAACACGATGTTTTGGTTCAGTCCGAAAGACGAATACGTGATTATTATGCTCGGTAATCGTTACAATACAAGCGTGTATCGGGTGAAAGAGCTAGTCGACGTATTGCACAGTGGCAGTAAGCCAACGAACACCGATACGAGTGGCGAAGTGGAGATTTAACCACAGTTTTGCTTTTCTGTGTATGAAAACCAAAACTGTGGCAATGGCCTTCTTGGCAACCTGCCTTACCATCTCCGCTATGGCGCAACAAGCGATGCCACTTTGGGCCGACAACGCCATTCCAAACGCCATTCCCGGCGCAAGCATCACTGAAAAATCGGAAACTGACGGGGTCTTACGCATCAGCAACGTGTCGGTGCCTACGCTCACTGCCTACCTGCCCGACAAGAGCAAGGCTACCGGAGCTGCCATTATGATTTGTCCCGGTGGTGGATACTCGATTTTGGCTGCTAGTCACGAAGGCTCTGACATGGCTAAGTGGTTTGCTGATCAGGGCATTGCGGCCTTTGTGCTGAAATACCGGCTTCCTGACGAGAAAATCATGACGAATCAGCACGAAGTCCCCCTAATCGACGCGATGCAGGGCATTCGAATGATTCGGCGGGATGCTGCAAAATACGGCATTGACCCGGCCAAAATTGGCGTGATGGGCTTCTCGGCGGGGGGGCACCTTGCTTCAACACTCTCGACCCACTGGCACCATGCTGAACCGGTAACCGTGGCGCAAGCAAAAGGGCTGCAAACCGTTTCGGCGCAGCCCAATTTTGCTATTTTGCTCTATCCCGTGATTACGTTTGGCGAAAAGGCTCACGGTGGTTCCCGCAATAAGCTTCTCGGCAAACTGGCCAAAGACCCCGAAAAACTCGCCTATTACTCCAACGAACTACAGGTAACGAAGCAAACACCGCCCACCTTACTCGTGCATTCGCAGGACGACAAGGGCGTACCTGTCGAGAATAGTGTGAGTTATTATCTGGCCTGCCTCAAAAACGAAGTCCCCGCCGAAATGCACCTCTACCCACGCGGGGGGCATGGTTACGGCATGCGCAACATTGCCGATAAAGGCTCACTCGCCACATGGCCCGATGCCTGCAAAGCCTGGCTGAAGGGAATTGGAGCCTTAAAGTAGGGTTTTTTGTCATTCCGAGGAACGAGGAATCTCACAATCTGGCAACTACCGCAACAACGAACCACAAGATTCCTCGTTCCTCGGAATGACAAAAAAACCCTACTTCAACGTCTTACTTACTGATGTTACGCCACCATTCCGGCGGCTAGTTTAATTTTGAGTATGCAGACCACTCTAGACCTCTACACCGACTACTTGCTCAGTAGCTTTGG
>RDXN01000043.1 GCA_004292855.1 Cytophagales bacterium
GCAGTGGCTCTTCAACACCCAAAGTACGCAGCCGGGGCAAGCCCAACGGGCCGAGTTTGCGGCCCCGCCTGTTATTGCCGAGGGACTGGGTATTTTCTATTGGTTCACGGGTGCCGATGGCAGTATTTTCTGGGATGACTGGGACGCTCTGACGCCGAACGCGCCGGTGGTGCCGGGTCGGGAGAATCTGGACAACAACCGCCACTACGCCTGTTATGAGCACTATATTCATGGCTTGTGGCGGTTGTTCAAACACCACGGCGACATGTTTGTGGGTGGTGAGCAGTATCTCAACGAGCAAACCGAGTGTTCCTACGATGGGGGCCGGACGTGGTATCGACTGAATGCTAACGCGCTCAAACGAAGCGGTTTGCCGATGGCACGGGCCATTGTCAAAGACAACCAGATTCTGATTGCCGCCACCCAGCCGTATGCCCGCGCCGATAAGCAAACGAGTGTGCAGGTTCGGTATGTGCAGAATGGGTATCGGTTCTACACGACGATCAACCTCAACGGCGACGAGATTTATCTGGGGCGGGCCACTATGCCCACTGGTAATGGTCCTTACATTGCTTCGGCAACTCAATTGCCCGTTGCTACTCCTCCATCGGGCGGAGGTGGGAGTGGCAATTTAGCCGCGACAGTTGTCAGCTATAATTGCCAGACCGGAGCCATCGTGTTTGGTAAAACGGGGGGCAACGGTTCCACGACTGAGTACATGTCCGTGGGCATCACGGGCTGGACAACAAACCCCAACGTACAGATTGGTGCGGGCTTGCGGTCGGACCCCAAAACGATCACGGTCAATGTTCGGCAAAACGGGGTAGAGGGTGCCCCCATCGTGTTCGACATGAAAGGGTATTGTACTGGAAACGTCCCGCTCCCAACGCCCCCGCCAACCAACCCAACTCCGCCCGTCACGCCAACACCACCGAGTGGGCCTTTCTCGGCTACGGTCGTGAGTTATAACTGCCAAACCGGAGCCATTGTGTTTGGCCGCAACGGGGGTAGTAGCAACGCAACGACGGAATATATGTCGGTGGGTATTACAGGCTGGACCACCAACGGCAATATTATCATCGACGGTGGACTGAAGTCTGATCCTAAGCTAATTACAGTTAACGTGCGCCAGAATGGAGTTGAAGGAAGCCCCTTTCTGTTCGATATGAAGGGCTATTGTAACGGGAATCCAAATCCGCCAACACCCCCCGTCACCACACCCCCCATTGTCACGCCCCCGCCGACCACCACACCTCCGCCCACGAACCCGCCGACGGGTGGCGCACTAACAGCCACGGTTGTGAGCTACGACTGCCAAACGGGAACCATTACGTTCGGTAAAACAGGTGGTACCTCGGCCTCAACGGAGTATATGGCTATAGGAGTAACGGGTTGGACCCCCAACAGCACGTTTGTGCTTGATGGTGGCCTGCGGGCGGACCCCAAAACAATTACAATTCATGTTCGGCAAAATGGTTCGCCGGGGACGCCCTACACCTTTGATATGAAAGCCTACTGTTCAGGAACAACACCCCTGCCAACGCCCCCCGCCCCAACACCCCCTCCCGTGACGACTCCGCCGGTGGTTACGCCCCCCGCCCCAACACCCACGGGTCCTTGCGGAAGCCCCGCCAATACGGTTGGGCAACCGTTCCAGGTGACAGGCGTGAAGGACGTAAACTGCCAAAACGGCTCGTTCCGGGTAGTAACCACAGGCGGAAACGGATCAGGGATCAACTATGCTAACCTGGTGGGCCTGAGCAACAACGATCCGGCCAATTGCCAGCGCATTCTCGACAACCCCGATTTGGTGCGGGCCGTAAACAACCCAACTTCCGACATTGGTATTTTCCAAATCCGGGTGACCCAAAACGGAACGACGAGCAACACCTTTAGCTTTAATTTCAAGCAATACTGCACCGGCTCGGCCCGCGTGGCCCGGGAAGCCCTCGCTGATTTAAACGTGACGGTTTATGGCAACCCCACCCTTGAAAACTGGGTTGATGTGAAGGTCGAAAATGTTCTGAATGAAGCCGTTCGCCTACGTGTAGTTGAAGGAGCAGGGCGTGTAGTTGGGCAGCAGTTTGTGGAACCCTCGGGCAACACGGTTCGCCAACGCATTAGCATTGACGGGGCAGGAGGGATATTGCTTTTGCAAGTAAGCACGCCTACCCGCACTAAAACAGTCAAACTGCTGAAGCAGTAGTTTTTTTAGACACCAGTACGCCGGAGCGGGAGGGCCACCAAGACGCACGGAGACACACGGAGAAAAATAGTTAAAAAACTCTGTGTACCTCCGTGCATCTTGGTGGTCCTCTGTGTCCAAAAAAATCAAAACAAATATCTCGCGCCAAATTGAAACTGCCGGGGCGGGGGTTCGAATAGCCACTTAAGTTATTGGTATTGAATAGATAACTTATGCTACGGAACCGGGTTTAGATTGCACAAAAAAAGCGACCAACCCGAAGGTTGGCCGCTTTCTGAAATCTCATTAGAAGCTCGACTAGTACGCCATAACTCGTTGCGCGCTTGAGTTAGCGGGCGGCATCGGAGCCGTTCAACAAGCCTATTGCTCGTTGTGGGTGCCGTACATTCTCTCTTTGTAAGACGCCTTGATAACCTGCGTCCGACGCTTGATCGACGGTTTTGTGAAAGCCGTCCGCGACCGGAGCTGACGAAGAACCCCTGTCTTCTCGAATTTCTTCTTGAAGCGTTTCAGGGCCTTGTCAATTGACTCGTTTTCTTTTACGTTAATGATTAACATAATCCGGGATTACTGTTTTTTTTCGTTTAAACGGAGGGCAAAGGTAGTAGTTTTGCGGCAATGAAGCAAGCAGTCATTGATTTAGGCACCAATACGTTCCACCTTATGATTGTGGAAGAGCAACCCGGCGGGTCTCGCCAAACGCTTTTTCGCGAGAGTCGGCCCGCTAAAATCGGTAAGGGGGGCATCAACCAGAACCACATTACGGACGAGGCAATCGACCGCGCATTGGGAGTGCTCACCTATTTCCGGTCGGTGCTCGATCAATTTAGCATTGACCCGGTCACGGTTCGGGCGTTCGGGACGAGTGCCATCCGAGTGGCGGCCAATCAGGCCCAGTTTATCGAACGCGTTCGGGCTGAAACGGGTATACAAATCCAGGTTATTTCGGGGGATGAAGAGGCCGCCTACATCTATGCCGGGGTTCGTTCGTCGGGGGCTATGAACCTGCATAATGACCCCAACCCACCCGTTTCGCTCATCATGGACATTGGCGGGGGGAGCGTAGAATTTATTCTCGGCACCCCCGACCGCATTTTCTGGAAACAGAGCTTCGAGATCGGTGGGCAGCGACTGCTGGAACGGTTCATGCCTAACTCGCAAAACGCTATCAGCTTGGCCGCTGTGGAGCGCATGAACGATTTCTTCCGCGAGAAACTCCTGCCCCTCACCAACGCCATCCACCAATACGCCCCCACCACGGGCCGCCCCCTGCAATTGGTTGGCTCATCGGGCACGTTCGATACGCTCGTGGATATGCACTATATGCACGAGCGCGGCCACCTGCCCGGACCGGTGCGCCGGAGCGACGGGACCACCGCCCCTGAACAAGCTGCCTTTGCCCTGCCCGTCAGCGAGTTTTACCGCGCCTACGATCTGCTCCTCACCCGCAACCACGACGAGCGCATGGCTCTCCCCGGCATGATCGAACTGCGCGTCGACATGATCGTGGTGGCCGTTTGCCTCATCGACTTTGTGCTAACCACCTTCGGCATCCAAACCATTATGGTGTCGACGTATGCGTTGAAAGAGGGGGTTCTTACAGCGAACAGCGATCAGTGAACAACGATCAGAGAGCAGCGAACGACTACCAGTAATCAGTGAAACGGTAGAAGTAGAACAATTTTTATAAAGACTTTTTAGTCTGTTAGCAGATAACTGTTCACTGCTCGTTGTCCTCTGTTCACTGAAATTATGCACGGCGAAACCAACGCGAAGTCTTCGTACAAAAACCTGATCTACACGGCTTGTATTGTAGTGGCCGTCATTACGGCCCTGTCGTTCCCGCAATTGTTTTTGCAGGTCGGCGACTTTCCGCTCAAAAAACTGATTGTGCCCTTGTTGCAGATCATCATGTTGGGCATGGGTACGACCATGTCGATTGCTGATTTTGAGGGCGTTGTGAAGCAGCCGAAGGCCGTAGTGATTGGTGTGGTTTGCCATTTTATCATCATGCCGCTGTTGGGCTACACGCTGGCAAACACGTTTAGTTTTCCTCCCGAAATTGCGGCTGGTGTGGTACTCATTGGCTGTTCGCCGAGTGGGCTGGCTTCTAACGTGATTTGCTTTGTGGCGAAGGCCAACGTGCCCCTTTCCATCACCGTTACCACCATTTCGACCTTGTTGGCCCCGTTTGTGATGCCCGCCCTGATGAAGTTGCTGGCTGGTCAGTTTATTGAGATCGGATTCTGGAAAATGATGATCGAGATCATGCAGATCGTTATCCTGCCCGTGGCCGTGGGACTGATCCTGAACCGGGTATTCCGGCAATCGGCGGTTATTATCAATAAAGTAATGCCGCTCGTTTCGATGGCGGGCATCGTGCTGATTGTGGCGATCATCACGGCGGCTGGTCGCGATAGTCTATTGGCGGTGGGCTGGACGCTGGCCCTGTGCGTGCTGATCCACAACCTCTCTGGCTTCACCCTCGGCTACTGGACCGGGCGACTGTTTGGTCTGGAAGAGCAAAGCTGCCGGACCATTGCTATCGAGGTAGGCTTGCAAAACGCTGGCCTGGCATCGGGAATTGCCGTGCAAATGGGTAAGGTGGCCACTGTCGGCTTAGCCCCGGCCTTGTTTGGCCCCATCATGAACACAACGGGTTCGCTGCTCGGCACGTTCTGGAGCCAACGGGTAACAGAAAACAGTGATCATCGAACAGAGAACAGTGTACAACTCGCCCCGAACAATTAACGAGTTATAGTTTTTAATTCTGTTCTCTGTTCACAACCCCACCCAGGCCGAGAATTTGACTGCAAAGGGCGTGACACCGGGATTGTCGCGGTAGGTCAGGCGGTGGGTGGCGTCGACCCGGATGAACTTGAAAATGTTGTCGATGCCGTACCCCACCTCGATATACGGCACTCGGTTGAGCGACTGGAAACCGGCCACGGGCTGCCCCAACGCGTCGGTGGGGGCGGAGAGATTCAGGTTGTCGGCCCGGATGCCTCCGTACATAATGCGGCCCGTGACGAGGGTGCGCCACTTGAGCCGCCGAATGGCCGGGATGCGATTGAAAAACAAACCCTCAAAATTGTGCTCCACGTGTGCCGATGCGTAGCGGTCGGTCGCAAACTCGAAGAAATTCATCAGGTTATAGGCGTTGTAGACCCAAAACGAAGTCTCGTTGCCCAGCGGGATAAACAGCAACGGATACGGCACCGCCGACGGAATTACCCCCGCCCCCAGCGTGTAGCTCGTCCGACCCCAAATCCCCAACCGAAACGAGTGCTTCATCTCGGCTGTGAGTCGGTGATAGGGGTACACTGTGTTGGTGCCGTCGCGAATGCCGAGCGTGTAGCGGAATGTGATTTCGGGCTTGCGCGTCGTACCGAAGCTAAGCCGCTCATTGTCGCTCTGCACGATCACCTCGTCGGGGGCGAAGCGGGTTTCGAACGAGAGTTCGCTCGCCCGGAACCGCGACCGAATTTGGTCATTGCTCTGGTTGCCAGCACTTTCGTAGAACCCAAACGGATACAGCGGGTTAAAACTCCGGTTACGGAGGCTCACCGTTTGGGTGAAGCCCTTGCCCAGTTCATGACGGATGTAGGCCGTTGTTAATTCTTGCGTATAGGGTCGGCGGATGGTTCCGAAGCGCGAGAACGCCAGGAACAGGTAGTTGCTGCCGATATTCTCCGACGATACACCCAGCCGCTCGATGTCGTAGGTGTGCCGGAAACCCACCACCGTCCAGGGCTTGCGCTTCACGATAAAGTCAGCCCCGATGCCGTATTTTAATTGCGTGTCGCGTGTTCCGTAAGCCAGATAGCCGTTCAACACCCACCGCCGACTAAAATAACTGTTGGTACGCACCCCCACCCGAAACCGGTTGCCCTCAATATTGTTGTTGGCATAGGTGTAGAGCAGCGGTCCCACGTCTACATTGACCTTACCAATCGGCTGATACCCATTGGCAAACAGCCGGATAGCCTCACCCGTGATCTTTACAATCGGCACGTTGCGCACCGAATCGACCACGCGCAGTGCCCGCATCTCGTCGGCAGAGAGTGAGTCGGGCCGGGCCGTTTGCCAATACCCTTTTGGAATGTCGCGGTAATCATCGGCAAGTTCGAGGGTAGGGCTGTAAAATTCGAGGGGTTGGGGTTGGTTAATGACCACGTTGCGAGCCGTCGCAAAAAAACGAATGAGTGCGCCGGGTGTGCCGGGGGTTAGTTCGTCGGTGTCGATCCGAACCTCCGTACGCAGGGGTAACCGTGCTCCACCGGGTAGGGTTTCCCACTCCTGATTCACCCGAATTTCCTCAATAAAATTGATGTTGGCCCGCCGGTCAATGCGCGTCTCGATCTGCACCAGTCCCAGGCGCATAGTGTCGAGCCAGGCTGTGCCCATAAAGGCGAGGTCGGTAGCGCGTTTGGGTTCAAAATCGATCTGATAGCACATTAGATTGCCCACGGCCACGGTGTCGATCATCTGCACCTTGTAGACCGTTTCCCAAACGTCGCCAAGTGGCGAGGGGATGTCCTTGCGTAACACCCGCACGTAGTTCTGGTAGAAATTATATTGCTGAAATGAGGCCCCCGTAAACTGCGATAGCAGGCCTCCTTCCTGAATACCCACGGCTTTCACTTGCGATTTCAACACTTTTTCCTTCGTGCGGTCGGGTTGGTTGCGTTGGTAGTATTCGGAGTGGTTTTCGGTGATAAACACCGGCACGGCGGGTTGGCCATTTTCGTCGGTAATGGCGGGCAGACGACTCAACACGCGCCCAATTGGCCCCTGTCGGCCCTGCACCGTCTCGCCATTTCGCTTCACGCGGGGTTTCTTCTTAACGTTGTTAATATACGCTTCGACCTTCGTGTAGCTGTCGTATTGAAACGCCGTCAGTTGTTCCGGGTTGAACTCGGCCCGCCGGGGTAGGGCCGCCCGCAGAACTCGGTAGGCCGGGTCGCCCCCTTTGCCATATACACGCACTTCTTTCAGGCGATTATCGGCAGATTCCAGGGCCGCATCAACCGTTTGGCTCGTGGCCCGTGTGAGGGCTACGGCCTTGGTTTTAAAGCCTAAGCTCGTTACGAGCAGCGAGTCGCCGATTTGAGTCGTACGCAGTTGAAAGCGACCTTCTGCATCGGCGGTTGCACCAGCCGTGCGGCCCTTAACCGAAATAGAGGCAAACGGAATTCCTGCGTTTGTTGCAGATTCGGTTACGCGACCCGAAATGGTAAATATGGTCTGCCCCCTCACCCACAACGGAACGAGGGCAAGCAAACAAAACCAAAGCAGGAAACAAGAGCGTAACGGAGATTGCATTCAATAGGAGGTGGTAAGTATGGAGCAAACGTCATGCCAGTAAACTTGGTTTACCATGCCCGACGTTTTGTGATAAACGGCGAAACAAACGAATATACGTAATCTTGCCGTTACCTGTTGCTCAATAAGTGGATGAAAATGTACCTGCCTACCCTTATTTTGCCAATTCGTTGACTGCTCAACAAACCATCCGATAATGAAAAACTGCATACCTGGCTACTCACGTACACTCTGGATAGGGCTATTTTTGAGTTTGATCATCAGGCCCTTATCAGCTCAACACACCGTTACCTACGCCGGAGGAACCGGGCGAGAAGCCTTTTATGACGCGTTTCAACTTTCGAACGGCAATTTTTTGGTGACAGGCTTTGCCGAAAGCCTGGGCTGGATTCCGGTCAATGTGCCCCGGCAACAAATCAGTCCCCTCAACGTAACCAACGGATTGGGTACGAATAAAATCGGATTCATTCTGCACTTGAGCACCGACATGCAGACTATCCTGAACGTGGTGCATTTTGCCCCCAACGCCGTTGAGGACATTCGTTTTATCAAAGCCACCAACCTGCCGGGCCAACCTACCGGCGATCTATTTATTTCGGGCAATACCAGCGGTACCAAAGCCAACAACGGGGGTTACTTCATCGGCAAGCTGAACAACAACTTCGTCAATGGTATCCCGACGGGTATGAACTGGGCTGTGGCACTATGGGCCGAGGGCTACCCCAAAACGTACCATCCCTGGGACGTTGGCTCCGACGGTAAGGTGGTTTACATTTACGGGCAGTCGCACGCCTACGACTGGGCCGAAGCGTCCCGATTAGATGCCAACGGCGTCCGGGAAGTGGTACCTAACTGGCGGTATCATAAGCTCAAAACAGGCCCTGAATATGCCGGACCCGCGACGACTGCACCGGGTGGCCTCACTGCTGTCAACTACAGCAGTATTATCTTCAAACGAGGTGGCCGTTGCGATCTTCGTTCCTGGACACAAGCGGACTACAACGCCTGGACGTCCGATGGCAACGGGCGTCAGAAACGAGGGAAATGGCCGCTGGACTTTTTCTTCCCCGGCCCCTGCGACCCCGCAACGGGCAACACAGCCTCCGGCGTCACCGGCGATCGGGGGTATACCGGCTACCGACCCGCAGCAACGCCGATTTACGGGCCTTCGGCGGTGGTCGTTGACCGGCGAAACAACCATTTTTACATCGGCATGAACATCAAAAGTGTGTTGCCCGATGGTCAGCCCGATTTTGAACCGGCAGTGATCGGCTACGACAACACGGGCAACATGCTCTGGTGGAGCCGGTTATACCACGAGACCACCGCGAACAGCACCCCCCAGGCGTTTACAGGGCTTACCTCAACTCCCGATCAATACGTCGATGATCTCGACGTCGATTATTCGCAACCGGCCTCAGTGGGTACGGTGGTGGTACTGGCGCGGTCGCATGGCAACAATGTCGAGAATTTGTGGGAGGGCAATCAGATCGCGGCAACGCCGGGAGCTGTCGGGTTTCAGAACGGCTTTTCGGGTACGAATGGAAACATACACCTGAGTTGGCTCGGTAAGCTAAAACTGACCGATGGCACCCTGCTCAATAGCACCTATCTGGGCGAGTATAACGAGGGTACCAACAACTACGGCTCGGATTTGAACGATGTTAACAATCCGAACCGCAATCCCAATCTGGCCGGATGGCCTAACCCAAACCGGGGCTGGCCGAACCTAAATTCTACCTTTTGCGACGATGTGCAGGTAGCTCAGGATGGGTCAGTTTGTGTTGTTTGCGTGGGCCGAAAAGTCATCACCACCAACGATGCGTTTCAGCAGGGCGTGAAGCCGGGGCAAGGTACGGCCCCCTGGAGTTCGTTTGTGCGGGTTTATGAACCCAATTTTTCGACGCTCCGATACAGTTCCCTGCTCGTTGGGCAGTTTGACCGTGCTACAGGGAGCGGGGGCGATAACGTCGATTTGTTCAACGTGCTGCCTGTAGGAAACCGCGTGTTGGCCGTGGGCTTGCACAAGCCCGAATCAGCTACGTTGAATGTCGCCAAAGGCAGTACCGTGCCCACGGCCAATGTGCCCGCCTGGGGTAACAATACGCCACAAGGACAAAGCGCACTGTTGGCGTACTTGTCGCTCACGCCCGAAGTCGTCTGCGAATCGCTCCGCACGGGCAACTGGAATGACCCCGGCACCTGGACCTGCGGACGTGAGCCAACCCTAAGCGACGTAGCCATTATCAACGCAGGCCACGTGGTAACCGTAACCACCAATACGGCCACCGCTAAACGCGTTGAGTTCAAGGCGAGTGGAGCGAAAGTTGTGCTCCCCAACACGGGAAGCAAGATGCTGATCAATGGGGGACGGTGATTGGGGAACCCCAACTCACGACAACACTTCGCGAACCGCTCGCCGACCTGTTTCGAGCGCACCATGAACCGTGGCACTGTGTCCGGTGGTGTGGGAAGCTTCGCCCGCAAAAAACAGTCTGTTACCAATCTGTGTGGCTAAAGCCCGACGCATAGCCAACCCGCCGTTCACGGTGGGGTAGGAGTAGGAACCACGAATAAACGGTTCCTTGAGCCAATCGGCCACCCGACCGTCCTGAAACAGCCGCGTGGCCGCTCCCCCATACAATCTGTCGAGTTCAGCCAGAACAGTTTGGATCGCGCCAGTGCCTTGTCGGCTCAACACATGAGCACTTTCGCCCATGACAAAAGCGGTCAGGATTTGGGTGCGTTGCCCGTTGCGGACTGAGGGGCACCAGAACTCCGGCACTAGGCCCTGTCCGTAAATCGAACCCAAATCGGCATCCCAAAACCGCTGCCCAAACTTCAGGATTATCTTCATACCTGCACTGACGCCCAGCAATCGAATGGCTTCAATTTTGGCATTAGGTAAGGGAGGTAGAAATTCAATATCACTTCCCTGAAGCACAGGCAATGGCACCGTGACGATAACTCGCTCGGCGCGGTAGGTTTGGTTGCGGGTATCAGTCACCACCACCTGATCGGCTCGGTAGTCGATGCTCCGCACCACGGTGTTGAGCCGGACCTGCCGGATGGCATCGGCCCAAGCTTCTTCGATGATACTGCTGTACGACTGCCCTGCCAAACTGTAGTTGCTGTTGCCCGATGTCCAGGCTTGGTCTTCTTCCGTAATGCCCTTAATGCTCAACAGATCCATTGAGGTGCCGTATTCGTTGCCGGTTTGAGCATTAATCATGGGCCAAACGCGCCCTGCCAAACCTCTGTCTCGCACATGCTGCCCTACGCTTTTGTCTGGACCACTGTAGTTAGTGGCCTGATTGATAAATGTTTGAGCTGCGCGAAAGTCTGTATCGCCGGATAGTTCGGACTCGCTGCGCAAGCGACCGTCTAGCACGTAGAAATCGGTCCCACCATCGGCACTGACAATTGAGCCGCCCGCCTGCTTGACCAGGTCGTACCAGATAGAACGGTTGCCGTGAATCTCCTCGGCTCCCAGTTCGATAGGAAAATCGGCGAAGCCAGTCAAGGCACGAATCCGGCCCCCCACCCGCCCCGATGCTTCGAGCACCGTAACCGGAATGTTGCGTTCGCGTAGGAGTTGGGCGGCATACAAACCGGCGGCACCCGCACCAATCACCAGTACCGAGCCTTTGAAGTTGGCTCCATCGGGCAGAACATCGTCGGCGGGATTAGAACAGGAGAGAAACGATGGAGAAATCAGGCCTAAAGATGCGGCCACGGACGTGGAGCGGAGAAACTCTCGGCGGTTCATACGTGAATGATAGATAGAAGGTTCGTCTTATAGACAGCCAAATATACCAATACCCTCATGTATCAGTCAATAGTTATGTATGCGTCAAGTATCTGTAGGTGTGGTTCGTTGCTTTCCCCGGCCTATATATTCTTCCCGCTGATGTTTCCAGCGTTTGTGCGACCATAGCCAGTCCGACGGGTTAGCCCGGATGCTCTGTTCGAGCTGGTCGCGGTAAGCTGATAAAATGGCTTCGTCGGGGAGGTTCGTGTAGGGAGGTTCGGCGAGGTGATGGAGCGTGACGTCGTAGAAGCCCCGGCGGGCGCGAATCATCTCCACGTAAAACACGGGCAGTTTGAGCGAGCGGGCCAGTTTTTCGGGGCCGGGGTAAAAAGCTGTTTCGTGGTTCAGGAACGGAAGCCAATAGGCCACTTCGGGCGAGTCGGGGATTTGGTCGGCGACGAGGGCGATGGCGCGGGGCACGTTTCGGCGCACGGCCACGTCGCGCAGGAGCCGGTGCATCGGGATGGGATTTACGCCGTGGGTGCTGCGGATGTGGTGAACCAGTTGCTCAAAAAACGGGCTGGACAACTGCTTGTACACACTGTCGGCGATGATGCCGTTCAGTTGTGCCGAGGCCGGGAGCCACTCCCAGTTGCACTGATGCGACGCCAGAATAATGACTGCCTCACCAGCGGCAATCCGATCTGCAATGAGCGGAGCGTTTTTAAATCGAACCCGGTGCAACAACTGTTCAGGACTTAGAGAAGGTAGTTTGATGGTTTCAACAATCAGATCGGTGAGGTTTTTGTAGAACCCCCGCGCCAGAAGTTTGATCCCGTGGGGCGACTCTTCGGGGAAAGCCGCCCGCAGATTCTCGACCACCACCCGACGCCGATACCGGACGATATGCACCAAAATTATATAGAGTACATCCGACAGCGCGTAGAGCACCCCAAACGATAGTCGGGATAACCAATGGAATAAAATCATAATTATGGCAAAATTAATTGGAGTGGATTCATTAATTTCCTTATTTGGTGAAAATTAACCTTTAGGGACGTTGAATGCTGGATCGGTCCGCCGAAGCGGTTAAATGTTGAACAGTACTCAGATGACATCATCCAAAATCCAATGTCCAACATCCTTTTGATTGAATTGCCGTTTTTGCCTTGTCTGGATTTTTTTGCGGGAATGCTTCAGCACGGTGAAGTCTGGATTGAAGCCCACGAGAATTACCAGAAACAGAGCTACCGAAACCGATGCTACGTGCTGACCGCCAACAAGGTTGACTGTCTGACGGTTCCGGTGGCTGGCGAGACGAATCGAGTGCCTATACGGGACATACGCATCGACAACGAGGTAGCGTGGCAAAACCGGCATTGGCGATGTTTGGAGAGTGCGTACAGGAAAGCTCCGTTTTTTGAGTTCTACGCGCCCTACTTTGAGGCCGTGTATCAGAAGCAGTGGGCGTTTTTGTTTGATCTCTCGTGGGAGATGCTGACAATATGTCGGCAACTGCTGGGTATTAAGACCCCCGTGAACCTGACAGAATGCTATGAACGCGAACCCCAAATCGGACTCGTTGACGCACGATCACAGATGAATGCAAAAAATCCGGCCTCCGCGCAACTGTTTTATAGCCCGCAGCCGTATATACAGAACTTTGGCCCTGCTTTTGCCCCTAACCTGAGCATCATTGATCTGTTGTTCTGCATGGGGCCGGAAGCGAAGAAGTATTTAGTGAATTAGTGAATTAGTGACCGTGAACAATCCCATTTTTTATTTCGTTACCCCCTTATAAGCGCATACGACAGGAGAGCTAAAGCGAATGGATGCAAAATTTTCGAACCGCGTAAAAGAAGTAATTACCCTCAGCCGGGAGGAAGCTCTCCGATTGGGCCACGATTACATCGGCACCGAACACCTCTTGTTGGGCATGATCCGCGAGGGGGAGGGGGTTGCTATCGGACTGCTGAAAAAGCTCGGCATTTCGCTCGACGAACTCCGCGTTACGGTTGAACAGGCCACTAAAGGTACTGCCACGAACAATGTTAAAAATTTGGCGAATATCCCCCTGACCCGTCAGTCGGAGAAAACGCTCAAGATTACCTATCTGGAAGCTAAAATCTTCAAAAGCCCCCTTATCGGCACGGAGCATCTCCTGCTGTCGATTCTGCGCGACGAGGACAATGTGGCTACCCAGATTCTCAACAAATACAACGTTAACTACGAAGTGATTAAAGAGATGCTCGAATATCAATCTTCCGGGACAACCCGCCCACATATGGGACCCGAAACCGACGATGATGATAACGACCGGGGCATGTTCGGTGG
Organism: Cytophagales bacterium; assembly: GCA_004292855.1. GTDB lineage: Bacteria > Bacteroidota > Bacteroidia > Cytophagales > Spirosomataceae > Rudanella. Next base: position 13,617 of record RDXN01000043.1, read on the forward strand.
CAGTGGTAGCGGAAGCGGTCAGGGCAAAGAAAAAGGCTCTGAAAAATCGCGGACGCCCGTGCTCGACAACTTTGGTCGTGACCTCACTAAACTCGCCGAACTCGGCAAACTCGACCCGATTGTTGGTCGTGAGAAAGAAATTGAACGCGTGGCCCAGATTCTGAGCCGCCGGAAAAAGAATAACCCGATTCTGATTGGCGAACCGGGCGTTGGTAAAACGGCCATCGCCGAGGGTCTTGCCCTGCGCATTGTGCAGAAAAAGGTGTCGCGGGTGCTATTTGGTAAGCGCGTTGTCACGCTCGATTTGGCGTCGCTCGTGGCCGGTACAAAATACCGGGGTCAGTTTGAGGAGCGCATGAAGGCCGTGATGAACGAGCTGGAGAAATCGCCCGAAGTGATCCTGTTTATCGACGAGTTGCACACGATTGTGGGCGCGGGTGGTGCATCGGGTTCGCTCGATGCGTCGAACATGTTCAAACCAGCATTGGCGCGGGGCGACATTCAATGTATTGGAGCCACCACGCTCGATGAATACCGTCAGTATATCGAGAAAGATGGTGCCTTAGCCCGCCGTTTCCAAATGGTGATGGTCGATGCCACGTCGATTGATGAGACCATCGAAATCCTCGAAAACATCAAGGACAAGTACGAAGACCACCACCACGTAACGTACACGAAAGAGGCCATCGAGGCTGCCGTGAAGTTGTCGGAGCGGTATATCTCGGACCGGTTCCTGCCCGATAAGGCCATCGACGTGATGGACGAAGTGGGTGCCCGCGTACACATCTCGAACATCACCGTTCCCGAAGATATCCTGAAGCTCGAAGAGCAGATCGAGAATATCAAGAAGGAGAAAAATCAGGTGGTGAAGAGCCAGAAGTACGAAGAAGCTGCTCAACTCCGCGACAAGGAAAAACGCCTGATCGACCAGCTTGATCGAGCCAAGCAGGCCTGGGAAGAAGACACAAAGAAACGTCGGTACACGGTTAATGAAGAGAGCGTAGCCGAAGTAGTGGCCATGATGACGGGCATTCCCGTAACGAGCGTATCGAACGACGAGGGGAAGAAGCTCATTAACATGGGCGAAGACCTCAAAGGCCGTGTGATTGGTCAGCAAACGGCCATCGACAAGTTGGTGAAGGCTATTCAGCGGACTCGTGTAGGTCTTAAGGACCCCAAGAAGCCAATGGGTTCGTTTATTTTCCTCGGCCCAACCGGGGTTGGTAAAACCGAATTGGCCAAGGTGCTCGCCAGCTACCTGTTCGACAAAGACGATGCGCTCGTGCGGATCGACATGTCGGAGTACATGGAGAAGTTCAGCGTAAGCCGATTGGTGGGTGCCCCTCCGGGCTACGTGGGTTACGAAGAAGGCGGTCAGTTGACCGAGAAAATCCGTCGCAAGCCCTACTCGGTGGTCTTGCTCGATGAGATCGAAAAAGCCCACCCCGACGTATTTAACATCCTGTTGCAGGTTCTGGACGATGGTATCCTGACCGACGGTCTGGGTCGCCGGGTCGACTTCCGCAACACGATTATCATCATGACCTCGAACATCGGGGTGCGCGACCTGAAAGACTTTGGTGCGGGCATTGGCTTTGCCACCAAGAAGTCGGAAAGTCAGGATGAGTTGATGAAGAGTACGATTCAGAGCGCGTTGCGCAAGGCGTTCTCGCCCGAATTTCTGAACCGTCTCGACGATGTGATCGTGTTCAACTCGCTGCAACGCGACAGCCTGCACACCATCATCGATCTGATGCTGAAGAAGTTGTTGAGCCGTGTTACCAGCCTGGGCTATAACGTTCAACTGACCGAAAAGGCGAAGGACTTCCTGGCCGAGAAAGGTTACGACCCACAATACGGTGCTCGTCCATTGAACCGGGCCATCCAACGCTATCTCGAAGACCCCGTTGCCGAAGAGATTCTCAAAGGCGAACTCAAAGAAGGCGACGTAATCGAAGCCGACTACAGTGGCGAAGGCGAAACCCTCACCATCTCGGTTCGCAAACAAGAAGCAGTCGCGTAACGCGGTTGGGGACCGCCGTGAAAATAGCGAAGCCCGGACGTCAGTCCGGGCTTTTTTATGTCTCAAACTCACTTCGCCAGATAATCCCCAAAACTCACTTCCTCAAAGGCCAAACCTGCCCGCAGATCCGCATCCGAAACGGTGCCGTATTGCTCCACAATTCGTTGGGCGTCGTTGTCGTACACTAAGGCTCTGCCCGGTCGTACAAAACCAAACCCATTCTGGAAAGCGAAGTAAGCGAATGGTTGCCGAGCCGGATCAAGCAGGTTACTGCTCCACCGAAATGCACCCGCCGAAACGCCCAGTTGTTGCAGGAGGGTAGCGGGCAAATCGGTTTGGGAAGCAATTTGAGATACAACACCCGGTTGCCGAAGCGCACCGCCAAGCCAAAGCATCGGAATATGAAACTCCTCGGTCTTGTTTTGACCCATGATGGGCATCCGGTGCCCATGATCGGCCACGATAATGACGAGTGTGTTGGCCCACCAGGGCTGCTTTTTTGCCTGTGCAATAAACTCGCCCAAACTCTTATCGGCGTAGTAATGAGCATTCAGGAAGAGGTTTTCTTCGTCGGTGCCCGGTACGGCGGTGGGCATGGGTACCTCGAAGGGTTCGTGGCTGCTGAGCGTGAAGAACGTAGTGAAAAAAGGAGCTTTTTGCTCGCTTAAATCAGCGAGCAGACGATTGTAAACAACGTGATCGTGAGCACCCCATTTCGAGTTCCAGGTTTCGGGTGGGAAATCCGGTTTCGAGATAATGCGGTCATATTGGCTATGAAACAGATACGACCGGATGTTGGCAAATTCGGTCTCACCTCCATAATAAAAAGCGGTTTGGTATTCCTCATGTTTAAGCGTGCCCGCCAGTGTGGGCAACTTCGCCGATTTCTGGGGCACGGTCATGATCGACGTGGTAGGCTGCGCCGGAAACCCACTCAGGAGAGCCACAAGGCCTTTTTCGCTCCGGTCGCCACTGGCGTAATAGTTCGTAAAAAGGAGACCCTCATTGCAGAGTCGGTCGAACTGAGGGGTAACGCCTGTGCGGCCACCCACCCGCGAAACGACTTTGGCTGTCAGGCTCTCCCAAACAATGAGCAGCACGTTGGGCCGTTGTTGTGTGAGTACGTACCCACTGGAAATGCCCTTAGTTGATGGCAATGAATCGCCACCCGTCTGCCTATAAAGTGCCTGCACAATTTGATTGGCAACTGGTTCGGGTATGTTTCCAAATGGATTAGTCTGATCGTCAGCGTTTTCCAGGACCGAAAACAGGAAATTCCACTGTGGATTGATGGCCGCATGATTAGCAAAAGCAATGGGGGAGAAAAACACCGCACTTACGTTCATGGGGGCCAGTTGTAGCCCGCCCCGAATAGGGATAATCAGCAGGGCCGTGGCTAGTGTGAGCGGCACGAACGACCACCGTGGGGCCGGACGTAACAGAACAGAGGCCAGATGATTAACCCGCCCGAACAGCAGGATGCCCCCCACGATTAATCCGACCAGTAACCCACATAACCAGCCCAACGGCGACGAACTTACCGACGCCAGGGCTTCGGTGGGCGTTTTGAGGTAGCGCAACGGCGTAGTGTCGAGCCGAAAACCCCAGGTCCGGTACATCTCCATGTCGACGGTGGTCATGAAACTAACCAGAATGAGCATCAGGGCGGTGTAACGCGAAAAAAACGAAAGGAGCCAACGTGAGGGTAAAAACGCCAGAGCCAATCCCGGAATAAGACTCACGTAAGCCGCTACCGACAGATCCATTCGGAGACCGTGCCATAGGATATCGGGCCACAACCGGGTGTCGTGGGTGGGACCTTTTAATAGTTGATAGCTTAAAAACACTACCCGATTTAGCTCCAGCCAAACCGCCCAGGTGAGCCAGTAAAGAACAAGCCAACAAATACGTGTGAGCATAGTACAAGCAAAAATGAAAAGAGAAACTTTCAAAGATACCAGACTTATGGCCGGAAAGCCAGTGGAGAAATGACTTCGCGGTTTCCTCAATAAGATTAATCGAGCTGCGTTTTGAGTCAAATTTTATCGCATTATGGCCTTATTATTCCGTTTCTTGCGTTGTTTTGATGGATTTATCATTCACTTTTGACATAATCGCCTAAAATTGGTTCGAGTTAGAATACTCCAACTTCCAAAGAATCTTGGGCTAGTTTTGTAAAATATGCGTATTAAGTATGATTTTTCTGTAAAACTCAACTATTTTATACTGTATTTCTTGAATTTACTTCTTTTTTATCTTGCTCGATGCTACATTTGCCAATAGATCATTGCTGAAATCGCAACAAAACCTAACTTTTACTTCGTTTATCATCATGGCAAAGTGCAAACTCGAATACCTCTGGCTTGACGGATATAAGCCTACGCAAAGCCTACGCTCGAAGACCAAAATTGTAGATGATTTCTCAGGCGAAATAGCCGACGCACCAATGTGGTCGTTCGATGGTTCATCAACCGAACAAGCACCCGGTGGTTCGTCGGACTGTTTGTTGAAGCCTGCGTTCGTATGCGTTGATCCCCAGCGTAAGAACGGTTTTCTGGTTATGTGCGAAGTGCTGAATGCAGACGGCACACCCCACGAGTCGAATGGTCGTGCTACCATCGACGACGACGACAATGATTTCTGGTTTGGCTTCGAGCAGGAATATTTCCTGTGGGATGTGGCTATTGATAAACCGCTGGGCTTCCCTGCTGAAGGTTTCCCATCTCGTCCACAAGGTCCATACTACTGCTCAGTAGGAGCCATGAATGCCTATGGCCGTCATATTATTGAAGAACACCTGGATGTTTGTCTGGATGCTGGCCTGAACATCGAGGGAATCAACGCCGAGGTAGCCACCGGGCAGTGGGAGTTTCAGGGTTTCGCTAAAGGTGCCAAACAAGCTGGCGACGAAATGTGGATTGCCCGCTACTTGCTGGAGCGTATTGGCGAGAAATATAACGTAGCGATTAACTGGCACTGCAAGCCCCTGGGCGACACCGATTGGAATGGCTCAGGTATGCACGCCAACTTCTCGAACACGGCCCTCCGCACAGCGGGTAGCAAAGAGGTGTATGATACGATTTGTCAGTCGTTTGCTCCGTTCGTGGCCGAACACATAGCCGTATACGGTGCCGACAACCACATGCGCTTGACGGGTAAGCATGAAACACAATCGATTGACCAGTTCTCATACGGCATCTCGGACCGGGGTGCTTCAATCCGTATCCCTATTGCAACGGTTGAGCGGGGTTGGAAAGGCTGGCTCGAAGATCGTCGGCCAAACTCAGCCGCTGATCCATACAAAGTAGCCTCACGGATTATCAAGACGGTGAAAACTGCTGATGTGCTGGTGTAGAGGTTAAGAAATCTGTACTAAATAGTTAGTTCATAACCCGCCTTGTTCGTCAGGGCGGGTTTTTGTTTGAAGGGAAGTTTGTTTTAGAGCTATAATCAGTAGTTTTGAACGTCCGTGGTGATTGGAAGGTAAGACCGAAACCCAACCCACACTGCAACAGCGGACCGTTCCGCAATCCCCAATCCGCAATCCAATATGTCAAACTACCGTTTCAAAGCCCTTGAGATAGCCCAAAATCGCCACGCTATTCCGGTAACGCCCCCGGCAGAGCGCGTTTCTGATTTTTACGGCATCAATACCTTCAATAAAGAAACCATGCGGGCGTTACTCTCGCCCGAAGCCTATCTGCGCATCACGGAGGCTATCGACACGGGTGGGAAAATTGAGCGCGACATTGCCGACGAAGTAGCCAACGCCATGAAATCGTGGGCCGTTTCGCGGGGGGCAACGCATTACACCCACTGGTTTCAACCGCTGACCGGCTCAACCGCCGAGAAACATGATTCGTTTTTCGATCTGACGAGCGACGGAAAAGCTATTGAAAAGTTCAAAGGCGGTGCCCTGGTGCAGCAGGAACCCGATGCGTCGTCGTTTCCGAGCGGGGGCCTGCGCAACACGTTCGAGGCTCGGGGCTACACAGGCTGGGACCCTTCGTCGCCCGCGTTTTTGATGGACAACGGGGCCGGTGGCAAAACGCTCTGCATTCCGTCAGTGTTTATCTCGTACACAGGCGAGGCTCTCGATTATAAAACCCCTTTGCTAAAGGCCCTTGCGTCGCTCGACAAGGCGGCCACTGCCGTTTGCCAATACTTCGACCGGAACATCGACAAGGTAACGGCAACCCTCGGCCCGGAGCAGGAATATTTTCTGGTCGACAAAGCCCTGTTCTACGCCCGTCCCGACCTCGTTATGGCGGGCCGCACGGTGTTCGGGCACTCGCCCGCACGGGGACAACAGCTTGAGGATCACTATTTTGGGTCTATACCGCCCCGCGTCAACGCGTTCATGGTCGATTATGAGTTCGAGGCTATGAAACTGGGCATTCCCGTCCGCACGCGCCACAACGAGGTGGCCCCCGGTCAATTTGAGGTGGCCCCTACGTTTGAGGAAGTCAACCTCTCCATCGACCACAACGCCCTGTTGATGGACCTGATGGAAAAGGTTGCTGAGCGACATGACCTGAAGGTGTTGTTCCACGAAAAACCATTTGCGGGCATCAACGGGAGCGGCAAACACAATAACTGGTCGATGAGCACCGACACGGGTGTGAACCTCCTGGGACCGAGCAGCAAACCTAAAGAAACACTTCGGTTCATCACATTTCTGGTGAACACGATCAAGGCTGTTCACGACAATGCCGACCTATTGCGGGCGAGTATTGCCTCGGCGGGAAACGAGCATCGGCTGGGAGCCAACGAGGCTCCTCCGGCCATCATGTCGGTGTTTTTGGGAGAAACCCTCACGAAGGCTCTGGAGGATCTCGAAACCAAAAATGAAATCGCGCTCAACAAGGGCGACAACGTGTATTACAAGCTGGGCCTAAACCGGATTCCGTCGCTCATCCGCGACAATACCGACCGTAACCGAACCTCGCCATTTGCGTTTACGGGCAACAAATTTGAATTCCGGGCGGTGGGCGGTGGGGCCAACTCGGCCTCGACCATGATTGTCTTGAACACGATTGTGGCGGCTCAGTTGCAGCAGTTTCGAGCCGATCTGGACGTTCGGTTGACCAACGGTGAGAAGAAAGAACTGGCTATTGTCGACATTCTAAAAGGCTACTACAAAGCCTCTAAACGCATTTTGTTCGAGGGTAATGGCTACTCCGACGAGTGGGTTGCCGAAGCCGAACGCCGGGGCCTGTCGAACATCAAATCGACCCCCGACGCCCTACAGGTGTACCTGAAACCGGAGTCGATGGAGTTGTTCGAGCGGATGAAGGTCATGGGCCATGCCGAGGTCGAGTCGCGCTACGAGATCGAACTGGAGAAGTACATCAAAAAAGTGCAGATCGAGTCGCGGGTGATGGGCGACCTCGCCATCAACCACGTTGTGTCGACGGCGATTAAGTATCAAGGGAAACTGGCCGAAACCGCTAAGAACCTGATGGACCTGGGCATGACTGCCGAAGCCGAACCGATTAAAGACATTCTCCGTGAGATTTCGACGCGAATTATCATTATTAAGAAGAATGTGGAGGCTATGACGGAGGCTCGTAAAAAAGCCAACAACCTAACCGACTCCGCCGAGATGGCCCGGCTCTATGCGACCGAGGTGAAAGATTTCTTCGATGTGATCCGCTACGAGGTCGATAAGCTCGAACAAATCGTTGACGATGAAGATTGGCCGTTGGTGAAGTACCGCGAGATGCTGTTTGTGAAATGATACTCAAAGACCTAACCCGCTTACCGCATCGCGGGGCCACGACGCCCTGCGAACGCGAAGCTGCCGAATTGATCAGCCAACGCCTGCTGGAGATGGACGCCGAGGTGCGCCTGGAGCCGTTCCGAACGCCCAAAACCTACGTTACGGTGGTGTATTGGCTTATTGGTGGGCTGGTGTTAGGCTTGCTGCTCATTCGGGTGGGGGCGTGGTGGACACCCGCGCTTGTGTGGACGTATGTGGTGTTGGCGTGGCTGTATTTCAACTGGCGATACTCGCCGGTGGTGCGGTTTCCGGTGCAGCACACGGCGCATAACGTAGTGGGGCGGTGGCCCGCAACAGCAGGGGAGGGGCCGATCAAAAAACTAATTCTGATGGCCCATTACGATACGGCCCCGGTGTCGGCTCTGTACGGGTCGAGTCAGCGGACATTTCGTGGGTCGTTGATTTTCTCGCTGTTTCTGATGCTGTTGGCGGCTATTCTGGGGACGATTGAAGCGTTCGGGGCAGGTTGGCCGTGGCTCACCTACGCCCGTTACGGATTTATTGCCTATTTTCTACTTCAGGCAGTTACCGGGACCATTGGCTATTACCTGCACGGATTTACCAATGGGGCAAGCGACAACGCAACGGGGGTGGTTGCCGCACTCGAAACCGCCGACCGACTCCGACAAGACAAACCCGCCGACGTTGATCTGGAGATCGTACTCACAAGTGCTGAAGAGTTGGGTATGCTGGGGGCGTATTATTACGTCGAAGCGCACCGAAAGCAATGGCCCGTGGGCAAGACAGCCGCCATTAATTTCGATACGCTGGGGGCGGGTAAGCTCACCATAATCGAACAAACCGGCACGCTTGAAGTTCTTCGGTATAACAATCTGGCTACCGACACCGCCCGGCAACTGCTGCAAAAAGAACCGTTTAAGGCAACCGCAAAACTGGGCCGCTGGCATACCGCCGATTTTGACAGCGCGTGGTTTGTGCGCCAAAATATACCCATTTTGTGTCTGTGCGCGTTGGACGAGAAAGGCGAAATGCCCCGCATCCATCGGCCCGAAGACACCCTCGATAGGGTCGATTTGGCCCCAATGTATCAAGCGGTTGCGTTGGCAGAAGCGGTTTTCCGGCGATTGTCCGTAGCTTTGTGAACTATGGCAACGAATCAGAACCCGGGCTTCGACCCGAAAGAAATCGAAGAGTTACGCGCCGAGTGCCGCGAAGAGGGAGGCTCATTTGTGTTGGTCGAAGATCCCGACATCGATATGCTCGAAACGGGTGAGTGCGAACACATCCAATTTGTTGGAAACTATAAAGGCGAAGAGGTTATCTACGACGCCCTAATCTATACGCTCCGACTGCACCACAGCAGCATGGTGTATGAAATGGCCGTGGGAGAACTCAAAAAGTCGTTTCCTGGCTACGTACCCCCCGAAGAGCGCGCACCGAACTATAAAATCAGTCCCGAAGACGAGGAAGAGGCTGAAACAGCTTTAACCGAACTCATCGAGGAGATCGAAGAAACCGAAGCCATCAAGGTGCAGGAGCATGTTGAAATGGACCTCGAATCAGATTATGGCATCGCGCTCGACGTGTGTCTGAATGTGGAGGAGATCAACGACGAAGTAATCGAAAATTTCATCGCCACCTTCAACAGCGGCAGTCTCACCCTCGACACCACCCTTTACTCATTCTCCGAAGACGGACAAGAATAGAGTAGCAGTAGGCAGTGGCAATAGGCAGTAGCTGGCGCAAGCAGTGCTGACGCATAAGCCACTGCCTACTGCCTACTGCTACTGCTACTATGAAATTTACAGGAACCGAAGCATACATCGCCACCCGCGAGTTAAGTACGGCTGTTAATGCGGCTGTTCAATTACAGAAACCGCTGCTAATCAAGGGCGAACCCGGCACGGGTAAAACCCTGTTGGCGTTTGAAGTGGCCCGGTCGCTGGGCAAGCCACTGTATACCTGGCACGTTAAATCGACCACGTCGGCGCAGCAGGGTTTGTACGAATATGACGCTGTGTCGCGCCTGCGCGATTCACAACTCGCTGACCGGGGCCTCGACTCCGACCGGATCGACGATCTGTCGAACTACATCAAGAAAGGTAAGCTCTGGGAAGCCTTCGAATCGGACGAGCAGGCGGTATTGCTCATCGACGAGATCGACAAGGCCGATATTGAATTCCCAAACGATTTGTTGCAGGAACTTGACCGGATGGAGTTCTATTGTTACGAACTCCAGCGGACGATTTCGGCCCGGCACCGGCCTATCGTGATTATCACCTCGAACAATGAGAAAGAACTTCCCGACGCGTTTTTGCGCCGGTGTTTTTTCCACTACATCCGCTTCCCCGACCGCGACACGATGCAGCAAATTGTGGACGTGCATTTTCCCAATCTGCCGCAAGAACTGATGGCCAAATCCCTCTCGGTGTTCTACAGCATCCGCGACGTGAAGGCCCTCAAAAAGAAGCCCTCCACCAGCGAACTCATCGACTGGGTGCGGTTGCTGCTCGTGGCCGGGGTCTCCCACGACGACCTGAACGATCTCGACGCCCTCAACGAACTGCCGCCCTATTTGGGTGCCCTCCTGAAAAACGAACAGGATTCCGATTTGATGGTGGCGTTACGTAAACGGGGCGCAAGGCCATATTGAATGTAGAGACGCAAAATTTTGCGTCTCACCGCCGGATGGTTTTTGTTAACATTGCTGACGCCCCTGAGACGCAAAGGGTTGCGTCTCTACAATAGGCCCCATGTTTTTAGATTTCTTTCTCCTCCTTCGTCGCCATCACCTGCCGGTCACGCTGCCGGAATACCTGACCCTGCTCGATGCCCTGCGGAAGGACGTGGCCGAGCCGACGATTGACGATTTCTATTTCCTGAGCAAAACGGCCCTTGTGAAACACGAGCAGCACCTCGATCTGTTCGACCGGGTGTTTGGTGAGTATGTGCAGGGGCGCGAATCGGTCCCGGCGGAGGTGCTGCCCGACATCCCGCCCGAATGGCTCAAAGATGCCCTGATGCGTGAATTGAGCGAAGAAGAAAAAGCTGCTATTGAAGCTGCCGGTGGTTTTGAGGCCCTGTGGGAGCGATTTCGCAAACTCATGGACGAGCAGAATGAACGCCATGAGGGGGGCAACAAGTGGATCGGAACTGGGGGGACGTCGCCGTTTGGTGTGGGCGGATATGCGCCCGAAGGTTTCAAAACCGATAAATCTGCGCCGGGGCAGGGGCAGCGCAGAGCAGCTAAAGTTTGGGAAAACCGCGAGTACAAGAACTACTCCGATGAGGTTGAGCTAAACACGCGCAACATAAAAATGGCCCTGCGCCGGTTGCGCATCCTGACCCGCGAGGGAGCCGAAGACGAACTTGACATAGACGGGACCATCGACCGGACAAGCCGCAACGCGGGTATGCTCGATATTCAAATGCAGGCCACAAAACAAAACCGTGTAAAAGTCCTGATGCTCTTCGACGTGGGTGGCTCGATGGACGACCATATTGATCTGTGCAACCAACTGTTCTCGGCGGCCCGGTACCAGTTTAAGCACCTTGAGTTTCTGTATTTTCACAATTGCGTGTATGAGACCCTTTGGAAAGACAACCATCGGCGTAAGGACAGAATGCCAACCTGGGAGGTGTTGCACAAATACAACAAGGAGTACAAGGTGATTTTTGTGGGCGATGCCAGCATGTCGCCCTACGAAATAACAACGCCCAAAGGCAGCGTAGAGCATTACAACCAGGAATCAGGCCTGGTGTGGCTCGACCGGTTCAAGGCGCAATACCCGCATCTGGTATGGTTAAACCCGATGGTTCCGGCATATTGGCAGTACACGCAGAGCCTCGACATTATTCGCCGGTGGTCGGGTAACCGGATGTTCCCGCTCACGCTGAACGGACTTACGGGGGCCATGAAAAGCCTGAAAAATCCGAAGGTTACGTTTGAGGGATAAGGTTTGGTTAAGCCAGGGTAAATCAGAATTCTAATTTTAATTGTACTGTAGGAAAACGCCCGTTTTGGTAAACAGGATGTTCGGTGTTGGTATTTTTATCGTACCAATTTAAAAATACATTCTGATAATTCACCACATTTTGAACGTCTAATGCCCACTCTAAAGCTACCTGATTATTATAGCTTTTACGAACGGTTAATTTTAAATCTGGTTTAAAGTATACTGCGTTTTGTAATGAATTTGCTTCGTTTTCTTTATAGGTTGCCTCGTTATTTTTTGCAGAGGCTAACAAATCAATGGGTGTAAAACGTAAACCTCCAGCCACCGTAAATTTTGCGTCAATTAAAAATGAAACATTGTTCTTCCATTTTAATTCATACCCCCCCAAGGCATTAACAACATAGTTTCCGTTGAATGCAGTGTTCCGTTCTATACCATCACTCCCTTTGTATTTGGAGTTGAATAACGATGCTGTCATCAGGAAATAATAATTGTGGGTAAAGAACTTCTCTAGTGTAATTTCAGCTCCATAATTATACCCTGTGCCCTTGTTTACTAAACTATCTCTGTATTGGTTATAAAACGTTGCTCCATAGTTCATAACTGAATAGGAGGAAGATTGGACCTCAACGGGTACACTAGACAAATGCTGATAATAGGTTTCTGTTTTTAGTCTAAAACCGTTATTAAAAGTCAAATCGTAGCCCGCAATAAGTTGGTTACTTTTAGTAAATCCTAAACTTTTGTTAGTCTCAACGGCGGTTGTATTGTATTTATCTTTGTAAAAATACATTCCGTAAGGCTGTACTTGGTTGTGCAAACCATAGCCAATACTCAATGTTTGATTTTCAGTTACCCTATAATTAATCGCGACTCGTGGCTCAATGGCAAATGTATTATTGAGGGTTAAATACTGTAAATGCACACCAGAATTGAGCGTGAGCATCTCATTGATTTTATGCTTCCATTGACTGTAGGCTTGAAAAAGCATTGTGTTACCACTAAAATCATTGTTATACCCCCAAAAAGGGATTCCGGTAATTGGCTTGTATAAGAGTAAACTGTCTTTTGTTTTGAAGATAACATTCTCTAAAACTATACCCGTTTGAATAGTGTGTTTTGAGTTTATTTTTTTGTTGAAAAAACTGCTTAAAACATACTTTTGTTGATCGTAACCAAAGCCGCCAATACGTTTCAACTTGTTGTTAGTTTGTATGGTATCCCGTTGGCTTCCGTTGCCTTCATAGGTTGTGGCAATAGTAGTTTTAATGAATGCATTGTTACTCAAAAAATAGGTATGGCTTACCCCAACTATACCTGTTTTACTGCCAAAACGTACGTTTTCGCCTTTATTAGCTGGCGAAAACTGGTTGCTATCGCTTTTGCTATCTAAAAATTCAGTACTGCTTATTCCTCCCAAACCGAAGAGTTTAAATGTCCCGGTTTTTTTGGTAACAAAATTGAGTTTGAATGATAAATCTTGATAATAGGGAACTGATGCAAAGCCTAGTTTTACACCAGCATTTGCCAAAATAGAAAGTGTAGAATATCGATAGGCGACCAAATAACTCGAATTATTTGTTTTGCTAAATGGCCCTTCTATTATCGCTTCCAATCCCAATGCACCAATTTGAATTGTTCGCTCCATTTTTTTATTGTTTCCATCTCGCATTCTAATATCAAAAATTCCAGAAACTGCGTTGCCATACTCGGCAGGAAAGGCACCCGTGATAAAATCGGAATTTGAAAGTAATTTGTAATTGATAATGCTGATTGGACCACCCGTACTGCCCTGCCCTGCAAAATGGTTAGGGTTTGGGACGGGAATGCCTTCAATTCGCCAAAGCAAACCCTGGGGCGAATTTCCTCTTACAATAATATCATTCCGTTGATCGCTTGCCCCTGACACGCCTGCATAGTTGCGAGCCATGCGAGCGGGGTCGTTTTGACTTCCAGCAAAACGATTGGCTTCGTTGGTGCTGAACGTTCTGCCGCTGATACCAATCATGTCATTTACGGTTTTGTCTTTGGTATTGCCAGCCCGTATTGTAACAGTTGCTAATTCGGTTACATTTTCTTCTAACTCAATTTGCAGTACAATTTCTTTAGCAGAACTTAGTTGAATATCAGAAACTACACCCGATTTGTAGCCTTGAAAACTCACCTTGATGGTTTGTCTGCCAATAGGAATTTTAGATAGTGTAAAACTCCCTAAAGTATCCGTTAAGGTTCCAACTATTGGGTCTGAGTCGAGTAACATAACGGTAGCAAAGGGCAACGGTGATTTGCTTTCTTTGTCTAGTACAGTTCCTCTTATGGTTTGTGTGATAATGGTTTGGCCAGATGTTGCCACTGACACAAAAAGCAGCGTCGAAATGAAAATTAGTTTATGTACCATTTTATTGAAATTTTATGGTACAAAAGTGTATGCTTCCAGAAAAAATTAATTTGCCATTTGGCAAGTTCAAGTTTTACAGGTTCATTTCTTGTCATTTGGCAAGAAATAAAGGTACGGTTGTTTGTTAAACCCCAATTCTAACTCATTAAGCCAAAGAGTATCCACACTCTATGGAAGTTTAGGTGTTTTTTGATAGTAGCAAATTGTTTGACCCTTCGGATTGCGTTAGTTTTGCTGTTGCTGGCAAACTACTTCTTCCAATATATTGCATTTATTTTATCAACCCTTCCCTGTATTTTACCTCTCCGACGACGACTCTCGCCATGCCGTAAAAACCTTGCGTCTGGGCGTTAGTGACCCCATAGCCGTGACCGACGGGCGGGGTACGCGTTTTGATGCTCAGATCACCAAAGCCGACGCCCGGCAATGTGCGTTTCGGGTGACAGGGGAGGAACACACGCCTGCCCGCCCGTTTTCGGTGCGTATGTGCGTGGCACCCACGAAGAATATTGACCGGATCGAGTGGTTTGTGGAGAAGGCCGTTGAACTGGGTATCGAACGAATCAGTTTCTTCATTGGGCAACATTCCGAACGGCGGGTGCTCAAGCTGGAACGGCTCGAAAAGATTGCGATTGCCGCCATGAAACAATCGCTACAAAGCTGGCTCCCCCAACTCGATGAAGCGTTGCCATTCGCACAAATGCTGGCAACTATCAACGAAGAACAACGATTTATTGCACACTTACCCAATAGCCTGGAGTTGGGAGCGCAGCGTGCATTACATTTGTTTCATCAGGCCACAATAAACGGGCAATATGCCGTTTTAATCGGACCGGAGGGCGATTTTGCACCAACCGAACTGGAGCAGGCAAGGGAAGCTGGATTCGGACACGTGATCCTTGGTCCCAACCGACTCCGCACCGAAACGGCAGCTCTGTCAGCCTGTCAGATTTTGAACCTACTGAACACATGAAAAAGATACTGCTCACCTGTTTACTGCTTACTGCTTACTGCCAACTGGCAACTGCTCAACACGCCTACAAAATTGCTAAGCTGAAATACAACGGCGGGGGCGATTGGTATGCTAATAAGACCGCCTTGCCTAACCTGATCCGGTTTGCTAACCAGAACCTACGAATGAATATTTTTCCCGAAGAAGACATTGTAGAGCCGGGTAGCCCTGATATTTTCAGCTACCCGTTCATACACATGACGGGCCACGGCAACGTTCTGTTTTCGAGTCAGGAAGCGCAGAACATGCGCCGATACCTGATGTCGGGTGGGTTTCTGCATGTGGACGATAATTACGGGATGGACAAGTTTATCCGGCGTGAAATGAAGAAAGTTTTCCCTGAGCTATCGTTTGTCGAGTTGCCGTTCAATCACCCCGTATATGGGCAACGGTTCAAGTTTTCGTCGGGGTTGCCCAAGATTCACGAGCATGATGGGAAAGCCCCGCAGGGATTTGGTTTAATCTTCCAGGGACGATTGGTCTGTTTTTACAGTTATGAGTGTGATCTGGGCAACGGCTGGGAAGATCAGAGCGTGTACAACGACCCTGAACCGGTTCGTCAGCAAGCCCTGCGGATGGGAGCTAACCTGCTTCAGTACGCAACAACGTCCAATTAAATAGGGTTTTAAACGAGATTAGACGGGTAGTTTCCGGGTAAAATCGTATTTTTGTTTTTACGTACTCAATAAATAATTCTCTTAACAACGCCACTGTGGTTGCTATCGTCGCTTTTGTGGGACATTGGTATCTGTCCCTGTTTTGCCAGACATTCTTTTTGCACCGCTATGCTGCCCATAAAATGTTCACGATGAGCAAATTTTGGGAGCGGTTCTTTTACTTTTTAACGTACCTGTCGCAAGGTTCGTCGTACCTGAGTCCGCGTGCCTACGCCGTGTTGCACCGGATGCACCATGCCTTCAGCGATACGCCAAGAGATCCGCACTCACCACATCATACCAAGAATTTGTTCACGATGATGTGGCAGACCAAAAACCTGTACAACGCCGTTCTACACCGCGAACAAAAAGTAGAGCGGCAGTTTGACCGGAATTATCCAGAGTGGAATTTTATCGAAAAACTGGGCGATTCGTGGATATCACGGGCAAGCTGGGGCATTGCCTATGCCTTGTTTTACGTCTTTGCCTATCTATATCTGGATATGCATTGGGCGTTTTTCTTCCTGTTGCCGATTCACTTCCTGATGGGGCCTATCCACGGGGCCATCGTAAACTGGAGCGGCCATAAGTATGGCTACCAGAACTACGACAACCACGATAAGTCGCGCAATTCGCTCATGCTGGATTTTCTGATGATGGGCGAGTTGTTCCAAAATAATCACCATAAGCGCCCAAACTCAGCCAATTTTGGCGCAAAATGGTTCGAGATGGACCCTACGTTCCCAGTCATTAAAGCCCTTGAGAAACTACGTATCATCAAAATGCGTCCGGTAAAAGGAGCTTCATCTGAGTTTGAAACCGGCCACGACCGGCAAATCGAAACAACGGAGAAGGTAACGGCGTAGAGACTTAGAAGACGTTCATATAACAAAAAAACGTGACCCATAAGCCACGTTTTTTTGTTATATGAACGTTAGTAGTTATTGGCTTGCCAATGCCAATTGATCCTGAATTGCAGCCACGAACTGCTGCTTCGGGGGCTCGCGGAGTAGTTGATTGGTCTGCGTGAAATAGCGATGATTACCCAGAAACCCGACCTGAATCGGAAACCAGCGGGTAGGGTCGGGCAGGCGGTTGTAGGTAAGCCACTCGCTCAGGAGCGTTTCGCTGACCGCTTTGTAGTCGGAGCGACCGAGGTAATCGAGGTCGGCATCGCAAATAATCTCGCCAAGTTTACTCAGGGGTGTCTGTGGAATTTTGGTCGCCATAATAAGGGCGCACACATCGGTTATTTGTTCGGGCGAGTAGCCAAAGTCGGGGAGTGTGGTTTGGGCGATCTGACAACTAACCGCTTCGTGGTCGTCATATACCTGGAGAAAGCCCGCGTCGTGGTAATAGGCGGCTGTTTGGAGGAGGGCGAGGGTTTCGGGAGCGTCGATGCCTTCGGCGCGGGCAATGCGTTCAGACTGCTCAACCACGTCGAGCGTGTGGGCCACGCAATGGTAGGTGAGTTTGGGCGACAGGCCCGCCTGTAGTTGGTTTAGAATGTGTTGGCAGGCAGCGGCAACGTTCATCAGGCAAAAGTCAGATTAGGAATAGAGTAAGCAGACTGGACAAAATACATCGACATGTCGGGCTTGTTCTTGGCAGCGATCTTGCCCCGGTAAATGCAATCGAAATAAGCTCGAATACGCTGGTACGTGGCTTCGGAGATGTTTATGCGCCCCGGCTCGCCCGACGATTCCATGCGGGCGGCTGTGTTAACGGTGTCGCCCCAAATATCGTACGCAAATTTAGTAGCTCCTACCACGCCCGCCACCACGGGGCCGGTGTGTATGCCAATCCGAATTTGAAAGCCATGCTTCCCCTCCTGCCGACGTTCTTGTTCACGTTGTTGTATGAAATCGCGAATTTGAAGCGCGGCACTCACAATTTCGGTGGCATGGCCCGGATGTGAACTCGGAAGTCCCCCCACGCAAAGATAAGCGTCGCCAATGGTTTTTATTTTTTCGATGCTCGGATACTGACCTATGATCTGGTCGAATTTCCGAAAACAGTAGTCAATTTCCTGTACGAGTTCGGTAGGGGTGAGGAGTTCGCCCATCTGGGTGAAATCCTTAAAATCGGTGAACATAATCGTTACCTCGTCGTGCTGGCGGGTTTGAGTAATTCCCTTGTCTTTCAACTCGTTAACTAGCTCTTCCGGTAAAATATTCAGGAGTAGTTCGTCGGAGTGGTGTTTTTCTTTCGCCAGCTCCCGGTGAAGTTTTTTTTGTGAAACGGCCCCCTGATAGGCGGTGTAGGAGAAGAAAAGCGTGTAAATGGTGATGAAGAACCCCGTTGCCAAATCGACGTAGAAGCCGTGTTGGTGATTGAACTGAATGGGCCAGAATAAACCCGCCACCAGAATGCCCACAACAATAGCCCCAAGGCCGTAGAGGAACTGCCGCAAGCCCCGCACGCCAATGTTACCCGCGCTGGTCATGATGCCCAAGGCCACCGACGACTGAATTGAGAATTGGATGAGTACCATGGCCACCCCCGCCCAAAAGGTATCTAGCCAGAGCCACCATAATTCGATTTTGCCGTTAGAATTGCTGAATCGGTAAATAGCATACAGGAGGTGTGGGCCGACCAGGAAGTACACCATGAAATAGGTCATGATGGGCGAAAAACCGAAGTCGGCGCAGTAACCCAGCAGGATCAGATTGGTCATGAAATAGCCAAACACACGCAGGGGATAATTACTGGCCCCAATGCCCGTTGGTCGTTGTTTGAAGTTATGAACTAGCCGGGTTAACCCCTTGATAATGAAATTGATCCAGTGCATGACTCCCTACCGACGAAAGGCGTTTAACTCGTTCTCGCTCAGGCCCGACAGTATGTCTTTGGCGTGTTCGTAACCTTTTTCCACGATTTTGTCGAAGGCGGTCCAGCTAACCAGCCCAAACCGGCTTACGTCGGGGTTGAAATAAAGGTCCAGGTACCGAAGCGTTTCGTTGCGTCGGGCGGTGCTGTAGAGGAGTGTCGAGTTGAGCATAATGGATACGAGCGAGGGCAACCGATATTTTTTGTTCTTTCGATTGCGCAATTTGTCGCGGAGGAGTTGGTTAGGGCTGGGAATGTCCTCAATAGTCAACTCGTGCTGCTTGTCGATCACAAAATCGACGCCGATGATCTTACCTACGGGGAGTCGGCTCATCACATCGGCGGGGAAATTGTTGAACGTGCCCCCATCGACCAGAAAATCGTTGCCGTGAATCACGGGTGGAAATACCCCCGGAATGGCCGTTGTCGACCGCATGAATTTAACCAGAGACCCCCGCATGTGGACCTCCTCACGGGCTTGGGTGTAATTGCTCGACAGGGTGAACAAGGTGAGCCAACTGTCTTCAATATCGGTTTCTTCGTACCCCGAAAAGTCTCTGACGCAGTTGCGGATCATTTGCTCGATACGCCCCCCGCGAATGAGCGAGATGAGCGGAAACCAGTTATAGTCGCGGGTGGGGTTGAAAAACGCCCCCTTCCGCATGTGCTGCCCCACAATGTCGGCGGGTTGCCCAAACGAAATGGCCCCGGCCACCAGCCCGCCCACGCTGGTTCCGCCCACAAAATCGACGGGGATGCTGTATTCCTGTAGGGCCTTCAACACGCCAATGTGCGCGAAACCCTTTGCGCCACCCCCCGCCAGAACAAACCCAATGGCGGTGCCACTCAAAATACGCCCAAGCCGGGCCATGTCGGCCTCAGAGCCTGCCCGGATGTGGTAATGTGCTCGTACGGCGGGCCGGTAGTTTAGCCATTGGGCCGTGTGTTGGGGAATAGGCGTTTGAGCCGGATGAACCAATACAAGCGTTTGGGCGTGTTCGTTGGCCAGGCCTGCCTGCCGAATGTGGCTCTCGATGGGGGTGAGCGATGGTTTCTGCGTGGCATCAACAAACACCATAATCTCGTCGGCCTGGCGCAGGCAACGGTGCGACCAGGGCGTGAGTTTGCCGGTTCGCGTCGATTCGTCGGCCACGAAAAGCAGGAACTCGTGTTGGGATTCCTGTTCTTCGAGCCACTTGGTCAGGTGCAGATAGGCTGTTTCATCGGTGCGGTCGATCTGAGCCAGGCCAGCATGCTCGTGTTCGGCGTTGATCCGTCGGCTGGTCAGGATTTTGGCCGTGCCTTTGCGTGCCAACTGGGCAAACAGTTCGTCGGCTAGTTGGTCGATGTCAACACCCGGATGTGCCCCCATCAGGCAAATATTGACCGGTTTTTTAATCGGCTTGCGGGGCGTTTGAGCGTTATTGAGTCGGTTGATAATGAGCTTGGTCACGTTGATAGCCACCACAGGGTAACTCATAATGACCTGCTCGAAAACAGGTTTCGAGAGTTTCACCAGCACACTGTCGCGAATGGCCGTGATAGTAGCCGAGCGTGGATCACCCGTGAACAGGGCCATTTCGCCCACGGTCTCGCCCCGCATGATTTCACCGATTTTCTTCTGTTTACCGTCGGACGTCAGGATAGTAGCCTGCAACCGACCGCTGATCACGAAGTACAGGCAATCGCCTGGCTCATGTTGCCGAAACAGACACTCGCCCCCGCCAATGTGGACCCATTCGAGCAGCGGTTCGATCCGGTTGAGCAGCGATTGATCGAATTCACCAAATAACTTGGTCAGGCTCATAAACAACAGATCCTGATGCAGTGAGGTTGTTTTCTGGTACGAACTGGCCGGGGCCGGGGCGAGAAGTACGGACGAGTTAGTCATAATCGAAGAGGGATGTGTAAATGGGCACTAGGCCGGGGCTTAGGAAACACAGAAAATAAAGTGAGGCTGCCTGGCAAAAATAGATGAAACATGAAGTGATGTTCAGGTAAATTGGCCGGATTGAGCCATTGTCTATAAGAAATCTATAGCGGTCTGCCCCGAGCGAGTTTATTGGGCCGCTTGGTCAACAGGGAATGGTCTTCGTAACTTGCGACCAAACCGAATCAACAACACGAAACGATACAATGGAGTCTATTCTTCCGCTTCCCGCACAGGCTATCAAACCCGGCACCAGCACGGGCCAACAGTTTTGGCACTCTTCAGACCACACGATTGATTCATACTCACCCGTCGATGGTAAACTGATTGCCCGCGTGTACACCTCGACCCGCGCCGACTACGACCGGGTCATGCAAACCGCCCAACAAGCCTTCGCCGAATGGCGACTCGTACCGGCCCCCAAGCGGGGCGAGATTGTGCGGCAAATGGGCGATCAGTTCCGGTTATATAAGTCCGATTTGGGGAAACTGGTCAGCTACGAGATGGGTAAATCGCTCCAGGAGGGCTTGGGCGAGGTGCAGGAGATCATCGACATCTGCGACTTTGCCGTGGGTCTGTCGCGCCAACTGTATGGCCTTACCATGCACTCAGAACGGCCCAGCCACCGCATGTATGAGCAGTGGCACCCACTGGGGGTGGTCGGTATCATTTCGGCGTTCAATTTCCCGGTGGCCGTTTGGTCGTGGAACGCCATGATTGCTCTGGTCTGTGGCGACGTGTGCGTGTGGAAACCCTCCGAGAAAACACCCCTTACGGCCTTGGCCTGCCAGCAAATCATTCAGGACGTGCTCCGCAACAACGATGTGCCCGAAGGCGTATCGTGCCTCGTGACGGGCGGGCGCAACGTGGGCGAATGGCTCGCTCGCGACCCCCGCGTGGCCCTCGTGTCGGCAACGGGTAGCACGCGCATGGGCAAGGCCGTTGGGGCCATCGTGGCCGAGCGCATGGGCCGCTCCCTGCTCGAACTGGGCGGCAATAACTCGATTATTGTTTCGCAACATGCCGACTTGAACATAGCTATCCCGGCCATTGTATTCGGGGCCGTTGGTACGGCGGGGCAACGTTGCACGACCACCCGTAGGCTTATTGTCCATGAAACCATCTACGAAGATGTAAAAGGCCGACTGGCCAAAGCGTTCGGTCAATTGCGCATCGGTAACCCCCTCGAAGAAACCAACCATGTTGGTCCTCTGATTGACAAAGGGGCTGTGGAGGGCTACCAGTCGGCTGTTGCTGCTGTTCGGGAGTTGGGTGGTCAGTTCGTGGTGGAGCCGGGCGTGCTGGAGGGCGACGCGTTTGTGTCGGGGTGCTACGTGAAGCCCTGCATCGCCGAGGCCGCAAATGCCTGGCCCATCGTGCAACACGAGACCTTCGCGCCTATTTTGTACATGATGAAATACCGAACGTTGGATGAGGCTATTGCCCTGCAAAACGGGGTGCCACAGGGGTTGTCGTCGTCGATCTTTACGCTCAACCTGCGCGAGGCCGAACAATTCCTGTCGGCGGCTGGCTCGGATTGTGGCATTGCCAACGTGAACATCGGCACGTCGGGGGCCGAGATTGGCGGGGCGTTTGGGGGCGAAAAAGAAACCGGTGGTGGTCGCGAATCCGGCTCCGACGCCTGGAAAGCCTATATGCGTCGGCAAACCAACACCATCAACTACGGCATCACCATGCCGTTAGCGCAGGGGATCAAGTTTGACTTTTAGTCAGCCCAGACCTTGATCTGGCCCTTTAGGGCTTCGCCGGGGTCGAGAATAATAAGCCCCTCACCGTTGTTGAACGCGTCGACGTTGGCGGTGAGGGGTTCAATGGCCACGCTGTCGCGCCGACCCGGTGTGTATACCACCAAATACCCGAACGTTTCGCTCTGCCATACGTGCAACGAAACATTCTGCCGGGGCGAGTGTAATACCGTAGTGACCCCATCGGGCTGGTTCGTCACGGAAAAAGCACTATCCAGATTCCGGTCCCGGAGCGACAGAGCACCGCGTTCTTCGAGCGGTCGACGACCTGTAGGTAACAGGTTGTTGTCCAGCAAAATCACATCGGCAATGGGCATGTCGATGGTAAGCCCATCGGTTTCTTCATTATTAAGCGTGAAATATGGATGCCAGCCGAAAGCTGCCGGGCAGCGCGTGTCGCCCATGTTATGCGCTGAAAATGAAATGGTTAGAGTGCTCGATTGGTTCGGTTTGTCGGCGGGTGGGGGCGTCAGCTCATAGACGATTCGTAGCGAAAACGGAAACGGGTAACCGTGAATTGTGCCAGCGTAGTCGTATTGTAAAATCAGGCTCGCGTAGGTGTCAGTAGCGTCTTGACGGATAACCGTGAACGGTTGGGGGTGGATAAGGCCGTGGATGGCATTATTGCGGGCCGGTTCGTTCATGGGCAAGGTGTAATCTTCCCCATCGAACCGATAAATCCCATGCCGGACCCGGCTCGGGAACGGGTACAGAAACGCACTCGAATACGCTTCGTCGACAAACAACGACTGGGGCGAGTCGGGCGCGTGAATGGTAGAAATCAACGTGCTTTTCGGTCCCAGGTAAAGCTGTCGCAACAATCCTCCGTGGTCGGGAATGACCGAAAAGCCCTCGCCGGTAGTAGTGTTCTTAACAATGTATTCCAGAATCGGCTCGCTCGACTCGGCGGTTGGCAGAACGCCAAAGGATTGGGTTTCTACAGTAAAATTCATAGCACAAAATTATAACTCTCCTTCAACGCCGAGGCCAAAAAGGGCAAAATCGTAGCGAACGGGGTCGGTGGGGTCGAGTTGGCGCAGGGTTTGGGTCAGTTCGAGAGCGGCTTTCCAGTCGGTTTGGTCCCTCGTAAGCAAGCCAAGCAACCGTGCTACGCGACCCACATGCACGTCGATGGGGATTACGAGTTGGTCGGGTCGGATGCGGGTCCAGAGGCCGAAATCAACTCCGTTCGTGTCTTGCCGGACCATCCAGCGGAGAAACATCAATAACCGTTTGCATGAGGCATTGCGGGTGGGTGTGGCAATGTGTTTGCGGGTGCGTTGGGGGAAATCGGGCAGGCAACAGAACCGGTCGTGGAACGCAATGAGGTGTGTTTCGACGGTGTCGGCCTGCTCCCCACCAGCGGGCAGAAACGCATCTTCGAGCGAGTCGTGTTGGCGGTAATAGTCGTTGAAGAACCGCAGGAAATATAGCGAGTCGGTCAGGTTGAAGGTGCGGTGTTTAAATGGTACAAATCGTTCCAGATCGCGCTCGTCGTGGTTACGGACGAAATCGTAGGGTGCCCCGTCCATCAGGTCGATTAGTTCGGCGGCTTTTTTCAGGATCACGGGTCGCTGACCCCAGGCCAACACAGCCGCCCAGAAACCCATGATCTCAATATCCTGCCGAGTCGTAAAGCGATGCGGGATGCTGATGGGGTCTTTGGCAATAAAAGAAGGCCGATTATAGAGGTCGGCCTTCATGTTCAATAAATCGATAACGTCTGCGCTCATCGGCTTTTTCCTCCACTCGCTACCCAGGCTAATCCGCGTGAAATGCCCGAAAAAATCATCAGAATCCACGAAAACAAGGTCGTAAAAACGGCCACAAACGGGTAGCCAATCGTAAACATAACGTTAAATACCTGGTAGCCCGGTGTGGCTTTCATGCGCTCGTTTCGTAATCGGTGCCGTCGGGCAATGCGCTCTTCTTTCGTGTCCATATCAGGGAACCATATAACTCACCTCAGCACGAAAACTCGCATTGTTGGGCGAAAGTTTCTCAAACGCCTTCGCCGATAGTTTTATCAACACCCGCTCGTTCACGCCCGTGGCTGGCAGGCGACCAATTACTTTCACCCACAAAATCTGGTTGCTGATATCATTGCGAACCTGAACCAACGATCCCACCGGAGCCGACCGGTGGAGAGCCAAATACTTGTTCGACGATTCGTCGGCCTCAATGCGCTCGGCCATCCCAATCTCGGCCATCCGACGGCCCTTTGTGGGGAGCCGATTGCCGGGGTCGCCGGGGCGAATGGGGCGTTCCTCGGTAGTCGACCGGTCCGATTTGGAGGGGTCGGGCCGGAACGTGGGTTCGGGTTTGGGGTCGGCTTTGGCCGTTTCGCGCTCGCGTTTGGGGGCCTCGGATTTTGGGTCAGGCCGGGGAGTTGTGGTTGTAACGGCTACCTCACTACTCGTTTGCCGGGCCTGATAGCCTTTTTCGGAAACGATCAGGGCTTGTCCGAGCAGAATATTGTCGTTGGTCAGGTTGTTCCACTTACGCAGGTCGGCCATAAGCACCTTGTATCTGACGGCCAAACTATACAGTGTTTGACCAGCCTCGACCACGTGAATATCCACCGACGATTTTCCCACCTCCGTTTTTACTTCTTTTTTGCCCGGTTTCCGCGCTGGTTTGGTCTCCGTTGCCGGTGCAGGTTCGTCGGGCTTCATCAACTGTTCGGTGGCAACGTCGCCGTTGCGGGCGGCTTTTTCCTCCCGGCGCAGGGCACGTTCTTCCTTACGGCTCAGGACCGGCTCCGGCTGCGGAACGCGCAACACCTGATTGTAGCGAACGCCGTCGCTCATGCCTGAATTGGCTTCTTTGATGGCGTCGGCAGAGGTGTTATATCGGCGGGCGATGGCATAGAGCGTTTGGCCCTGCGTAACGCGGTGAAGCACAAAATATTTCCCGTCGCGCCGTTCGGTGCCAATTGAGTCGGCAAGGGCAGGGGAGAGGGCTTCGACAGAGACAGCTACCCGAACCGATTCGTGGCGGGGTTCTGGATTGAATAACAGAGGTAGGGCAGATACAAGTAGTGAGCCAATCATGGATTGATAACGTTCAGAAACGGGGCTGATATTGCGTAAAATTAGGGTTTCGGGTGGTTAATGCAAACTTCGTTCGGTCATACAATTGTGTAAGTTTGCGGCCATGAAAATTCTAGGTATCATTCCGGCCCGGTATGCTTCCACGCGCTTTCCGGCGAAAGCCCTGGCCGACATCAACGGGAAGAGTATGGTTCAACGGGTTTACGAACAGGCTCAAAAAGCCGATTCACTAAGCCGCGTAGTAGTCGCTACCGACGACGAGCAGATTTATAACCACGTGACCAACTTCGGGGGCGAGGTCGTCATGACCGGTACACACCACCAATCGGGCACCGACCGCTGCCAGGAAGCCCTCGTTGCGTCGGGTGAGTCGTTCGATTACGTCGTGAATATTCAGGGCGACGAGCCGTTTATCCAACCCCGGCAAATTGACCTGCTCACCTCGGTGCTCGACGGAACCACCGAACTCGCCACCCTCGTCAAGGCCATCACCGACCCGCAGGTGTTGTTCAACCCAAACTCGCCCAAAGTGGTGGTGAGCCAAACGGGTGAAGCCTTGTATTTCAGCCGCCAACCTATTCCCTACCAACGCGACCGCCCGCAGGCCGCCTGGCTCGACCACCACCAGTATTTCAAACACATCGGTCTCTACGCCTACCGAACCGACGTATTGGCCCGCATCACCCAACTCCCGCCCTCGACGCTCGAACGCGCCGAGGCTCTGGAACAACTCCGCTGGCTCGAAAACGGCTTCAGAATTCGGGTGGTTGAGACGGATTTGGAGAGTTATGGGGTCGATACGGTTGAGGATTTGGAGTTAGTAGCGCGGTTTTCCAAAACCGCGTCGTAAAATTATTGTGACACGCGGTTTTGGAAAACCGCGCTACGAAATGTTCCGCTACGCCCCAACACCCTCTGGTTTTTTGCACCTCGGCAACGGGGTCAACTTCGTGTTGACCTACGCATGGGCGCGGGCGTTGGGAGCGCAAATTCTGTTGCGGATTGATGACCTGGATACCGACCGCAAACGGCCTGACTATGTGGACGATGTATTCCGAACGCTCGACTGGCTGAGCCTGACCTACGACCTTGGCCCCACTAGTCCCGACGATTTTGAACAGCGTTGGTCGCAGCGGCACCGCTTGTCCTTGTATGAACAAACCCTGAGCGAGTTAGTGAAAACGGGGCTGGTTTATCCCTCGGACCTCTCCCGGCAACAAATACGGGACTTGGGCGAAGCGGAAGCCTTGCGGCAGATGCGGGCGCAAAACCTGCCTCTGCATACGCCAGATGTGCCTTGGCGCGTACGGGTGCCCGATGGGTTGCCCTTCACCGATTTTGTGGTGCGCCGTCGCGACGGCATCCCGGCTTATCAGATTACCTCGCTCACCGACGATTTGCATTTTGGCGTTACCCACCTCGTTCGGGGCGACGACCTTCGCGAGTCAACAGCCATGCAGCAGTTTCTGGCCCGCTTGCTCGGTTATGAGTCGTTTCGACAAGGTGTGGTTTGGCACCACCCGTTGCTCTTGGATGCTGCGGGGCAAAAGCTGTCCAAATCGGCAGGGAGCGCGTCGATTCGGGCGTTGCGCGAGGGGGGCGAGTCGCCTGCGGTGGTGTATCGGGCAGCGGCCCGGTTGCTGGGGTTGGCTGAGGGGGCGGGGGAGACGCTGGCTGATTTAGAGCAACTGTTCACCCTACTTGTATTACGCAAAAGGCGTTGAATGGTTTGTCGGGGAGCGAATCAGTGGGCTTAATTTGACTCCCCAAAAAATACCCTGCCTTTACGATTTCGGAAACCAAAGCCACCCACTATAAATCTCCCGGAATATATGTCTTTACTAACTGATGTGCCATCTTGATTATCGGAACGGTCAACATAATGACTCGACGAATAATGGAC
This sequence comes from Cytophagales bacterium, assembly GCA_004292855.1. GTDB lineage: Bacteria > Bacteroidota > Bacteroidia > Cytophagales > Spirosomataceae > Rudanella. Next base: position 40,886 of record RDXN01000043.1, read on the forward strand.
GATTTTTCGAACCTGTTTCCAGGTACCGCCAGACAGGACAAAGGCATACGCTGCTCCATGATTGCGTTCCCTAATAAAACTCCCGGGCGCACCTATTAGCGCAGTGGGCATGTCAAGCGACACGTCATGTCCGAAAAAATCCCCGGCATTCCCTTCGCTGGCCGTTAGTTTAGCCTGTTGGGTCCAGGTGTTTCCCGACCGGACAAACACATAGGCCGCCCCTTGTGATGATTCTCCATCAATGTCAGCATATCGGGCGCCCACCAAAGCATAATCCTCTTCTGAAGACAAAGCCACATTACAACCAAAATCGTCAGATCCTGATCCATCGTTGGCTGTGAGCTTGGCCTGCTGCGTCCAACTCACTCCAGACCGGACGAACACATAGACCGATCCCTGATCGAGGCTGGGGCCAATATCAGCACTTGTTGCTGCGATCAGGGCAGTGTTTCCAGAAATAGACACACTAAATCCGAAACGGTCCCCATATGCACCATCACTCGCCATAAGTTTGGTTTGCTGTACCCAGGAGCCGCCAGATGATCGTCTGAAAACATATGCCGATCCCTGTTCTAAATTATTGCCAATCCAATCGTTGGATACCCCTATTAGTACATAATCCTCATTAATAGATGCATCCGAGCCGAAATAATCATTAGTAGCTCCATCACTCGCTGTTAGTTTAGCCTTCTGAGTCCAGGTGGTTCCGACTAGTTCGAACACATAGGCTGACCCTTGATTAACGTTACTTCCCACATCATCACCGTGTGCGCCCACTACTGCGGAATCAAAATCAAGGAACAGACTACCTCCGAAAAAATCATTAGCGGCTCCATCACTCGCCGTTAGTTTAGCGTGTTGTATCCAAGAATCTCCCGACCGCATAAACACATATACCGCCCCTTGCCCACTGTTACTGCCGGGGGCCGAAACAAGTGCGTAGTCGAATGATATTGCGACCTTACTGCCAAAGAAATCTTGTGCCAGGCCGTCGCTGGCGGTGCGGCTAATGAGCATTTGCCCCAGGCTTGTAGTGGCCATTGGCGTCCAAACGTCTCCGTCAAAAAAAAATATTGTGGAGAGATCGGTATCGTAAACCAAGGCTCCTGCCTGTGGGTTTGGCATCGTTTCGCGTTGAGCCGACGTAAGGCGGGGGGGGTAAAATGCTTTGTTATTGCCAGGACTTTTCAGATCTAGCACGGCTGAGGGGTGGGGTGTGCCGCCCATACCAATCTGGGCCTGGGCAGGATACAAAACAACTAGCTGGCAATACAAGGCGAGGACGAGAAGTCGGAAAGTCATAAACGTATATCGAAACGTATCGGAATTGGTCTATGCAAATGTCCAGAACAGAGTTTCCCGAAGAAATCCTGCCTAAGCCGTATTTTTAAGTCATTCGCCTACGTCAAAGGGAGTATTTTTTGAGCCTGCTACCAGCACCAAACCTGTTAAAAAAGCATAAATCACCCAAGTGACCGGGAGACCTGAACACTCCCTTCCGTTAGTAGGTTAAACAAGAACGGGTAATGCTTATCCGTTCTTACACAATAGCGATGCCCGCAGGCATCGCTCCGAATCTGTAAATAAGCCTTATGCAACAATATTCAATCCTTTGGGCCGACGACGAAATCGACTTGCTCAAACCTCATATCATGTTCCTCAAAAACAAAGGCTACAATGTGACGCCCGTCAACAGCGGAGCCGATGCCCTGGAGCAGGTCGAGCAGGAAAAGTACGATATGGTCTTACTCGACGAGATGATGCCCGGTATGACTGGTCTCGAAACCCTCGCCCAAATCAAGCAGATGCGGCCCAATTTGCCCGTCGTGATGATTACCAAGAGCGAAGAAGAGCACATCATGGAGGAGGCCATTGGCTCCAAAATTGCCGATTACCTTATCAAGCCCATCAACCCCAATCAGTTGCTGTTGTCGTTGAAGAAAAACCTCGACAACAAGCGACTCGTAACCGAGCGAACCAACATCGGCTACCAGCAGGACTTTCGGAATATCTCGATGCAGTACAACGACCGCATTGACCACGACGAATGGGCTGATATTTATAAGAAACTCATTTACTGGGAGTTACAGCTCGACGGTTCGCAAGATAAGAGCATGTCGGAGGTGTTGAACATGCAGAAAAGCGAGGCCAACTCGAACTTCTGCAAGTTCATCGAAGACACCTACGAAGACTGGCTCAACGACCCCAAGGCCGACAAGCCGCTGATGTCGCACCAATTGATGCGCAAAAAGGTGTTCCCACTCGTGGAGCAAGCCGGATCACCCCTGTTCTTTTTGCTGGTCGACAACCTGCGCTATGATCAATGGAAGGTGATTGAGCCGATCCTGACCGACTTTTTTACGGTTGAAGAAGAATCATCGTATTATTCGATTCTGCCCACGACAACGGCTTTTGCCCGGAACGCCATTTTTGCAGGCATGATGCCGAGCGAGATGGAAAAACAACACCCTGATCTGTGGGTTGGCGACGACAACGATGAGGAGGGCCTAAATAACCACGAAGAAGACTTTCTGCGTCGGCAACTCGAAAAGAGCCGCCTGAATATCAAGATGTCGTATCATAAAATCCTGAATGTGAATCAGGGCAAGGCACTCGTTGAGAATGTCAACAACCTGATGCAGAATCAGTTGAATGTGATCGTGTACAACTTTGTGGACATGCTATCGCACGCTCGTACCGACATGGCCATGATTAAGGAACTGGCCCCTGACGAGGCTGCTTATCGGTCTATCACCCGCTCGTGGATTCAGCATTCGCCCCTTTTGGAACTGATTAAAAAGATTTCGGACAAGGGCGGGCGGCTCATCGTAACCACCGACCACGGCATGATTCGGGTGCAGAAACCGGCCAAAATTGTCGGTTACCGCGAGACCAACACCAACCTGCGCTACAAGCAGGGCAAGAACCTCGGCTTCGACGATAACCACCTGTTTGTGGCTCGTAAGCCCGAACGGCTTTTTCTGCCCAAGCCCCACGTTTCGACGGCCTACGTGTTCACCACCGAAGATTATTTCTTCGCGTACCCGAACAACTACAACTACTACGTCAATTATTACCGCGACACGTTCCAGCACGGGGGCGTCTCGCTCGAAGAAATGATTGTGCCGTTTGTGTATTTGACGGCTAAATAAAGGAGGAGGAAAGCAGGAGAGGAGGAGGGAGGAAACTGGTGCATTAGCTTCCTTTCTCTCCTCTCCTGCTTTCCTCCTATATCCCTTCATCTTATCCCCCCAACTGTTCCACAAAACGTGGGTGGTCCCAGGAAATCGACACGTGGGTGATACGGTCGTCGTTGTCGAACTGAAACACGAACACGTGGTCGCTGTTGAACGACAATCCTTTGTTCGCAATGCCCATAAAGTCAGCCGCTTGCGTCCCGAAAATAGCGACCCGGCAGGTAACGGTCTCGCCCTCAGCACTCATCGTGTCAACGGTGTTGTCCACGTTGGGGAAGCAGTCCATAATCAGTTGCCATACGCCCCGGCCAAACTCCCAGAATGAGCCTTTACCATCGTCGCCGAGGGGTTCAAAATGAACGGTAGCCTCGGATGTAGCGAGGTTAATCATGCGGGCCGTGTCGAGGTCGGCATAGGCCTCAAAAAACGCCAGACAAGCCCCTTTACGGGTCAGTGTCGATAGAGATTCGGTTGTTGCAATCATTGGGTTTAGTGTTTGAAATGGTTTTTAATTCGCTTTAGCGTACACTTCGCGGAGCTTACCCGACCAGCCTTCCTGTACGAAGCGGCCGTTCTCTAAAGTCATCTTGAATGATTCGACATTCCCTTTGCGGGAGCCGTCGGGTTGCCACGACCAGAATTCGTTGGTTTCGGTCAGAGTCTTTCCATCAAACTGATACATGGCCCCGCCTGCCCCGTCGAATTGCCGGGTTTTGGGATTGTAATAGGCATAAACGACCATCGGGTAGCTGAAGATTTTGACCACCTGGAAATCCTTGTAGTTACCCTCGCCAAAGCGGCTTGTACCGCCCCAATACCCTTCCTGCATAAACCATACGCCTTCTAACGCATTGTTTTTCAGGGGTTCGGCTGCGGTAATTCGGTCGCAGACTTCGTTTATAGGATAGTCTTTATACTTGTCGGAGGTCATTTTGCCATATTGCTCATATTGTTTGGGGCTGATGGCATAATCGAATGAATACGCCTTACCTACCGCCGTGGAGTCCCACGAATAATAACCAACGGTCTCTTCATACTTGCCATTTTTCAAGGCGTACGTGCCTCCACAAGCCCCATCGAACCACCGGCGACCTTTGCGTTTATCGTTGTAATACGCACCCAGCCAATACCCATCCCGAAAAACCTTGATGACCGTAACGGAGTCGCGAGGTTTCCAGTCGGTCATGGTCCCGAACTTGTTTTTAACTTGTCGAAAGGCCCCGTTGAGTTTGCTTACTGGTTCGTCGGCACGAAGGGCCAATAAACTCAGGGTCAGCAGTAGAAGTAGTACACGTTTCATGGTTCTGTAAGTGATTGATTGACACCACAAACCTACCCCAAGCCCCCTACGCCCGATTGTAAAAAAGCGACATTTTCAGCCGTTCAGGTAATGACTCAACTCGACATTGTCCTTAACATACAGGCTGGGTCGCTTGCCTGTGAATTCGGTAAATTCTTTGATGAAATGCGATTGGTCGTAGTAACCGGCCCCCACCAGGAGGTCGTGCCAATCGGAGACCTGCCAGCGATTGGAGGCCATTACGGAACAGAGATGGCCAATCCGCCGAATGCGGGCGTAAAATTTGGGACTAACGCCCACACGATCCAGAAATTTACGCTCAAACTGTCGTCGGCATAAAAAGGCGTCGTCGGTAAGTGAGGGGAGGTGTATAATGCCTTTTTGACCTACAATTTGATTGGCCGTAAAATCGAGCCGGTCGGGGCGAATGTTGTTTTTGAGCAGCCGAGCCAGCAGAAACTCTTCCAGACAAACCACCCGCTCCGGGTTGGTGGGGGAATTGGCTAATTGGTCGGCCAACTGATCGATTGTTACGCCCAGCACCGCCCGCGCATCGGTGCGTTCGTCGGCAAATTCGTGCATCGGTACGCCAAACAGACTACCCAGCCCCGCCGGTTTAAAAACAATGCCCACCATTGAAATGGCCCCGTTCAGGTGCAACCGATATTGCCGGGTTGCCTGCCCGGTCAGAAATTGCCCCGGCACAGTCGTCTTACCCAACCGGGGTGTTTCGACGGCGTAGGGCACCCCCAGGTTGAACACCAGCGACCCAAAACCCGTTGGGGGCGATTCGATCACAACCGGGGTTTGTGGGGTGATGGTTCGTCGGCTCTCCCAAACGAAATAACACTCCACAAACGGGCTGAGGACGGGGGCAGGAACGAATTTCTGGTAGAACATAATCGAGCAAAAAAAGCCAACCAGTAAACCTAGTGTTTTTCTGATACCATTTTGACTAACAGGGATTTAGTTTAGTGAGCGGTCTGGTTTGTTTTCCTCGATTAACGGTAAGGTCACTAGGGACTGCATTTAGGAGTGGGTGGTTGATCGTTCGTACTACCGCTTATCACAATCTGACTGGTGTTTGCTGGGGATCGAAATAGTTTGCGGGGCAAACAAAAAAGTGAGTACACGTAAACAACGATGAAGAAATTTTTGACATGGGTGGGGCTTGTTATAGTCATGGCCCTATTTATTGGTATTGCCCTGCTCACCATTGGCGTCAACATCCCATTGCCCATCTATACCCAACATGAACAACCCACACCCAGGCTAATCATCCAAAATTGTACCCTGATCGACGTTATCAAGGGCGTGGCCCGCCCGAACCGCACCCTTGTCATCGACAATGGCCGTATCACGCGCATCGACTCGGGGGCAACCGGGCCGTGGCCTGGTTATACCGTGATTGATGGCGCGGGAAAGTATGCTATGCCTGCCTTGTGGGACATGCACCTGCACACCCTCAGCCTGTCGCCACAACTGCATTTTCCGCTCCTGATCGCCAATGGTATTACCAACGTGCGCGACATGGGCGATGGCGATTCGTGGATTTCGGAATTCAACGACGATTTTCGGAAAGACAAAGGGACCTGGGAGCAGCGAGTGTCTAAGGAAAATCTGTTGATGCCTACCATCTGGGAGTCGTGTAGTTATCACGTAGAAGCGATAGACGGAGCCGATTCTGTGAATTATAGGCAGAAAGTACGGGAACTCGTAACCAGATTAAAAGCCCGCCACGAGCCGTTTGTGAAGCTGCAACTCGAAGACAGCGAACTGCCCGCGCCGATCTTTTACGAAATTCAGCATCAGGCACGGCAACAACAGATGAAGGTGTTGGGGCATTTGTCTTATAATGTCAGCATCGACTCTGTACTGGCGAATGGATACCCGACTATCGAACACGCCTGGGCCTTGCTGCCCCATTTCGTGCGGAACAAAAAGCGGTTCGAGAAAGATCTCGACACCAAACACTACGAACTAGCCAATCAGGACTCGGTGCTGACTCTGGCCGTGTTACGAAACATCGCCAAATACAACACCTACTACGTCCCGACGCACGTTGCATCGAACCGGAAAGAGGCATTGGTGTTTGATGTAAACTTCCGGCAGAACCCGCTCAACCGTTACGTAGAAGGCACGCAGTTAGGACTCTGGAAACTGTGGGCATGGCTCCATACATCGGGCTACGACAAGCCCGCCCAACAGCAGATTTTGATGGATTATTATCGCCGTGGCCTGACCGTGACCCGATTGGCGCACCAAAACGGGGTGCAGATTCTGGCCGGAACCGACGCCCTCGACCGCTATGTGTACCACGGGTTCAGCCTACACGATGAACTTGGCGAACTCGCCAAAGCCGGTCTGACCAACGCTGACATCCTCCGAACGGCTACGCTCAACCCGGCTCGCTACTACAATCAAACCACCAGCAACGGTTCGCTCGAACCCGGCAACGTGGCGAACTTTATTTTGTTACGGGCCAACCCGCTCGCCAATATCGCTAACACCCAAACCATCGAGGCTGTTTATACCAACCAACGACTGTACAATGGGGCCGATCTGGCGCAGATGAAAGCCTTTGTGCAGGAGCAGGCACAGAGTTTCGCCGTACGTTGTCGGTTTATCTGGAACATGCTCAAAGGCATCGTTTAAGGGGTAGCATACACCTCGGGCACCCATTCAAAACCGGTTCCTTTCTGGCGCACATGGCCCAGGGCGGGCCAGGGCAAATGAAACGCAAAGGCTTTAGTTTTTGATTCGCTTAGCTGCTGCAAAACCCGTTTGCGACTGGCTACGGCCTGCTGTAAGTCGGTATCACCAAAAAAGCCCCATTCGGGATGGTCGAACAGGAGTACATCGGCATGAATCAGGTCGGCAATGTACATCAGTTCCTCACTCCCTGACCGGATAGTCGTTAGGATCATGCCGGGGGTATGCCCCGGTGCCAACTCAAACGTAAAGATGCCGTGCAACTCCTTGCTCAGGTCAATGAAGTTTAGCCTGGGAGCCAAAAGTTTAAAGACCGTTTGGGTGTTGGCAATAGTTTGCGTCACAAAATCCTGCATTTGGTAGGCGGGGCTTTTTTTAAAATCGGCAAGGGTTGCCTGTTGCCAAAACTCATACTCTACTTTGGTGATGTGGACAGCGGCATTTGGATACACCAGTTTGTTCTGCTTGTCGATCAACCCGCCAATATGGTCGGTGTGCGCGTGCGATAAAATCACATCGGTAACGTCGGTTGTTTTGAAGCCCGCTTTGGCCAGGCTTCTTGCCAGATTGCCCTGGGTTGGGCCTGCAAATACACCCATGCCCGTATCCAACAGGATCAGCCGGTCTTTGCTCCTTACAACCCCTATGTTCATCGCAATGTCAATCGAATCGGTCGACCGGAAGGCCGCTTCCAGCGATGCCTTCACCTCGTTTGGTTGGGCTAGTGGAGCCAGAAATGGGTGGACAGGACTTTGCCTCATGTACCCATCCGACAAGATAGTCAACTCCAAATCGCCCAGCGAAAACCGCTTGAATCCGTTGGGTGAGTCGGAGTTAACCAGGGGAGAAATAGCTGGATTTCCTGCCCATGCTGAGCGTGTCGGCAACTGGGTAAACGTGCCCGCTGCTAACGACGTTTTTAAAAGTGTTCTTCGATTCATTGGATAGGCCTTTAGGGCGGTTTGACGTGTAGATCAACCCCCAAAAGTAGAGCCGATTCTTACCCGTCAGCGTCGGCGAGACTTGAGATTATGTTGGTTTTACTTGGCATTAGACCTCGATTGACTACGACCATGTGTTTGTTTCAATGCACAGGCTCAAATGCCAGGTGCCGGGCCAAAAACGGAAGAACGCGGGAATAAAACCGCCCATTGTCGGTCCAGTTACGGTCCCACGGATCGCCCCGGTACTCCTCGGCTTCGTGGGCAATGCCGAGGTCTTCGAGCCGACGGCTGAAGGCCCCATTAGCATAGACATGGTCGGGGTTGGGGTCGAAGCGGCCCCAGTCGAAGGCCAACCCTCGTAACGAACGCAGTTGGGGGGCTGCTTCCAGCAGTGACTCTTCCAGATGAAAACCAGCTTTCGCAGCCTGCGCCCGTTCCGGTTGCCAGACGAGTTTACCTTGCTCCATCTCCATAAAAAAGTTGCAGTAGAAGGGTGGTCGCGACGGATTGGGTAAAAACCCCTGACAGATGGTCACAAACAGGCGCGTACGACCGTCGTTACCCAGGTCGGCGAGCGACTTGGCTTTGTGGATGGTTGACCAGTCGACCGAGAGCCGTGCCCAGGGTGTTTGGCCCGATCCCGTGGCAACCGGGTGTAGCGCATAGACCACACTGAACAAGTCGGCGTGGGTCATCGCCAGTTTCAGCGCACCACGCCCGCCCAGAAAGTCGCCCGCTACGGCCCGGCTGTTGCGGTGGGGTAGTGTACGGAACCGGCGGTCGATAAACGGCACCAGTTCCCCAGCGGTGAAGTCGAGCCACCGGCCCGACACGGGGGAGTTCTCGTACACACAGCCGGTAGTGGGCGTGCTGTAGTCGGCCACCACGAGGATAAATTCGTTCACAACTTGATTAGCAAACCCGCTTTCCAGCAGCGAAACCATACGCCCGTCACGTAGTTGGTTGTCCGCGCTCGAAAAGGTCGAGTGACAGTAATATAACACCGGGTATGCCCGTCCACTTGTGGCATAGCCAGGTGGTAAATACACCTTCACCGTCCGATTCGGGTCGAGGCCGATGCTGTTCTCGCGCAGGATGGCAGAGGACAATTTCGCGGTCACAACCTGACCGCGAAGGGCCGTTTGTGCGGAGGAGAGCTGGCTGATGATGAGTAAGCTGAGGGAAAACAGGAATGATTTCATGAGATACAGTTTGAGCGTGTTGCCTGCAAAACACGGTCAAACTGAGAGGCCATGAAAAGATACTTGACAGCGGGCTAAAACTAATTGATCAATGACAGAAAGCGGGTTTGGACCCTTTTTGCCAGTAGTCAACCCACCGCAACGGATCGTCAGGTAATTTGTGCCGTTGGTCCATTAGTTGCCACGAATGGACCAACTTTGTCTATCTTGGTGAGGAACGCCTGTGGGTTTGCGTTCGTAATTCCATTCCTTCACTATGGACGTTTCTCCTCGCTTGCGTTGGGTCATCCGCTACAAACTTCACCACCTGCCGTTTTGGCTGGTCTATCACTACGTATGGTGGGTAGTCGCAATAGGCAATCCGGGTAAAGTAATCAGTACGTTGCTTGATCTGCCGTACGCGCTTAAGTTTAGCTTTTACGTTTTCTTTCAGGCCGGAGCGGTGTACATTAACCTGTATGTACTGATACCTTTTTACCTGACTAAGCAGCGATACGCTTCCTATCTCGCCACGCTGCTGCTGGTTATGCTCACGGCATCATCCTGCATTGTCGTAGGCTACTACCTGAGCAGCTACTTGTCGGGTCGAACCCTCGATGCGCTCTACGGGGCCGGGGCAACAAGAGAAGGCTTTTTTCGCTTTTTTGGTACAGCTTTCCCGTCTACGGTAGCCGCTGTTACCTTGGTTATGAGCATAAAAATCACGAAAAACTGGTTGCAGAGCCGTCAACGACAGCAGATGCTTGAAGCCGAAAAACTAACGGCTGAGCTGGCTTTCTTACGCAATCAGTTCAACCCGCACTTCCTGTTCAACACCATCAACTCAATCTTTTTTCTAATTCATAAAAACCCCGACGAAGCATCGGTCTCGCTGGCTACGTTTTCCGATCTGCTGCGTTATCAGCTTTACGAATGCAACGAGCCACTAATTCCACTGGGTAAGGAGATTGCCTACGTTGAAGGGTATATTCGGCTGGAGCGTCTCCGCCAGAATGCCAACCTAAGGGTGCAGGTCGATATAGACCATACACAGCCCGATACGCTGAGTATCGCGCCGTTTATGTTGCTTGGTTTTATCGAAAATGCGTTCAAGCATGTCTCGAAACACCGCGACCGGCCTAACTGGATCACGATCCGATTGACGGTGACCGGGTCGGAGTTAACCGTTTGCGTTGCCAACAGTGCCACATTGGCTACCGAAGAGGAGCCACCAACCCACGGCGGTCTGGGCCTGCCGAACGTACAACGGCGGCTTGCCCTGCTCTACGGAGGTCGCCATGAATTACGAATCGACCGGCAGCCGCATTTATATACGGTGATGCTTCGCCTAACACTAACCGAACTCATACCCATTCCATCCCTGCAAACCGCCTGAACGTATGCTGAACTGTGTTATTGTCGACGACGAACCACTGGCCCGCGAGGGGTTGGCGGGCTACGTACAACTGATTGATTTTCTAAATTTAGTGGGCACAGCCGAGCATCCGTTAGACGTTCTGAAACTGCTCGAAACGCAACCCATCGATTTGCTTTTTTTGGATATTCAGATGCCTCATCTAAGCGGGCTGGAGTTGTTGCGTATGCTAACTAACCCACCGGTTGTAATTCTGACGACGGCCTACCCGCAATTTGCCCTGGAAGCGTTCGGACTCAGTGTGCTGGACTACCTGCTCAAACCCATTCTGTTTGACCGTTTTTTAAAGGCCGCCCACAAAGCTCAGGCCCATCACCGATTGCTAACGGCCAGCGGTTCGCCATCGGGCAATCCAGATCGGGATTACGTTTTCATTAAATGTGGCACGAAGTACGAGCGGATACGTATCTCCGATATCTTGTTTGTTGAAGGCTTACAAAACTACGTCACGATCCAAGCCACCGTTGGTCGCTACGTTACGTTACTGCCTATGAAACGGGTTGAGGAGCAACTCACCCACCGGGGGTTCCTGCGAACGCATAAGTCGTATTTGGTGGCAACAGACAAAATTGATGGCATCAGCGGCCATGAATTATCCGTTGGGGAACACCGCATACCAGTCAGTCGCCAACTACGCGATGAGGTGATGCAGACCCTTTTGCAGGGTAATCTGTGGTAAATGTAAAGATGTAGGTATCGATTTGTATTAGAAAACGGTCCCTGGTCGAACCTCGTCAACGGTTCCGTCGGCCACGCGGAGGGTGCGGGCGGGATAGCGATTGAGCAAGTCGTAATTGTGGGTAGCCATCAGAACAGCCGTTCCCGCGTTGTTGATGGACCGGAAAACCTGCATGATCTGATCCGACACTGCCGGGTCGAGGTTACCCGTGGGTTCGTCGGCAATTAAAATTTGGGGTTCGTTGAGCATGGCCCGTGCAACAACCACCCGCTGTTGTTCGCCCCCCGAAATCTGGTGGGGCATTTTTTTCTGCGCTGTTCCGAGGCCCACCTGCATGAGCACCTCCGAAATGCGGTCGGCCATTTTTTTCTTGTCGGTCCAGCCCGTTGCTTTCAACACAAAGCGCAGGTTTTCTTCCACGTTTCGGTCGAAAAACAACTGGAAATCCTGAAACACAATGCCGATTTTCCGGCGTAGAAACGGAATGTCTTTGGCATTGATTTTCTGTAGAGGCACCCCCGCCACCATACCGCTGCCATGTTGCAGCCGAAGATCGGCATAGAGCGTTTTCAGCAACGACGACTTGCCGCTGCCCGTTCGGCCAATCAGATACACAAACTCGCCCTTATGCACGGCAAAGCTTACCTCGCCCAACACGAGCCGGGTATCCTGAAAAATATCGGCCTTATCAAGTGCCAGAACGGGTTCGGAGCTAAACATGGTAATGAGGAGATAGGAGATAGGAGTGAGGAGTTGCTGACGCACGAGTTTTGCTTGCGCCAGCCCTTCTCACTCCTATCTCCTACATACTTTATTTAGTTGCGGCTTTCTTATTGTCTTCCAAAAACTTTGCCAAACCAATGTCGGTAAGGGGGTGGTTGAGCAGGGCTTTGATTACACTCAGGGGGCCGGTCATCACGTCGGCACCGATCTCGGCGCACTGAACCAGGTGCATCGGGTGACGCACCGAAGCCGCTAATACCTCGGTGGTGTAGCCGTAGTTGCGGTAGATCGTCACGATCTGCTCGATCAGGGCAACGCCATCGGTCGAGATATCATCGAGCCGACCCACAAACGGCGACACGTAGGTGGCCCCGGCTTTGGCCGCCAACAAGGCCTGACCCGCCGAGAAAACGAGCGTGCAGTTCGTGCGGATGCCTTTTTCGGTAAAGTACTTGATGGCCTTAATGCCGTCTTTAATCATCGGCACTTTCACCACGATGTTCTCGTCGAGTTCGGCCAGTTCTTCGCCTTCCCGAACCATCTCATCGAAGGTAGTGCCGAGGACTTCGGCACTGACGTCGCCTTCCACAATGTCGCAAATTTGCTTGTAATGGCGCATCACGTTGTCTTTCCCCGTAATGCCCTCTTTGGCCATCAACGATGGATTGGTGGTAACACCATCGAGGATACCCATGTCCTGGGCCTCGCGAATGTCGGCAAGATTAGCCGTATCAATGAAAAATTTCATAAAGTCAGTCGATTATGTGGTGCAAAAGTAATTGATAGGAACACGGATGTTAAATTATTTCCGTGCCGTTTTGAATCTGACAAACGTAGAGCAAAGTTTCTACACCCGTGTGGGCCAAAAACTGCTCCTGCATGGTTTGGGTGAATAGGTCGAGCGCATCGGCCCGAACGAGGTTGATCGTACAGCCGCCAAAGCCACCGCCCATCATCCGCGACCCCAAAACCCCCGGCACGGTGCGGGCAATGTCGACCAGTGTGTCTAGCTCGGCACAACTTACGTCGTACTGTTTGCTCAGTCCCTCGTGCGAACCATACATAAACTGCCCGAACGTTTCGAGATCACCCCCGTCGAGGGCGGCAACGGCACCAACCAGTCGTTCGTTCTCCTGAACCACATACGCACAACGTTTGTACAGCAACGGTTCCTGTTCGCGTACGTATGCGTCGAGCATGGGCATGGTCACGTCGCGCAGGCTGCGGATTTGCTCGCCGTATCGGGCCTGAATCATCCTTACGCCAGCTTCGCACTCGGCCCGGCGCGTGTTGTATTCCGACGACGCCAGGGCGTGTTTCACCCGCGAGTCGCACAACACAATCCGCACGCCGTCCATGTTCAGGGGGGCGTAGGCGAACTCGAGGGAGCGGCAGTCGAGTTTGATCACGTGGTTGGCCCGGCCCATCATGCTCGCAAACTGATCCATGATGCCGCTCTGAACGCCTACAAAGTGGTTTTCAACCCGTTGCCCGAGTTTTACCATCAGGAGCCGGTCGGTTTGGTCTTTGTTGTAAAGGTGGTCCAACGCCACGGCCACCCCGTTTTCAATCGCTGCCGACGACGACATGCCCCCGCCAATCGGGATAGTCCCGCCAAAGACCACGTTTAACCCACCCACGTTCAAACCGGCCTGCCGAAACTGATCGACCATGCCCAGCAAATAATCGGCCCAGGTGTTGGTTTTGGCGATGGCGTCGAGCGAACCCATGTAGGTTTCATTCAGGTCGAGGGCCACAAAATGGAGTTGAGAGTCGGTGCGGGGGCCAACGGCCAGATAAATCGCCTTGTTGATGGCGGCTGGCAACACAAAGCCCTCGTTGTAATCGGTGTGTTCGCCAATCAGATTCACGCGTCCCGGCGAGCAGATGAGCGTTGGCTCAGCGTTGAATTGGCGGGTAAACGTCTCTTGGAGCGTTTGTTGCAAATCCATGAAGAGAAGGGGAGAGGTCGGGGTAAAAAAAAATGGCAAACCAATGTCTCACCGCTACGACTACTTACCCTTGCTTCGGTCAAGACCTGGGGGATTCAGCAGGAGCTGGTAGCACCGATTTGCCGATGCAAAGATACGCAAAAAGTGCGCTTCCAAGCAAATTTAGGCCGTATCTTTGCCGAAATGATGAAGAACCTGTTCACCCTTAGCTGTTTACTGCTCACACTTTTTGGCTGTACATCGTCGGATGCATACCTGGAAAAAGCCCGCTCGTTCCTAAAAGAAGGTAAGTCGAATGAGGCTATTACGGCACTAAACGAGGCTATCCGGGCCGACGACGACAATGCCGACGCCTTCAACATGCGGGGCGTGGCCTATTTTGAGCGCAAAGAATACAGCAACGCCCTGCTCGACTACGATCAGGCCATTAAGCTGGAGCCGACTTTTTACCGACCCTACTACAACCGGGCTTTGTTGAAAACCGCCCAGAGTGACCTCGACGGTGCCCTGAAAGATTATTCTGATGCCATCCGGTTCGCGCCCGATACTGCCCGCCAAGCTGCGTCGGATTTATACCTGAACCGAGGGCAACTATTCGCGGGCAAAAGTCAGCCACAGGCCGCCATATCCGATTTCTCGAAAGCGATAGAGCTAAACCCTACAAATGGATTGGCCCTATACAACCGGGGAAACCTGTACTTCAACGAGAAAAAACTGCCCGAAGCCCTTGCCGATTTCCAAAAAGCGGTTGCGGCACAGCCTTCATTTGGGAAAGCATTCTACGGGCTTGGTTTGGCGCAATTGCTTAATGATCAGCGTGATCTTGGTTGTTTGAGCCTAAAGCAAGCGCAACAACTGGGCTACGCCGATGCCGTAAATGCAGTGAAACAATATTGTAATTGAGGGGTTGACACAAATGCCAAACAAGGTGAGAACGAAAAATAAACGAGGGTTAAAAGTAGTCGCTATCGTGTTCGCGCTGCTGTTCGCGCTGTTTGCCGGGTTCCAATACAACGACCCCGACCCGGAGGTGTGGATATCTATCTATGGCTTGGCGGCTTTGGCCAGCGTTATGGCCTTGGTGGGAGCGGCCCGCCCGTGGTTCCTGTGGCTGATGGCTGCCCTGTATGTGGTAGCGGCCCTGTATCAATGGCCCCCACATTTTGAAGGATTCCTGCTCGACGAAATGGGTATGAAAACAGTTAACATCGAACTCGCCCGCGAAGCCGGGGGGCTGGCTATTTGCGCTCTGGCGATGGGAATATTGGCAATGTACAGTCAACAGATAACAGCGAACAGATAACAGTGAGCAGATAACAGCGAACAGATAACAGCGAACAGATAACAGTGAGCAGATAACAGTGAGCAGATAACAGCGAACAGATAACAGCGAACAGATAACAGTGAGCAGATAACAGTGAGCAGATAACAGTGAGCAGATAACAGTGAGCAGATAACAGTGAGCAGTTGATAGCTTCCTCAGCTGCTCACTGTTATCTGTTCACTGTTATCTGTTAAACCGTCCGGCGGCTACTTTTGATTAGGGCGGCAATGCCAAGCACGATGACGGCACCCACGAAAGCCGTCAATATACGATCCAGAATACCACCTGCACCGGTTGCGAAGGTGTTGCCAAAAATCCAGCCACCAATCAGACCGCCCACAATACCGAGCAGGATTTGGGTGAGGAGAGAGAACGAAAACCGCTTGAAAACGAGGTCGGCCAGCCAACCGGCTACGGCACCAACCAGAATTGATATTAAGAAGCTCATACTACGATAACGTTGAGAGTTTATAATTGCCCGACGCAGGCAATTTGACGATATAACCGGCCCCTAGTAAAGATGTTTAGCTTTTCAGGCCAATAAGGGCCATCAGGCGACCGGTTTGCCCTTTTTCGAGCCTGTGGGAAAAATAGTCATCATTATTCAACACGGTTGAATAGCTCGAAATAGCTAGTTGTGCTGTCGGAATGCCGAAATTGGCGAGCTGCCGGGTGTTGGCCGAGCGTAGATTCACGAATGTGCGTTGGGTGAACTCATCGACCCGCTTGAACTCCGGGGCAAACAGGTCGGCCACGTCTGGGCCAACTTCAAACGAAATTTCATCAATGCAGGTGCCCACGTAGGCGTAGCAATCGCGGGGGTTGGTCTGGTAGGTGCGCTGCATGGCTTCGAGCGTCAGGCGGACGAGTTCGGCAACGGTTCCTTTCCAACCGGCATGAATGGCCGCAACGGCTTTGTTCTTCGGGTCGTACACCAGGATCGGCACACAGTCGGCTATGCTGACGCCCACAAACAGATTCGGTTGGTTGGTCATCAGGGCGTCGTAGCCGTCGTATTGGCCCGGCTCTGTTACGGTCAGAATCTCCTGCCCATGCACCTGATGCGAAGTGGCCACCCGGTCGGGAGAGACATTCAGGGCAGCAAAGAAGCGTTCCCGGTTCTCATCAACATGTTTAGCACTGTCGTTGGTGTTGAGGCCGAGGTTCAGCGATTGGTAGGGGGCAATGCTCACACCGCCGTGTCGGGTGCTTTCGGCAATGACCAGATTGGGCAACGATTTAAACAGAGCAGGCGTACGGAAAAGGGGTTTCGGTTGGGTTGACTGCATAGCTAAAATAGGGACCGTTTAGTCGGGTAAACAGCCCCGTTGCCGTTCATGTTCAAAAACGAACCGATTGTGTAGTTTGTAATGCAAGGTACTGTCTTTAGCCCATAACTTTGACACGTCAATCAGGACAACTAACAACAAGAACAACAAAAACTTAAGATCATGAAAACGCTCATCTCAACCCTCGCATTGGCCTTAACACTCGGCACAGCATCATTCGCCGGTGTAAACGCAACCCCAACCACAGCAGAAGGGAAAAACCGCCTTAAGTTGTATGCTTCGTACGAATCGGTGGTGTACCCCTCGCAAGCCACACCGGTTATTAACGTAATCGTACAAAAAGAAGAAGGAACAAGCGTTGTCGTACGCTTTAAAACGAACACTGGCGAAACCCTCGCCGAACGGATGGTGGGCCGTGGTAAAGAGAACGTAGCGATGAAGTTTCGCGTCGACGAACTGCCCGACGGCCTGTACTCAGTTGAAATCACGAATGGCCGCGACATAACCAAGAAAAGCATCAAGCTGAGCACCCAACCCCAGACCAGCCCGCGCACGATTGCAATGCTTTGATAAACAGGAGGTTTTAACCTCTAAAGAACACATGAACACTCTGGCAACTCCTGCGGTAAACGGTTGTTTGAGAAAAAAGTGACGTTATACCGCAGGTTTTGTTTGACATTCGGCATTAATGATGATAACAACCCTTTTGCGGCAGGTAGCCGACAAGCGGGGGTGTTATCGTCGTTAATGCCGATTTGTTTTTTTACCCAATAAACCCGCGTAGGCACCCCTGTTTCTTTTGGACATAACCGAACTCATCGACGGATTAAAACAGGGCAATCGCACCGCGTTTCGGCAGTTAGTCGAGATGTATCAGGACCGGGTTTATAACACGATTCTGGCAATTGTGCAGCAGCCCGAAGAAGCCGAAGATGTGGCGCAGGAGGTGTTTGTGCAGGTTTTTAAGTCGATTGAGCAGTTTGGCGGTGAACAAAACCTAACAGCCTGGATTTACCGCATTGCCACCACGAAAGCCCTGGAAGCCTACCGTAAACGGCACGCCCGTAAGCGTTTTGCGTTCCTGACGAATTTATTTGGCTATGGCGACGACGAGGCAGGTTTGGCCGAGAAGCTCCACCCCGTCGAGTGGGTGCATCCGGGGGTACAACTGGAGCAACGGGAACGGGCAGGGGTGCTGTTTGGGGCCATCGACAAGCTACCCGACGGGCAAAAAGTGGCGTTTACCCTGCACCATATTGAGGGCTTGCCCTACGCTCAAATTGCCGAGGTAATGCAAACGAGTGTGTCGGCGGTAGAGTCGCTGTTGCACCGGGCTAAACAAAAACTGCGCAACCAACTGGCTCCCTTCTACCAAAACGATAAACAAGACTAACGCCATGAACCTGGACAAACACACGCAGGACGAGATCGACCAAACGATGCGCTCTATCGACAGCATCGAACGAGCAACTCCCAGGCCGTTTTTTGTGACCCGTGCCGAAGCCCGGCTCGACCGGCTACAGACCTTGCCTAAACCCCTGAGCTGGGCCTTTCGCCCAACCACAATGGTCCTGGCCCTGAGCCTGATTGTGTTACTGAACCTACTGACAGTGAGCTTCTTTCAGCAGTATTTAGCCAGGCCAGATCCAGCCGTCACTGCCGACCAATTCACTGCCGACTGGCAACCCAACAACGACCCCCTAAGCTGGTGAAGCACATGAACGACAAAAAGAAACTGATGGGCCTATGGATCGCAATCGGGCTATTGCTGTGCCTGAATCTCGCCACGATTGGCTGGATGATGAACCGCGCCCGACTGATCCGCGCAAATCGCCAACACCCTGAAGCACTGTTAGTAGACCGACTCGATTTCTCGCCGGAGCAGCAAACCCGCTACCGGGAGTTACGGGCGCAGTTTGAACAGCGCAGCAAACCCCTGCAAGACAGCCTCGGGACAATTCGGCGGGCGTTGTTCGGGCAGTTTGGCAACGTGTTGCCCGATTCGGCCCTGAACAGAATCGTGAGCCAGATGGAACGCCAAAATGGGCAGTTGATGCGGCTCCGGTTTCGGCACTGGCAGCAGGTGCGTCTACTCTGCACCCCCCGCCAGCAGGCCCGCTTCGACCGAATGTCCACCCGATTAACCAATCAATCTGTATTACCAACAAACGAATAGACCAATGAAAACCATCCGACTTGCCGTGTTTATACTCGGCACACTGATTGCCCTCCAAGCTGCCGCCCAAAACAACCCCCGCCCCGGCCGGGCCGACCGTAGGGAACAACTGATGAACAGCACCCCCGAAGAACGAGCTAACCGACAGACTCAGCAGATGAAGAAAGAACTGGCTCTGACCGCCGAGCAGGAAAAGTCCATAGCGGTCATTAACCTCAACTACGCCCGGCAGATGCAACCCGTGATTGACCAGGTTAAGCGCGACCGAACCACCATGAAGCAGGTGCGTCAGATGAATAACGCGAAGGAGAAAGATTTGCGTAAAGTATTGACCGATAAGCAGTTTTTGGATTACGAATCGCACAAGGACGAACGCCGGGAGCGCATGAAGGAACGGCGGGGTTAACAAACAAACTAATGAAGAACAAAGCAATCCGGGTAGGCCTGTGTATGCTCACCCTCCTCATAGGCTGTACACCAACGCCCGATGTAGCCCCCGATGTGCTTTCGGAGCAACTGAAGAGTATCGACCAGATTGCAATTTTTGCTGATCTGGTGACAACGACGGGTAAAGGCCTCATCAACACTAATGAGCGCGGCACCCTGTTTATACCAACCGACGAAGCGTTTAAGCATCTTGATATTGAGCAGAAACGCGACTACGATAAGGCAACGATGATGGCTTTAGTGGCGTCGCAAATGACAACGTCGCCCTTACCCTCAGCTAATTTTAAGTCGGGAACCTTCACGACGGCCAACACAAAAACGGTGCGGATGTACGCAGGTCGGACGTTTACCCAAATTGAAGATGCCCTGGTCGAAACTGCCGATTTGACGATTGGGAATCTGACGGTTCACCTCGTTGATCGGCTGTTTAACTCGGCTATCCTGGTGGGTCACGATCACAACACCCACGCGTCGGGACACGCTCACGGAGGTACGCATCAGCACGATATGCTGAATCATTGTGGTGCGTCGGGGCCAACCCCGGCTACGGTGCAGGAAACTATCGCGTTCCGCAAAAAGACGAGCGCGTTTTTGGCAACCCTGCCCACATGGGGGCCAGAGGCAGCCGCTTCGCGGGCAATGCCCCACGGTTACGCCCTGATGGGGGGGCGGAATAACGGCCCGCCCTATATTCACTACTTCAGTAAGGCCAATATGGAGGATGGGAAGTTTATGGACCCCAACGCCCCGGAAGGGCTGATGTATGGCCTCACCGCCGACGGGGTGGTTTATCCAATTTCGGCTGTTTATCTAACGCGTGAGGCATCGCCCCAGCAGTTACACACCCTAAACTGCATGTACATGTTCCACGAACACGACGCACTCCCCGGCATAATGATGCACTTTTTTCATGATGCCTACCCGAGTACAAACTATGGTCTCGACCACGAAGCCAACCCAATTCTGGTTCGCCAGATGAAGGCAAAGTAGGAAAACGTTGACTCAGAATGCCACGCCCGCCCGGCCCCAGTTGGCACGTTGGGCTTCGGTCCAGAGTTCGGGGAAAAACAGGCGTTGCTGATCGGCAGGGGGGAGGTAACGTTGCCAGTTGGTGCCGCCGGTTGCGGCAACGACTTCGGGGCTTTTGTGCAGATACCGCACCGCCGACCGCAAATGCGCCAGTTTCCAGCGAACGTTTACCCGCTCGTCAAACGCCCGAAGTTCGGCTACGAGCGCGTCGGTAGCGGCCCCCGCCCGGTCCAGACGTTGCCAACAGGCATGTAAATTAGTGGATTCATACCCGGTGGCGAGTCGTACGAGCGACTCGCCATATTTTTTCTCAAACTGCTTCAGGGTCAGTGTTTTTTGCTGAGTAGCCAGCTCGGTCGCTCCCTGTTTCCAGTACAAAAAGTCATACAGCACCGACAAGGGCGCATCGGTCGGGATGGGGGCGGTGGACTGGAGTAGATTCCGAAAATCGGTCGACATAATTTCGATCTCGCGAAACTGCACCGACTGGAACCCGCTCGATGGGAGCAGGGCCATACGGAAGTTCAGAAACTGCTCTTTGTCCATGCCTTCGACCATCACCGCAAACGATTGTTCCAGAATTCCGAAATACCGGTTGATTCGAGTCATTCGTTCGGTAAAAAATTGGGCGTCTAAAGTCGGATGCCCGCCTATCTGGGCAATTTCGTGCTTAACGAGTTTGAAGTATAACTCGGTGATCTGGTGGTAGGTAATAAAAATCAGTTCGTCGGGGTAGGCCGTGCGCGGGTTCTGGAGCGAGAGCAACGTTTCCAGATGCACGTAGTCCCAGTAGGTGAGGTAATCGGCTTGCAAAAGCCCCTCCAGATACGAACTCATGTCCTGCCCCATCGCAGCATATTTCTCCGAAAGCTGATGCAGTTTGTCGATGAGGGTGTCGGAGAGGGGGGCGTTGCCTGGCAAAGTCATGTTGGATGAAGTAGGAGGTAACAGTAAAACAAAGGTAGTTTTTTGCTGGCGTAAGGTGAACCAATTAAGACCAGAGCGATGTCATCTTTCTAAACAAGTTGACATCTCTTCAGGCACAACCACATGACCATTTCCGCTTCCCAACTCGAATCCTGCTTTCCGGCCCTTGACCAGATTCCGGCTGAACACCAGTTTACGTCCCTTCACCAACGTGAATACCTTATAAACGGCCAAATGCGCCATTGGGACGGCCCTACGGTCGATGTGCCCTCGCCGGTAATGGTGCGCCAACCGGACGGTTCGCTGCAACGGCCTGTGATTGGCAGCTACCCCGTCACGACGGATGCCGAAGCTCTTGAGGCTCTCGAAGCCGCCGTTTTGGCCTACGACAATGGCCGGGGCGAGTGGCCCCGGATGAGCGTGGCCGACCGAATTTGGTGTATGCAGAATTTTGTGGGCCGGATGCTCGAACAGAAAAAGCAGGTGGTTACCCTGCTCATGTGGGAAATCGGCAAAACTCTCGCCGATTCCAATAAGGAGTTCGACCGGACGGTGCAGTACATCTACGACACCATCGACGCGCTCAAAGACATTGACCGGGCGGGGTCGCGGTTCAAGATTGAAGAGGGAATTATTGGGCAGATTCGCCGGTCGCCGTTGGGTGTGGTGTTGTGTATGGGGCCATTCAATTACCCCCTTAACGAGACCTACACCACCCTGATTCCGGCTATCCTGATGGGCAACACCATTCTGTTCAAACCCCCCAAACACGGAACCCTGTTGCATTACCCGCTGCTCGAAGCCTTCCGGTCGTGTTTTCCGAAAGGCGTTGTGAACACGATTTACGGGCGGGGGGCCTCGGTGGTGCCCGCGCTCATGCAGTCGGGTAAAGTGAATGTGCTGACGCTGATCGGGTCGAGCCGAGTGGCCGATAGTTTGAAAAAGATGCACCCTAAGAGTAATCGTCTGCGGGCTGTTTTGGGTCTCGACGCCAAAAACGCAGCCATCATCCTGCCCGACGCCGACCTCGACTTGGCCGTTCGCGAATGCCTGCTGGGCACGCTTTCGTTCAATGGGCAACGCTGTACGGCCATCAAAATCATTTGGGTGCATCGCTCCGTGGCCGACGCTTTTCTGGAGAAGTTTAGTGCGGCAGTCAACGACCTCAAACCCGGTATGCCCTGGGAAAAGCCTACCCAAATCACGCCACTCCCGGAACCTCAAAAGCCTGACTATCTGACGGATTGTATTGCCGATGCCCACGCGAAGGGGGCGCGGGTCATGAATGAAGGGGGCGGCACGGTGTCGGGGTCGCTGTTTTTTCCGGCGGTGGTGTATCCGGTGGCCGAGGGGATGAAACTGTACCGCGAAGAGCAGTTTGGCCCGGTCGTGCCGGTCGTGCCGTTTATCGACGTGGAGCAGCCCATTCAGTACATTATCTCGTCGGACCACGGGCAGCAGGTAAGCCTGTTCGGTACCGACCCCGACCAGTTGGCCCACCTCATCGACCCGTTGGTGAATCAGGTAAGCCGCGTAAACCTAAACGCCCAATGCCAACGCGGCCCCGACACGTTCCCCTTCACGGGCCGCAAAGACTCTGCCGAGGGAACGCTGTCGGTTGAGGATGCGCTACGGGCTTTCTCGATCCGAACGGTGGTTTCCACAAAGGATACCCCAGCGAACAAAGCCATTGTGAATCAGATTGTCCGCGAGCAGGATTCGGCGTTTTTATCGACGAATTTTATTTTTTGAGTTTCACTTCATTAGCCCCAACAAAAAACTAAGCCTAGCCCCATCGGGCAACGAACCTGTTTTAACGGTATCACCCAAAAAGATGACCGGCTTTTGAGTGGTGTTGTAGGTGGGCCATTGCGGTAGCCCCGGCCCGTTGGGGTTGCCCGTTTTGATGAAGTTAGCCCAATAGCCCGACATAGTGCGGGTCAATTCATCGTCCGTTTTGTCGAGCGGGCGCAACGACCGGTCAATGAACTTTAGGTTGTCGTAGGCATAAGCTACCTCGCCCGTGTGAAAGGCTCCGTATTGGGCGTAGTCGCCTGTTGCGGGTATCTTTCGGGTGAACCGATACACATACACCGGCTTGCCCTGCCCGGCCTGCACGTTCGCCCAGGCGTAGTTTTGTGCCCCGAAAATCTGGTCGCGCGACACGTCGAGTTGTGAGCGGGTGGCCTCTGTGTCTGTCGAGCCGGGGTACTGTTGGAGGTAAGCGGCCGCGTTTGTGCCGTATTGTTTTTCGGCCTGTTGGCGGTATTCCTCGGCGGTTTTGGGTTTGCCCATCAACATACCCTCGTCCTCGTTCCAGCCCGTTAGTAATGGTACATCGTTCTGTTGCTGAGCCGCAAAAATGGTCGCAATGGATTGAGGAAGCACATACCCATCAATGACAGGTCCACGGATTCCGCCCTGACCTTTTTTCAGAATTTCGTCGGCAGGCTTAGCCCGCAGCTCGGCGAGCGATTGGGCACCCAAGGCCTTCATAACGGTCAGGCCACCTGCTTCGGCCTGTTGCAACGACGGGTTTGGCCTTGCAAAATTGGCTCCGCTCTGCGCGATGGCTTTGGTAAACAGACCCTTAGCCAGGGGAGACGCCACCAGGCAATTCACGCTCATCGACCCCGCCGACTGCCCGGCAATGGTCACGTTGTTGGGGTCGCCCCCGAGCGCGGCAATGTTTCGTTTCACCCAATGCAGGGCTGCGATCTGATCCATCAACCCGTAATTTCCCGACGCCCCTTTACTCGATTCCTTCGTAAGTTCGGGGTGAGCCAGAAATCCGAAAGGCCCCACGCGGTAATTGACACTAACGAACATGATGCCTTTGCGGGCCATTGCCTCCCCGTCATAAATGGCGCAACCGCTACCCCCGCTGCCGAAGCCACCCCCATAAATCCAGACTAATACCGGCGATTTTTTGGTTCCAGATTGGGCAGGTGCCCACACATTTAGGTACAGGCAATCTTCGCTAATGGGTTCGTTCGGAATCAGGAATTCGGCACTCCACGGCCCGAAGGGAGCCGGATTTGTTTGCATAGGGCTTGCCCCAAACGTCACGCACGACCGCACCCCCGACCAGGGCACTACAGGCTGCGGTGCCCGCCAGCGCAACGCACCAACCGGCGGGGCTGCAAACGGGATTCCCTTGTAAAGTCGAATCGTGCCGTCTGAGGTGGCCGTGCCGGAGATCAGCCCTCCCGACACGTTGATTGGTTTGTCGGCCTGAGCATACAGGCTGGGAGCGGAGATAGTGGATAAGAGACAAACAAGCAGCAAGCCGCTTTTGCGGAATAATCTGGGAGTTTTCATCAGAAGTTATCAGGTTTTGGAGCTGTACGGTGATGTATGGTAGCAAAAACAAAAAAGCCGCCCCGATTACTCAGGGCGGCTTTCTGATAGAAACAATCGGATTATCCTAAATACGTTTTCAACGCTTTCGAGCGCGACGTGTGCCGGAGCCGACGAATGGCCTTCTCCTTAATCTGCCGCACGCGCTCGCGGGTCAGGTTGAACTTCTCGCCGATCTCTTCGAGCGTCATGGCGTGTTCACCATTCAAGCCAAAGTAGAGCGTGATCACGTCGGCCTCGCGCTGCGTGAGCGTCGAGAGGGCGCGTTGCACTTCTTTGCGCAACGAGTCGTTGATCAGACCCGAATCGGGCTTGTCTTCGCCGTCGTTTTCGAGTACGTCGAGCAGGCTGTTTTCTTCACCCTGTACAAACGGCGCATCCATCGACACGTGCCGACCCGAAATCTTGAGCGTATCGACCACCTCGGCGGGCGTAATGTCCAGAACGGCGGCCAACTCTTCCGGCGAAGGCTCCCGCTCGAACTTCTGCTCTAGATCCGAGAACGTCTTCGAAATCTTGTTCAGCGAACCAACCCGGTTCAGGGGCAACCGCACAATACGAGATTGCTCGGCCAAAGCCTGCAAAATCGACTGGCGAATCCACCAAACGGCGTAGGAAATAAACTTAAAACCACGGGTTTCGTCGAACCGTTGTGCGGCTTTGATCAAACCGAGGTTGCCCTCATTGATCAAGTCACCCAGCGACAAGCCCTGGTTCTGGTATTGTTTAGCTACCGAAACCACAAAACGGAGGTTTGCTTTTGTCAGTCGTTCCAACGAGAGTTGATCGCCCTCGCGAATCTTCTGTGCCAGAATCACTTCCTCATCCGGCGTCAGCAGGTCCACCTTACCAATCTCCTGGAGGTACTTATCCAGCGACTGGCTTTCGCGGTTGGTTATTTGTTTTGAAATCTTAAGCTGTCTCATCGTTGAAGCACCCCTTTAGTTGTGTGGTAATAAAACGTTCTGATTGGACGTTCGATTACACAAAAAAGTAACAAACCCGTTTTAGTTTTTGTTCTATGCCTTTGGCAGCAGAACTTTACGAGACAAACGGTACTTTCCTGTCTTCTTATCGATATCAATCAACTTTACGCGAACTTCTTCGCCGACCTCCAGAACGCCGTCCATCGTTTCGACGCGCTCCCACTTGATCTCGGAAATGTGCAATAAACCGTCTTTGCCGGGCAGGAACTCAACAAACGCCCCGAATGGCATAATGGTCTTCACTTTTCCTGTGTACTCCTCGCCAATTTCGGCTACGGCCACAATGCCTTTCACCCGCGAAATGGCCTTCTCCATGCCTTCTTTGTTGGTAGCAAAGATGCTCACAAATCCCGCACCCTCGCGCTCTTCGATCACGACAGTCGTACCCGACTCTTTCTGAATCTCCTGCACCACCTTGCCACCGGGTCCGATTACGGCACCAATCTGACTTTGTTCAATGCGAATTACGTGGGCACGGGGCGCGTGGGGCTTCAAATCGTCGCGCACGGCAGAGATGGCTTTTTTCATCTCGCCCAGAATATGCAAACGACCCGCACGGGCTTGCTCCAAAGCCTGCGTCAGCACCTCATACGAGAGGCCTTCCACTTTCATGTCCATCTGACAAGCCGTGATGCCTTTCTCGGTACCCGTCACTTTAAAGTCCATATCGCCGAGGTGATCTTCATCACCCAGAATGTCCGACAGAACGGCGTATTTGTCTGAACCCGGCTCGGTGTCGGTAATCAAACCCATCGCGATACCCGCAACCGGAGCTTTGATTTTCACACCAGCGTCCATCAGGGCCATTGTACCGGCGCAAACCGTGGCCATCGACGACGATCCGTTCGATTCCAGAATATCCGACACAATCCGAATTGTGTAGGGATTGTCGGCATCGGGGGGCATTACTTTCTTCAACGAACGGTGAGCCAGGTTGCCGTGGCCAATCTCGCGACGGCTGGCACCCCGGTTTGGCTTCACCTCACCCGTCGAAAAGCCGGGGAAGTTATAATGCAGCAGGAACTTGTTGTAGCCCTGATACATCGCCATGTCGATGATCTGCTCGTCCATTTTGGTGCCGAGCGTGGCCGTCGTGAGCGATTGCGTCTCTCCCCGTGTAAACAGGGCCGACCCGTGGGCCATTGGCAGAAAATCGGCTTCGCACATGATCGGGCGAATCTCGTCGAGCTTACGGCCGTCCAAGCGGGCACGCTCGTCGAGTACTAACCGGCGTGACGCTTCCCAGACAAGGTCGTGGAAATAGGTCTTTACCAAGCCAGTGTTCACAACTTCGCCTTCGGCGAAAGAGGCCATATACTCGTCGCGAACGGCTTTGAACCCTTCGCTCCGGGCTTTTTTGCTTGCTTGTTGCAGGGCTGCAACAGCGTAGATTTTATCGTAACAAGCCGCCCGAACAGCCGCCCGCAGTTCTTCGTCGTGCGTTTCGTGGCTGTATACCCGCTTTTCGGTCTTGCCTACTTTGGCTTCAAGCTCTTTTTGGGCAGCACACTGTAGCTTAATTACGTCGTGGGCGATGCGCAGGGCTTCTACCACTTCGGCTTCTGAACACTCGTTCATTTCGCCCTCCACCATACAAATGTCCTGAGCGGTGGCACCAACGATCAGATCGAGGGAAGCGCGGCTAAGGTCAGAGGTTTTGGGGTTAACGTGGTACGTTCCGTCGATTTTGGCAACGCGTACCTCCGAAATCGGACCATTGAAGGGAATATCCGACACCATCAACGCTGACGAAGCCGCCAACGCTGCCAACTGATCGGGCAACACTTCGGCATCGGCAGAGATCATGGTAATCATCATCTGCGTATCGGCGTGATAATCTTCGGGGAAGATGGGCCGCAAGGCGCGGTCGACAAGGCGGCTAATCAGAATTTCGGGGTCCGACAACCGGCCTTCCCGACGCTGAAAGCTGCCCGGAATGCGACCGGCGGATGCAAATTTCTCTTGATAATCAACAGAAAGGGGTAGGAAGTCAACGCCCTCTTTGGCGTCTTTGGCCGAAACAACCGTGGCCAGCAACATCGTTTTGCCTAAACGAACCAGAACGGCTCCGTCGGCCTGACGGGCAAGTTTGCCCGTTTCGATGGTGATTTCCCGGCCATCGGGCAGGGCAACTGATTGGGTGGTGATTTGGAACATACCGTTTTTTTAACGCGCTACAACAGCTTTAAACCGCTTGGGACAAATAAAAAAGTAGGAAATCGCCTGCACCCAGGGCAATTTCCTACTAACATAGAGAAACTTACTTACGGATACCAAGTTGGGCAATAATGGCCCGATACCGGCTGATATCGCTACGCATGAGGTAATCGAGCAGATGGCGACGCTTACCTACGAGCTTCAACAGGCCCTGCCGCGTACCGTGGTCGTGCTTATGCACTTTCAGGTGTTCGGTCAGAGATGCGATTCGGTACGTAAAGAGTGCGATCTGGGATTCGGCCGAACCCGTGTCTTCAGCAGATTTTTTGAAGCCCTGGGTCGCAAAGATTTCTTGCTTTTTCTCGGTCGTTAATGACATCTTCAGACAGCTTAAAATGATAAAAAATTTATTGAACGCGCAAAGGTACGGAAAAGTAGGCAGTAAGCAGTGAGCAGTGGGCAGAAAAAGCTGACGCAGAGCAACTGCCTACTGTTTACTGCCTACTGCCCACTGCCTCCTAATTTTCTCCCACGCAATCAGATACACGTCTTTGTCAAATAGGCGGGAGTCGTGCCGGGCCTGATACATGAAATACAGGCCTACAGGCAACAGGATCGCGTTGGCCATCCAGGCACCGGCAGGCACCCACAACACGCCATCTTTGGCAAACTTGTCGCCGTTGAGGGTGAGCACGTAAAGCAGGATAAAAAAGATAATTGATACCAGAACGGGCAAGCCAAAGCCTCCTTTTTTGATGATCGCTCCGAGCGGGGCACCAATCAAAAACATGATAAACACCGAAATCGCCTGCGTGAACTTGTGGTGCGTTTCGAGTTCGTATTTATAGACCTGCCGCTGCTTCTCCTGCAAATACACCACGTTCGAGCTAGCATAACTGAGTACACTCTGCGCCTGCGCAAGGGCCGTGGAGGCCAGCTCTCTCCGGTCGATTTTGCGGGCATTGATGAGTGAGTCGAGCCAGCGACCGGGTTTGGCTTTGGGGACGGCTTTCACCGCCGAGGTTATGCCCGAAGGCATCTGATTCTTGAATTGATAATTATAGTACTGCCGCGACGAGTTGGCAACGTTGAGGCTCGTGTTTCGAAAATCCTGCTTGAGCGAGTCGGTCAGATTGGCCAGTTCGCCCAGGTTTTTCATGTACTCGTGATACTCGAACTGTTGCTCGTTGGTCCGGTGAATCCCGAACGACTCCAGGCTGATAACCAGCTTGTAATGCCCAAAACTGTTACGGATAAACTGCCCCTTCTGCACCGGCGTACCGTTGCTGGCGTAGGTGATGTTATTCGGGTCCGACTGCTCCTGATAGTCGTTGCCGTTGTATAGCTCAAACACCAGGTATGTTCGGTCTTTGTCGGTGTACATCCGCCCCGAATCGGCCAGAATCACCTCGCGGTTGCCCGTTTCAACGCCGGTGGTAGCGTGTTTGTAGATCACGAGCCCTTTCAGCAGGTCGCCGGTGGTGCTGTTGGGGTTGGTGGTGAGTTTGCGGTCAACTTTGATGCTGTAGCCGGGCAGGTCGTTGTAAAAAATACCTTCTTTCAGGCTCAGGGTGGCTTTGGCTGTTTTTATGTCGTACAACAAACTATACCCTTTGAGGTTGGCCCACGGAGCTACGATGTTGTTGAACCAGAACGAAAAACCACTAATGAAAACGGCCACGA
Source organism: Cytophagales bacterium (assembly GCA_004292855.1). Taxonomy (GTDB): domain Bacteria; phylum Bacteroidota; class Bacteroidia; order Cytophagales; family Spirosomataceae; genus Rudanella. The sequence goes on from RDXN01000043.1 coordinate 70,387, forward strand.
TGAGCAACGGACGCATGGCCCTTGTGAGCGAAATACCCGCGCTTTTCATGGCGGTCAGCTCAAAAAACTCACCCAGATTACCGTAGGTCATCAGCGACGACAGCAACGTGGCCAACGGTAGGGCCGTGGGAATGGTGAGCAGGGAGAAGAAAAACAGCAAACGCCCAAACGTGACAAGGTCCACATCTTTCGACACGAAGTCGTCGATGTAGAACATCAGCAGGCGCATCAGGAAAATAAAGATGACAACGCAGAGCGTCAGCACAAACGGCCCCCAAAACGACGAGAGGATGAGTTTGTCGATCTTTTTCAATGGATAATCGGTACGCCGAAGCGGGCTAATGTGAACTGAAAAACAGGCTTTCTATCAGAACGCGCCAAAAGCCTCTAATTGTTCATTCTGCGCAATCCATTAACCATTATTAACACTAACTGCCAACAATTTCGCGGAGTTTGTCCATCATGCCATCCCAAAGGTCCTGTAGGTCTTCGGCGTCGGTGTTGGCGGAGTAATCGGTAATGCGGAGATAAGTTGACTGAGTAAGCTCGCTTTGCTCAACCCGAAAATCGACATAGTTATTATCGTGCCCATTCTCGCCCGTTTCGAGGAATTCGAACCGCACACTTTTGTTCTGACGCAACGACACTTGCCGGGCAATGTGGCTTTCGTTATCCCACTGGAAATCGAAGCGGTGTTCGGGCATCGTGTTCACTTTGGCCGCAAACCACTGCGAAAGCCCGGAGGCCGTGCTGATGTACGGAAACAACATTTTTGGCGAGGCCCGAAGCTCGTATTCGGTAGTAAACTTAAACTTCTCCATATCAAACGGGTAGCATAGCGATATGGGCAAAGGTAAAATTTTTTTGATGCGAATGTCAAAAATCGAGGTTGCGCACAAAATAATTTTCCGTACTTTTGCCCTACGAAAACGGCGGGGTAGCTCAGATGGTTAGAGCGTAGGATTCATAACCCTAAGGTCGGCAGTTCGATCCTGCTCCCCGCTACACAGCAAAAGCCACTCCAACAGGTGGCTTTCTTTTTTGGATTTGATGCTCGTTATCACCGTTTGCACCGTTCGTCAGTTGCCACAGGCGTTTGCATTGGGCAACACCATCCGACACCACCCCAACGCCCAATTTCAGATCGGGCTGGCCGACGAGTTGCCCTCGGCAATAACTTCCCCATTTCCCTACGCGTTGTTGCCTGTTGCTGAAGTTCTGGACGCAGGCCAACTAAGTGAGCTTTCGGCGCGATACACGCCAACGGAGTTTGTCGCGGCCGTAAAACCCACGCTGATTCGGGCCATTATGGCTCGGCAAACAGGTGTTGAAAGCGTGCTTTATTTTGATCCTAACACGGTTGTTTATGAGAGCCTTACACCCGTTCCTGACGCACTCCGAACAGCCAATGCGCTGCTGACCCCTCATCTGGTTGCTCCCCCGGCAGATGCTTGTTTCCCCGACGAAAAATATCTGCAAAACGTAGGGCTGTACAGCTCCGATTTTATAGCCCTACGCCCCGGCCCCGAAACCGACCGGATGCTGGCCTGGTGGGAAGACCGCGTACAAACCCGCGCCCAGGTCGATTTTTGCGAAAGCCTTTGTCTCGACCAACTCTGGCTCATGCACTGGCCCGCCCTGTTCGATGGGGTGCGGGTGGTGCAGGATAGAAGCTGGCACCGGGCCATCTGGAACTGGCATGAGTGGCCCACAAACGCGCCCAAGTCGCCCCTCTGGATTAATTTCAAGGGGTTGTTTAACCCCGACGAGGGCTTGTTTGCCTATCAGAACCGAACCTTATTGGCCAGACGGCCCGATTTGGCGCGACTTCTGGAAGCGTATCGGCAAACGGTAGCCAACTACACCAACGCGGTTTTTTCTCAGCTTCCTGCCTTTGGAAAACAACCCGAACCACCCATTGTGCGAGGATGGCGACGCAAAACAGGCCTGTTTCTACGGTCAATGACTCGGTTTGTCGATACAGTTCAGCTACCCACTGTCAAGTAATACAAAGTGAATTAATCAAGTTGTACTTTTGCCCTGACTCACTACCCAATAATTACTCCCTGCCCAATTATACATGAATATACTCTACGACCACCAGGCCTTTAGCGGACACATGTATGGCGGAGTAGCTCGGTATTTTTATGAACTCATTAATCAATATCAGCAGAATCACGCACTCTCACTACAAGTATCGTTGTTGTATTCTAACAATGAATACATTAAAGGAAGACCTCTTATACCGCATCGCCGGTATGAGTGGGGGGCGCAAAATGGATTTGTGAATCGGGTAATGACCCAGCTTAACCGCTCAAATAGCATCCGGTACTTGCGCGAGGGTCAGTTCGATGTATTCCACCCGACATACTACCACAAGTATTTTCTGGACTATCTGGGTAACAAGCCATTTGTGCTCACGTTTCACGACGCCACCAGCGAACGCTATGCCCAGCAATACCCCGACGTAGGGGGGCACTTGCCTGAACTCAAACGGAAACTTCTGCAACGGGCCGACCGGATCATAACGGTGTCGGAGTTTTCGAAAGGGGAAATTCAGCAATTTTTTGGTGTCCAGCCCGAGCGGATCGAAGTTATTCACCTTGGCACATCGCTGGCAGAAAGTGGCCTATTGGGGGCGGGGCAAAACGACGTACCAACGGAACCATTTCCCTACTTGCTTTATGTAGGCAAACGGTCGTTTTATAAGAACTTCGACGGTTTTTTCAACGCTATTATTCCCCTATTGCATCGGCACCCCGACGTGCATCTGGTGTGTGCAGGGGGCGGGGCTTTCAGTCGGGACGAATTAACCGGGTTTGCCGAGGCCAAACTGACCAATCGTGTACATTTTCGGCCCATCACCGACAATTCGTTGTTAGGTTTGTATCGGCATGCGCTGGCGTTTGTGTTCCCGTCGCTCAACGAGGGGTTTGGCATACCAGTGCTCGAAGCCTTCAGCGGGGGATGCCCGGCGTTGCTGAGTGACCGTAGCTCACTGCCCGAAGTCGGGGGCGATGCGGCCCTGTATTTTGATCCTGAGCAAGCGGAGTCGATAGCCGCTGTTGTTGAACGGGTCATTCTGGACGATGCCTGCCGGGCCGAATTAAGTCGGCGGGGGCGCGAACGACTGACCCTGTTTTCGTGTGAAAAAACGGCCGCTCAAACATTGGCCGTGTATCAAAGTCTTCGATAGTCTGTGGAGAACGAATCCAAATCCCTTCGCGCCTTTGTGACCATGCCTTTTGTTCCGCAGGGGGCAAAAGCATCCGAACTTGCGAAAGAATATCCTAAGCTCACCGTTGTAACGCCTTCCTACAATCAGGTCGGCTATTTGGAGCGGACCATCCTGAGCGTACTGAACCAGAACTATCCCAACCTGGAATATTTCATCATCGACGGTGGCTCAACGGATGGGAGTGTAGAACTAATTCGGAAATACGAGCCGTATCTGGCGGGTTGGGTGAGTGAGCGCGACCGGGGCCAAACCGATGCCATCAACAAGGGCTTCCGGCAGGCAACGGGCGATCTGTTGGCGTTTCAGAACTCCGACGATGTGTTTGCGCCGGGAGCTTTCGAGCAGGTGGCTGAAGCCTGGCGACGAAATCCGAAGGCGGGCGTGTTTTACGGCGATATGTACATGATCGACGAACAGGACGTTATAACTGAACTATTCCGGTTGCCGCCGTTCTGTATCGAATGCCACATTTACGAGGGTATGCAGGTCTATAATCAATCGCTGTTTGTGCAGCGGAGTTTGCTTGAGCAGACTGGTTTTCTGGACGAAACCTTACGCTTTGTGATTGATTACGAGCTAGTTGCCCGGTTGGGCGTTCGCCCTGATGCTTCGTTTATCCACGTCGACGGATTTTGGGGTGGTTTCCGGGTGCAACCCGACGCTAAATCGTCGACCATTGCCACGGTGGGCATGGCCGAACACGAGGGCATACGGCGGAAGTTTGCGCCTATGCTGAAGAGCCGTTTAAGCGAATCCGTTTGGTTACGGTACTGTCGCATCCGAAAATTGCTGTATTTTGTACTCCGGGGCCAATGGGGCTATGTACGCCATCGGCTATCACTAAGAAAATAAGACGTTGGATTACGGATGTTGGATTTTAGATTTTCTCTGTCCAACGTCCATAATCCAACATCCAATGTCTTACTAGTATGCTTCGATTACTGCAAAAGTTAGATTATATGCGGATGGTAGTAGGCATCTGCATGGTGGTCGATGGATTTCCATTGATCTTCTTTTTTAAGGAAACATTGCGTTTGGCACCGAACAGCGCGGCTTTTACGGCGGCTTTCACGGGGGCTGGCTTCCTGTTGATGATACCGTTTACGGTGTTCCGAAAATTGTACAAACCCAATATTCTGGCGTTTTACATGATGGTGGGCAGCATCGCCCTTATGATGTTCTACATGGTGTATTATGTGGGCGAACCGGGGTATGGGGGCCTGCTGTTCGACAGCCTGTATTTTTTGTTTGCCCTGCTGTTTCTATTGCTTCTGGTGAACGTGCCAAACGATGTGATCGAGGTAGCCATTCCAGTCATTGTCGGGTTTACACTGATCTCGAATCTGGCCCTGGTTTATGCTATGGTCACCGACCCGACCTGGGTTCTGGGGCAGCGGGCAGCCATTAACTTCGGCTCCACCGACACGGGCGAACGAACGGGTAACCCGCACGTGTTTGCCCGCAACGCGCTTATGGGTGTGGTGGCCTGCGGAGTTTGGGCATTCGACAAGCGCACGAGCCTCATACCACGCGTGTTTGCCCTGTTTACGGGAGCCATGAGCGCGGCTATTTTGCTGATGACCCAAACACGTTCGAGCATCCTGGCGTTTGCCATCATCATTTTTCTGTTTTTGTTCTACAACGTTCGTCCCGCACAGGTGAAGGCGGCTGCACGAGGCCTGGTGAAACCGCTGCCTCTGTTCACGATTGCCGTGTTTATTGGGGGCGTAATGGTGTTTCTACGAAAGAACTGGCAGATATACGCCCTGTTGTACGGCTATTTTATGGGCTTTATTGAACGAAATACCGAGAACATTTATGCCCTGCTGGGCTTGAAGACCGCCGGGGGATACAAAGCTTCGTATGATGCATCGTCGGTGACTCGAACCGTCAGTACGGGCTTTTTAGGGAACGTGCTGGAGGGGCACATGGAAATGCTGGTGTTCGGAAAAGGCTTCAAATCGCTGTATCTGGATATTCCCGTGCTCGAAGCCTGGATCGACTTTGGCATGTTAGGACTGCTGTTGTTTGGTGGTCTGTTTGCCCTGTTTACGTATTACAGCCTGCGGGCCATGCGCAACAACCCCAACCCACTCACTACGTTTTTGGCCTATACGTTCATCCTGTTTCTGGTACAGGCTTTCACAAATGGTCGCCCCAACGAGCCTTGGCACTGGTATCCGTTGGCTCTCATGATTCGGTTTGTGGGTAACGAATACGCGTTTCCAATCCGGTTCTGGACCAACCCACCCGCCGTCGATTACGAGGGCTATGCTGTCCCTAATGAAAGTCCTGCTCGTTCATAACATTCTTTGGTCGCATTACAAGGCTGCTGTATTTCAGGCACTTGATCGCTTGGCGAAGGGCCACCCCGAAATGGTCGTGCATGTACTTCAGATTGGCCGTAACGAACGTTCCCGCGCCGATTGGGAACGGGATGACACCAACGCACCAATCTACACCTACTCGTATGAGTTGCTGTTTGACCGGTTCGTGGAGGACATTCCCCTGCGAGCGCGGGCTACAACATTACTGAGTCGCATGCGCCGGTTTCGGCCCGACGTGCTGTGCCTGACGGGCTATTACGACCCCGCGCAACTGCTTTTGCTGGCGTATGCCCGTTTGACAGGCGTTCGGGTGGTGATGCAAATGGAAAGCACAGCCGCCGACCAAACCCGTTCGCGGGCTAAAGAATGGCTTAAACGGACAATCTTGAAGCAATGCGCTGGTTTTTTTTGCTTTGGATCGCCACAGGCTAATTATCTGATGCAATTAGGGGTTGCTCCAGACCGTATTCTTCTACAAAAAAGCGCGGTCGACAATCAGGCGTTAGAGGATGCTTACAAGCGGGCCGTAACGAGCCGCGAACTGGCCCAACAACAGCAGGGCCTGCCCCGGCAGAATTTTATATTTGTGGGGCGACTGATCGAACCCAAAAACCTTCCCCAATTGCTAGTCTGTTTTGCGAATGCGTTGGAGCAGATCCCAAACGCAGATTGGGGCTTGATCGTGCTGGGTAGTGGGCCACAAGAGGCCGACCTCGCCCGGCTCGCTCGTAAACTGGCCCTCGACGACCGGGTTTTTTTTCGCCCGGCAACCCACTGGTATCGGGTGCCCGAATGGCTCGCTATGGCCGATGTGCTGGTGCTGCCGAGCTCCTCGGAACCTTGGGGATTGGTGGTCAACGAGGCTATGGTGTGCGGGATGCCCGTGCTGGTATCTGACCGGTGCGGGTGCGTTCCCGACCTGGTGCGCGATGGCCAAAACGGCTATAGCTACGATCCAACCCAGCCCCAGCAACTAACCAACCGCCTGCTCGACTTTATGACGGGCAGGGCCGACCAAGCCGCTATGGGGCAACGGTCACGTGAACTAATTGCCCCCTACGCCCCAGAGGCTGTGGCTGAAGAGATGTTGAGGGGGTTTGACCAATTAGCGAATGAGTGAATGATACACATATTCTTTACTGCCGGCTCGTTTTACCCGGCTCAAATTGGTGGTCCCGACAATGTTATGTACTGGCAGGCGCGGGCATTGGTCCGGCGGGGACATACGATCTCGGTGGCTACGACCGATGATGGCGTGGGCGACCGCGTACTGCTCAATCGCTGGCTCGACACCGATTATGGCCGGGCCTACTATGCCAAAACCGCCATCCATTACGCCCCGGTCCGGTTGTGGCTGGCTTCGTTGAAGCCCCTTTGGCAGTGCGATATTCTGCACCTCTCGGCCATGTATTACCCAATTTCGTGGATGCTGGCCCCATTGGCTTTGCTGTTGGGTAAAAAAGTCGTTTGGACGCCCCACGGCGAACTCGACCCCGATGCGATGATCTACAGCACGGGCCGCAAAAAGGCGGTGCTGTCGTTTATCCGGCTGTTTAAAAAGCGAATCCTGTTTCAATCGACCTGCGATGCCGAGACGGGCTATATTCGGGCGCAGTTGGGTGTGGATACCAACATCGTGCAACTCTCCTGTTTTGTAGAGGTAGTGCCCAAACAACCCCGAACCCTCACTGACGCTCAATCCTACTGGTTGTTTGTGGGGCGGATTCACCCCAAAAAAGCCCTTGAACGCCTGATCAACGCCTTGCCCCTGGTAACCGATGGCCGACGGTTAAAGGTTGTGGGAGATTATGACAACGACTATGGCCGCGAGATGATGGCCCTGGCTGAACAACTCGGATGCCGCGACCGAATCGACTTTGTGGGCCACAAACGCGACGCTGAAAAGTACGGACTCATGGCTAATGCTTTTTGTCTTGTAATGCCTTCACACACAGAAAATTTTGGCATTGTTGTAACGGAAGCCCTCACGCAGGGCACCCCCGTGATTGCTTCGACCGGTACGCCCTGGCAACTATTGAGCGAACGAAAAGCAGGCGTATGGGCTTCTAATGACGTTGAACCCCTTGCCGAAGCCATGAACCAGTTGGCCCGACTTTCGCCTGATGCCTACGCGCAGTACCGGGCAAATGCCGTGCGGGTAGTGGATGAATTCGATGTGGAGCGGAACATCCAGAAGTGGGAATTGGTGTACCATGAATTTTTGAGCGGAAAACTCCGAACAACATTTACTCCTCAGCCCAGTTAAGTACATAACGTTATGAATTTTAATAGCCTGTGAAACGCTGGATAGCACTCGGCCTTGTCGTATTGATTGTAGGTGGCTTTGTTGCCTACAACAAGTTTGGGAAATCGAAAAAAACGGACCCCACAGCCTCGGCAGGTGGACCGGGAGGGGCAACTAACCGGGGTGGTGCGCCCGGTGGGGGAGGACCCGGCGGGAACAAGCCAACAACGGTCACGGGCTTTATCGTGGCCACCCAACCCCTAAAGGAAGAGGTCGTTTCGACGGGGTCGTTGATTGCCGCCGAACAGATTGATCTGTACCCCGAAGTGCCGGGGCGAATCACCCAATTAAACATTCGGGAGGGGCAACCCGTCAGCAAAGGAACACTGCTGTTGAAACTCTACGACGCCGATTTGCGGGCGCAGTTGCAGCGGCTTTATGTACAGCGCGAAAACGCCCAACGTACGGAGGAACGCAACAAGCAACTGCTGCAACGCGGGGGCATCAGCCAACAGGAATACGACATTGTGGTCACGAACTTCAAAAGTGCGCTGGCCGACATCGAACTCGTGAACGCCAATCTGCGCCGAACCGAAATCCGGGCACCGTTTTCGGGCTTTATTGGCCTGCGCAACGTTAGCCCCGGTGCCTACGTGACTCCCCAAACGCTCATTGCGCGTTTACAGCAAACGAGTTCGCTTAAACTCGACTTTTCGGTGCCGGAAAAATACGCGCCCAGCATCCGAAACGGCAGTGGGGTAACGTTTACAGTTGATGGGATTAGCCAGAACTTCCGGGGGACGGTGTTCGCCACCGAACCGTCGGTTGATCAGGAGACGCGCAACCTGCGGGTGAGGGCACAGGTAAGCAACAGCAATGCTCGACTGCGACCCGGCACGTTTGCCAAAGTGACGCTGGCGATCCAGAATGAGCGCGGGCTGGTGGTGCCCACACAGGCCGTGATCCCGCAAACGCGGGGCAAACAGGTGGTCGTGATTCGCAACGGCAAGGCCCTGTTTCGCGACGTAACAACGGGTATCCGCACAGCCTCGGCCATCCAAATACTGTCGGGTGTGCAGCAGGGCGATACCATTGCCACAACTGGTCTGCTGTTCCTCAAACCCGACGGCTTGGTGAACGTAAATAAATTAGTGAACAGTGAGCAGTTGGCAGCAGGCAGTCGACAGTAGGAAAACGTTACTGGCTACTGCCAACTGTCGATTGCCTGTTGCCAACTGCTCACTGTCTACTGCCAACTCAACAGACTATGAGTCTTTCTTCGCTTGCATTAAACCGCCCGGTCTTCGCTATGGTGATGTCGATCATCATCGTGCTGTTCGGCGTAATTGGTTACCAGTCGCTGGGGGTGCGCGAATACCCGGCCATCGACCCGCCGATCATTACGGTGCGGACCAATTATACGGGAGCCAACCCCGAAATTATTGAGTCGCAGATTACCGAGCCTATCGAAAAATCGCTCAACAGCATTGAGGGTATTCGGACCATCTCGTCGAATAGTTCGCTGGGAGCCAGCACCATAACGGTCGAATTCGATCTGAGTGCCGACCTTGAACGGGCCGCCAACGACGTGCGCGATAAGGTAGCACAGGCCCAACGCCAACTGCCGCAGGACATTGATGGGCCACCAGTAGTGACCAAAGCCGATGCCAACTCAGACCCCATCGTGTTTTTGCCCGTGCAAAGCACGACGCGCAATATCATGCAGTTGTCCGACTACGCCGAAAACGTGTTGCAGGAGCGGTTGCAAACCATACCGGGCGTGAGCCAGGTAACGATCTACGGCCTCAAACGCTTTGCTATGCGGCTCTGGATAGACCCCTTCAAACTGGCAGCCTACCGCCTGACCGTGCAAGACATCGAGCAGGCCCTGACCCGCCAGAACGTGGAACTCCCCGGCGGGAAAATCTACGGAAACAACACCGAACTGACCGTGAAATCGGTGGGCCGACTGGCGACGGAGAAAGACTTCAACGACCTCATTGTACGACAAACCGATGGGCAGATAATCCGATTCAAAGACATTGGTTACGCCGTGTTGGGGCCTGAGAACGAAGAAACTCAATCGAAGCAAAACGGCGTACAGGGCGTGATTCTGGTCCTGATACCGCAGCCGGGAGCCAACTACGTCGAAATTGCCGACGAGTTTTATAAGCGATTCGAGACACTCAAAAAAGACCTCCCCGCCGACATTCAGGTGAACATAGGTATTGACCGGAGCACGTTTATTCGCAAGGCTATCCTGGAAGTGCAGGAGACCCTGCTGATCTCGTTTGTGTTGGTTGTTCTGGTTATTTATTTCTTCTTCCGCGACTGGCTCATTGCCTTCCGCCCCCTAATCGACATTCCGGTTTCGCTCATTGGCGCATTCTTTATCATGTACATTGCCGACTTCAGTATCAACGTCTTAACACTGTTAGGGATCGTTCTGGCAACGGGCCTCGTAGTCGACGATGGGATTGTGGTTACCGAGAATATATTCAAGAAAATCGAGCAGGGCATGGACACCCGGCAGGCGGCTAAAGAAGGCTCCGAAGAGATTTTCTTCGCCGTACTGGCTACCTCAATCACGTTGGCGGTGGTGTTTTTACCGATCATTTTCCTGGAAGGTTTCGTGGGCCGACTTTTCCGGGAGTTTGGTATTGTGGTGGCCGGGGCCGTGCTGATCTCGGCGTTTGTGTCGCTCACGCTGACTCCCGTGCTGAGCGTGAAACTGACGAGCAAAGACCACGGAAAGGGGAGCTGGTTTTATAAGAAAACGGAGCCGTTTTTCCAATGGCTCGACCGAACCTACCGGCACTCGCTGGAGCGGTTCATGCGGGCGCGGGGTTGGGCCTGGGGCATGGTGGTGGCTTGTCTGGCCCTGATTGTGGGCTTGGGCGCGTTGCTCAAATCGGAACTGGCTCCGCTCGAAGATCGCGGTCGGTTACGGATACCCATTACCGCCCCCGAAGGTACGAGCTACGAAGCGATGGCGGGCATTACGGACCGACTCACGCAGTTTGTACTCGACTCCGTACCCGAAACGACCCTCACGTTTAGTGTAGTGGCACCCGGTTTTACAGGCTCTGGTGCGGTAAACAGTGCCTTTGTGTTCGTGAACATGCGCGAACCACAAAACCGGACCCGGTCGCAGCAGCAGGTGGCCGATTACCTGACGGCTAATCTCCGCAATTTCAGCGATGCCCGTATGTTCCCGGTGCAGGAGCAGACCATTCAGGTAGGGCGAGGGGGCGGGCAACCCATTCAATTCGTGTTGCAGAACCTGAGCTTCGACAAACTTCGTGAAGTGTTGCCTAAGTTTCTGGAAGAGGTCCGCAAAGACCCTACCTTCCAGAACGTCGACGTGGATTTGAAATTCAATAAGCCTGAACTCAACATTAGCATTGAGCGTGAAAAAGCCACAAGCCTGGGGTTGTCGGTGCTCGATGTGTCGAATACCGTTCAGTTAGCTCTGAGCAATCGCCGACTGGCCTACATGCTTATGAACGGCAAGCAGTATCAGGTCATCGGGCAGGTTGACCGCGAAGACCGCGACGAACCTGTCGATCTGGCTTCGTTTTATGTGCGGAACAACGAGGGAAACCTGATTCAACTCGACAACCTCGTACGGTTTGAGGAGCGGTCGAGTCCGCCGTCGGTGTATCACTACAACCGGTTCAAATCGGCGACGGTGTCGGCGGGGTTGGCCCCCGGCAAAACTATTGGCGATGGGGTAGCGGTGATGAACACGATAGCAGGCCGTTTGCTCGACAACACCTTCCAAACGGCCCTGTCCGGGGCCTCCCGCGACTACGCCGAAAGCTCGTCGAACACCTTGTTTGCCTTTGGGTTAGCTCTGATCTTAGTGTACCTGATTCTGGCCGCTCAGTTCGATAGTTTTATCGACCCGTTCATTATCATGATTACCGTACCCCTGGCGATTGCCGGGGCTGTGTTGTCGTTGTGGTTGTTTGGGCAAACGCTCAATATCTTCAGTCAGATCGGCGTAATTATGCTCGTTGGTCTGGTGACCAAAAACGGTATCCTGATCGTGGAGTTTGCCAACGAGCAGCGACTCACGGGCAAGAATAAATATGAAGCGGCTATCGAATCGGCGGCTATGCGGCTCCGGCCCATCCTGATGACGACCCTTGTGGCGGCTTTTGGTGCCTTGCCGCTAGCTCTTGCGTTAGGGGCTGCCAGCAAAAGCCGGATGCCCCTGGGCATCGTGATTGTGGGTGGCCTGCTGTTTTCGCTCGTGCTGACGCTCTTCGTGGTGCCAGCCATCTACACTTACCTCTCACGCCGGAAAGACACCCCCAACCCCGACGGGCAACCCGGCCCCGGCCCCGAAAATCGACCGTTACCCCAACCTGAAGGCCGCGACACCGGCGACCGCGACCCGGTTGAAGAGGCAGTCATTAAGTAGTCATTTACTGCGCGTCATTGGTTGTCATTGATAGCTTTAAATTCATGAATGACAACCAATGACGCGCAGCAAATCACCTTATTACTTCTCTTTTTTGGCCGAAATCTCCTGCCCCTGCACCTTCAGAATCAGGCCTTTAATAGCTTTGGTGGCGGGGTCACGCTCAAATTGAACAATAGATCCGTAGCTGCTTGTGGACTGATAGGTGTCGGTTTCGGGTTGTTTCAGGAGCTTGTTGGAGCCGTAGCTGTCGGCTTCGCCGTAGAGAACGCCGTCTTTATCGGTAACAATGAATTTAGCGATGGGGCTACCATCAGCAAACGAGTAGTTGCCCACAAACTCTTTTACGTCAGTGGTTTGGGCCGTAGCGGTAGTTTGGGTTGTGGCCGTTGTTTGGGCCAGGGCAGGCACCGAAGCCAGCAGGAAACAGGAGAGCAGGAGTTGCTTCATGGAGTTAATAGTCAATTTCTTCTTCGTCTAACAGAGTTTTGATATTCAATACACAGTTTTCCATCACCAGAACGTCCTGATCCCAGTCGGTGATGGTCCATTGTTTCTGCCCTTGTTCGGCAATAAACACTTTGCGAAATTCGGTTAGTATCCAGATGACGCGCTGCGCCCCAAAATCAAGAATCTTTTTGGCTTTCTGAAACAGGTAACTGCTCTCGTCGCCAAAATCGCCCACGTCGGCTTTTATATCAACCTCAATCACAACCAGAGGGGACACACTAAAATATTTGCCTTTGAGCTTGCCAATCTTCGCCTTCTCGTAGATGGCCAGATCGTTGGCAACATTGTTATTCGCTGCGAGATGCAAACCCGACTCGTTGGTGCCAACCGTGTAGAGCTTTCGATTCAGATGGGTGTACAGGAATCCATTCAACAAATACACAATAATTCCCTGTAAGTCAGAGCAAGACATAATTTCTTCAACTGTTTTGGTTCCCGCCAGCACATCCCGATACCCTTTGTAATAAATTGGTTTACCATCCCACTCTTCATAAATCAGCGCAGTCGGAATGGCAACAGGCCTGGGGGCCTGTCGGGGCTTGCGGGTGGCTCGTTGAGAGCGCACCGTTTGTTCGGCCATTACGGTCATTGTCTTGTCCTGTCTGGTGTAAGACAAACCTACACATAAAAGACCTCAAATGCCACTCCACGAAAGGGTATTTAGAGCCATCAGAAATTCTTTAATTGGCTGTACCATACTGTGCAGCCAAACCGATTATATTGGACCGCTTTTACGTAAACCATCAAAACCAAATGCAGAAAAAGATCACCCTTACCGAAGCCGAAATTCCCGAAAGCTGGTACAATATTGTGGCCGACATGCCCAATAAGCCCTTGCCACCGCTTCACCCCGGCACCCACGAACCGATTGGCCCTGAGATGCTGATGCCCCTGTTTCCGATGGAACTCATCAAGCAGGAGGTCACGTCCGATAAATGGGTAGGCATCCCCGACGAGGTGCGCGAAATCTACAAGATTTGGCGGCCTACGCCTATGTTCCGCGCCACGGGTTTTGAAAAGTTGCTTGGAACGTCGGCTAAAATCTACTACAAGTACGAAGGCGTCAGCCCGGCCGGGTCGCACAAGCCCAACACGGCTGTTCCGCAGGCGTACTACAACAAGCAGGAGGGCGTGAAACGCATTACGACCGAAACCGGCGCGGGGCAGTGGGGGAGTGCCCTTAGCTTTGCCTGCCAGATGTTCGGCATTGAGTGCGATGTCTACATGGTGAAGGCGAGCTACGAAGGCAAACCCTACCGCAAAATCATGATGAACACCTGGGGGGCCAACGTGTATCCATCACCCTCGGAGCGCACCCAGGCGGGCCGAAGTATTCTGGCTAAAGACCCCAACTCGCCGGGGAGCCTTGGCATTGCCATTTCGGAGGCTGTCGAACTCGCTATGCAGGCCGACGATACCAAATACGCGCTTGGTTCGGTGCTAAACCACGTGCTGATGCACCAGACGGTTATCGGCCTCGAAGCCATCAAGCAACTCGAAAAAGCGGGTGACTTCCCCGATATTGTGGTGGCTCCGTTTGGCGGTGGGTCCAACTTCGCGGGCATTGCGTTCCCGTTCCTGCGCTACAACCTGGAGGAGGGCAAGTCGATCCGGTGTATTGCCGCCGAACCGGCCTCCTGCCCCAAACTCACGCGGGGCGTGTTCCGCTACGACCTCGGCGACACCGTGGGCATGACGCCCCTGCTGCCGATGTACACACTCGGCCATAACTTTATTCCGGCTCCCATCCACGCGGGCGGGTTGCGCTACCACGGCGCGGGGGCCATTGTAAGCCAGTTGCTCAACGACGGACTTATTGAGGCACAGTCGTTTAAGCAACTGGAGTGTTTTGATGCGGGTATTAAGTTTGCCCAATCGGAGGGGATTATTCCGGCACCCGAAGCCACGCACGCCATCGCGACGGTCATTAAAGAAGCCCAACGCGCTAAGGAAGAAGGCACGAGTCCGACGATTCTGTTCAATCTGTGCGGGCACGGCCATTTCGACATGGGGGCTTACGAGCAGTACCTGTCGGGCAAGTTGGTTGAACACGAGGTAACACAGGACGAGATTTTGGCCTCGCTTGCGGAGTTAGATACACCCTTGATTACCAACAGTTGATGAGATTGGTATGTCGTATGAATGGGGACATGATGAGTACAGTTTTCTACAATGTAACGTGAATGTTTAATTTGACTGTTTGTTAACTAGTTGATTGTTAGATTGTTGTTTGGATAATCGGATTGGTATGAATTTTATACGATTACTGGTGAATTTAAACACTCAACAATCATGGGAAACATACTGTATACCATCGCAATCATCTGCGTCATTCTTTGGTTGGTCGGCTTCTTAGGCTTTGGCGGATTCGGTTTAGGTAGCCTCATTCACGTTCTGCTTGTTATTGCCGTTGTCGTGATTTTACTCCGTGTTATACGGGGTAATTCGCCGGTTTAATCGCGCTCTCACTGGTATACGGGACCGGTCGAGCATTTCGACCGGTCTTTTTTTATGCCAACGCCTGTACGATTACGTAAAACACAGACGGACAAATTAGGCAACCCAAACCTGTGTAAAAGGTGGCCGTCATGGCCCCGTAAGGCACTAATTTGGGGTCGGTGGCCGCCAACCCCGCAGCTACGCCACTTGTTGTACCGAGCAATCCACCAAAAACCATAGCCGCCGACGGATTGGTGAGACCAATGTGCCGGGCTATCAATGGCGTCCCAATCGTGACCAGGATCGACTTCACGAGTCCAGCCGCAATGCTATTGGCAATTACATCCGACGACGCCCCAATGGCTGTTCCCGTTACCGGCCCTACGATGAATGTGCAGGCCCCTGCGCCCATCGTTGTAATACTACGGGCATCGGTGTAGCCCATCGCGAGAGCAATAAGTGCCCCGCTGGCAAACGTCAGGGTAATCCCTAAAACTAACGACAACATGCCAGCCAATCCCGTCCGCCGAATCACCGAAAAGCTAACGCCCATTGCCGTGGCCACAATGGTGAAGTCGCGCAGCATGGGGCCACCCATCAGCTCAAACCCGCTCAGTGCTTTTACGTCGGCCAGACCCTTATTGCCGCCCGTGAGCCAGCCCCCCAGCCAGGCCAGGCACAGCCCGAAAAAGATAGCGATGGCCGAACCGGGAAGCATTCGTCGGGTCGCTTTCTCGGAGATCAGGTCGGCCACGACCATGAGTACACCCACCACCAGGAATGCGACAATCAGGCCGTTTTTGACCAGTAACGTTACGATGTAGTCCATTCAGGAGGGTTATTTTTTTTCATAGAGCGCGTCAGGACCGGCACCAGCGCGAAGCACAACGCCACCGGAATGGTGCCCGCCAGCAACGCCACCAGCCCGCTCGACAGGGCCAGTCGCACGTTCTGCACAGCCGACATCGCCACAATCACCGGAATATACAGGTTGCTCCAGAACAGGATACCCCCGGCCACTGCCGGACCTAACTGGTTACGCTCTTCGAGCCAGTGTTGGGCCGCAATGAGCAGCAGCATAGCGAAGCCAACCCCGCCCACGTTGGCCTCAATACCAATGAGCCGCCCCAGCGTTTCGCCAACGAGTTGGCCTAGTAGAAAACAGCCCGCCAACAGGGCCACACCTCGGATTTGCATATTTTCTGAATGATTGAATTGCAGAATGATTGAATTGTAGAATGCGTTGTTCGTGCTATTCAACAATTCAATCATTCTGCAATTCAATCATTAAACATTGGTTTCAAATCATTTTTCGTGACTTTGCCCATAGCATTGCGGGGGAGGTCGGGGAGGGCCAGGAACCGCCGGGGGACTTTGTAGGCGGGCAATTGCTCGCGGAGCCAGGTCGAAAGCTGTGCGGTGTCGAGGGGAGTGTTGGGGTGTTGTAGCACGAGGGCTGCGGCTACCAGTTCGCCCCATTCGTCGTTGGGTAGGCCCACCACGCTGCAATCGGCCACGAGCGGGTGCGTTCGCAGGACTTCTTCAATTTCGAGGGCCGAAATCTTGTACCCACCCGACTTGATGATGTCGGTGGAGTTACGGCCCAGAATCCGATAGTAGCCAGTCTCCAACACGGCCACGTCGCCCGTGCGGAACCAGCCATCGGGGGTAAAAGCTGCTTCGGTAGCATCGGGGCGTTGCCAATACTCCAGAAACACATTGTCTCCCTTCACCAAAATTTCGCCGGGCGACGCATCGCCCGGCGTGGATTCGCCTGGTGATGCGTCATCCTGTACATCAAGTCCGGCATCATCGACCAACCGGATGCCTACACCGGGCAGGGGTTGTCCAATGTGGCCTGCCCGCCGTTCGCCCATGTAGGGGTTGCTGATCGCCATACCGATTTCAGTCATGCCGTAGCGTTCGAGCAGGCGGTGCCCGCTGATGGCTTCCCAGCGTTCCATAACCGAAACGGGCAGAGCCGCCGACCCCGATACCATCAGCCGACAGGCCCGCATGGCCCCGGTGATCGCGGTTTGTTCGTCGGGTGGAAGTGTGTCGAAGTGGGCAATGAGCTTAAAGTAAATGGTCGGTACGGCCATAAACACGCGGTCGCGGTTGGGCAACTGGTTGGCCCTGAACCAGTCGAACACAGCCTGCGCCGAAAAATTACTCAGAAATTCGACCGTGCCCCCCGCCCGGAGCGTACACGACACGACATTCACGATCCCATGCACATGATGCAGGGGTAATACACACAGAGCGTGGTCGCAGGTTGAATACGACCACGCCTTGAGCAGGGTGGCTGTTTGGGCATCCAGATTGGCGTGGGTCGTCACCACGCCTTTTGGCAGGTTGGTGGTGCCGCTCGTGTACAGAATCATGGCACGGCGGTCGGGCGTCAGGGTAGGCAGGAGTGTTTCGAGGCTGGTTTCGTCTTCGCCGAGCACGATAAACCGAATGTGTCGGCGGGTGGCATCGTCGCGAAGCAGGTTAGCGAAGGCGGGCGAAACCACGAGAACGTCGGCCCCGGTATCGTCCAGCACGTATTGGATTGCCGGTAGGGGATGGGTGGTACACAACGGAACCCCTACGCCCCCGGCCAGCCAGATGCCCCACTGCACCCGCACATAGTCGAAACCCGGCTCGACCATAAACGCCACCCGACGCTCGTTCAGGTCGGATTGGTTGGCGAGCAATTGTGCAGCCATGTGGCGGGATGCTTGTTGCAGATCGCCGAAGCTATAGGATTGACCATTGGCAAGGATGGCCGTGCGGGTTGGGTCCGGGAAAGACCAGATCATACTACGGTGGTAATAACTTGGGGTTCGCTACAAAAAGGCGGGCTACCCTGAATATACTGCTGCGTGTGTTGGCTCCGTCCCAACAAGAAGGGGCGAAGAAACACCGTTTTTTCGCCCCTTCTTGTACTATAGCTACTTGATTTACACCAGTTTCCAGCCGTCGCGATACTCCCGCTTCACGAACTGATTGGCCTCATCGAAGTTGGTGATTTTCATGTTCGTGCCATCCCACAACAGCTTTTTGCGGCCCGGATAATCGAAGCCTTTTCCGTCGGCCCGCGCGTTGCGCACGTTGTAGCTCCGAATGGCCAGGTTACCCATCAATACCGACTCGGTGAGGGGACCTGAAAAATCGAACGACGACGTCAATTCTTTATGCTCCTTGCTGTTGAAACCGGCTTTGCAGGCCTCCGTCCAGAACACCTGATGACCCCACTCGGGCGCGGTGTTGGCGGGCAGGTTGTTACGGTCTACCCTGGGGACTTCCAGTTTTTCGCCACTCTTCGTGTATACTTTAGGATTCAGACCGTACATGCCACAGGCCAGCAGTCCTTTATCGCCTATGATAAACACCCCGTTTGAGCCGCCATCGTCGCTGAGGGGTTCGCCTTCGGGGAGCATGTCGGGCCGGAAAGGCTTAATGCCACCGTCCATCCAGGTCATCGTTACCTGTTGTTTGTTTTTGGCCGTGGGCGCAAACTTCATCTGCACACTCGAAGAGGGTGGGCATCCGTCAGGAATATACTCGGGGGTCCAGTCTTTCAAAAACACCGCGCCAACGCTTGCTTCGACCTCGGTGGGGTAGCCCAGGCCCAGGATACGGAAGGGGGCGTCCATTTGGTGGCAACCAATATCGCCCAGCGCGCCCGCGCCGAAGTTCCACCACCCCCGCCACTTAAACGGGTGATAGGCAGGCGTATAGCCCACTTTCTGCGCGGGTCCGAGCCAGGTATCCCAGTCCAGGTCTGTCGGCACCTCGCCAGCCGCCGGGGGCACCGGAATGCCTTGTGGCCACACGGGGCGGTTGGTCCAGATCTGCACCGCATGGACCTTGCCCAGCAGCCCCTTGTCGAACCACTCGACCATCTGTTTCTGCGCCGGGTTCGACGAGCCTTGGTTACCCATTTGCGTCACCACCTTGTATTTACGGGCGGCTTCGGTCAGCATCCGGGCTTCATAAATGTTGTGCGTCATGGGTTTCTGCACGTACACATGCTTACCCAGTTGCATGGCGGCCATCGCCACCACAGCGTGCGTATGGTCGGCGGTTGAAACCGTCACGGCGTCAATGTTCTTCGCTTCCTTATCGAACATCTGCCGGAAATCTTTGTAGCGGGCTGCCTTATCGTGCGTTTTGAACTGGTTTTTGACCTGATCGCGGCTCCAGTCGACATCGCACAGGGCTACAATATTGTTCGCTCCTTTGTTGAACGAGTTATTCGAGTCGGAAAATCCTTTGCCGGCAATACCCACGCTGGCGATATTCAACTTGTCGGACGGGGCAATAAACCCCTTGCCCAGCACGTGCCGGGGCACAATAAAGAAGCTACCCGCTGTAGCCAAAGCACCCGTTTGCAGAAACTGCCGACGAGATGGATTGGCCGAATTGTTTTGATGATCCATGTATTCGGAGTGAGGTTGAAACGAATCCTGGTTGCCAAACGACAACCGCTTTGCCTTAAAAGCGCGAAATTAGCCCCATTTACCCGTGCGGACCGGGCAAACCTTACATCTTCAAAATCGTAAACTCGACACGCCGATTCTGACGCCGTTTGTCTTCGGTTTCGTTGGAAGCAATAGGCTTGCTGGGTCCCCAGGCTTTGGTTTGGACGCGGGTGTAGACAATTCCCTTGTCTTCCAGATAACACTTAACGGCCTCCACGCGGTCTTCGGAAAGCTTCATGTTCGGTTGCCACTCGCCCTGATTGTCGGTATGCCCCTCCACGAGCAACTCCATGTTGGGGTACTTCACCAGCATGTCGACCACCTTGTTCAGTTCATCGTCGGCACCGGGTTGCAGGTCGAATTTGCCCTGCTCGAACAACACTTCGCGCATCACAATTTTTTGGCCCGGCTGAATCGGGATCAGGTAGAGGTTGCGCCGGATGTCGCGGAAGCGTTTGTCTTTGCTTAGGTCGAGGAGTTCGGTCGCCGGGAAATAACCCTCCTTGCTCGCGGTAAGGTTATAAGTTTTCTGGGTGGGCAGAATCATCTTGTATTCACCCGTTTCGGGGTCGTACTCCACCTTCGAGATCACCTTGTCTTTCTCGCGAAACAACCCCGACACCACCTCCGAAGCCACGGGCTTACGACTCTGCGCGTCGAGCACCTGCCCCGAGATAATCGCTACCGGATCGGGTTTGATAGACGGAAACAGTTTGAGCCGGAAAATGTCGTTTTCGCCCAGCGAGTTGGTTTCCGAACTCAGGTAAGCAAACTCCCCGGAGGCCGGAATTGTAAAATAACCATCCCAATTGGGGGTATTGATGGCTGGTCCTAAGTTTTCGGGTTCACTCCAAACAGTCCAACTATCATCTTGCCGACGGGTCACGAAAATATCACCCTCTCCGTAACCGGAATGCCCCTCCGACGTAAAATAGATGGTCCGGCTGTCGGCTCCGATAAACGGCGAACTTTCGGTGGCTGCCGAGTTAACCACTGTGCCCATGTGTTTAGGGGCCGTCCAGCTAAAATCTTCATTCCGAAACGACACGTACAAATCACGGTCGCCGAGGGCGTCCTTTTTTTGCATGGCCAGCACAATCACTTTTCCATCGGGCGAGACAGTGAATTCAAGTTTGTTTTCGTGGTGGAGATTTCGGTTGTCGGCCATCCGGCACTCAAGCGGAAACGACCATCCCGATTTGGTCTTTTGCGATTTTGATAAACCATAAACAAGCCCACCATCGGGCTTATATACATTGATCAGGTAGATCGTACGGCCATCGGGCGAAATGCTGCTGATGGCGTTATCGCCGGTGTTGTTAACCGGCGATCCCATATTGGTCGCTTCACTCCAGGTGGCGGGTTCGCCGGGGGCACCGTTTTGGAGAGTCGACAGCCAAACGTCCTGTGTATTGGGCGACCCCATATTGTCTTTGTGATGGCTACGCGTAAAATACAGTGAACGGCCATCAGGGGAAATTACGGGGGCTACCTCAAGACCTGACGTGTTGACGGTTTTGCCCAGATTCTCTTTCTCAATCTCCTTCGGTGTCCCTTTCGACACCAACACGGCTACTGGCACCGGCTTGGGCGAGTCGCTGAGGCCCACGGCGTCGATCTGATTGGGGCCTTTGATGGCTGCGGTTGCCAGGGTAATTTTCACAGCGTTGCCCACCAACCCGGTGTCTTTGACCATGATCCGCAACACCCCGTCGGGGCGAGGCTCCGGGGAGGCTTTGTAAACCTCGTGTTCATTTCCCTGCTCGTCGTAGACCACCACCCGCACCACAGCACCGGGGTTTACATTCTCGCCCACGACTACCTGCCGCACGGGCATCGCTTTCTCAAACCCCACATGTAGCCACTCTTCCACGCCATCGGGGTAGAGGGGCGACCAGGCACAGGGACTCACCCCCAGGGTTGGGAGCTTGTTGGGGCGGCCCAGGGCCTGCACGGCCCGAAACTGCTGCCCGTAGGCATCGCCCTTTCCTTCCGACGAGGCACCAATAACCCGACTGGCCCATTGAACCGTTTGCGCCCGGCCAACGCTTAGGCCTGCCATCAGGAAAAGAAAACAAAGTAAACGTCGCATGGAACGCAAAAGGAGGTAAACGAATTGGCAATGCCTACTGTGTATGCACCGCTCTTGCCAGACCTAAGCAAAAATGGTGCAAACCCGATTACCGTTGGCTACATTAATCGAGTTTCTTTAGTGTAACGTCTTGTGGCGGGTTTCCATATGGTGCCGGGCTAAATCGGCCCGAAGTTGTTCGGCCTGTTCAATAAACCGCTTGCCGTCGTTGGTATCGTAGCCATTCTGAATCAACCCGTTTGCTTCTTCAATGACCTGATCGGGGCGGTCGAGCAGCAGATACATGTTGGCCAGGTTGTAGTAGGCCGAGTACCGCATTTTCTGGTCGCGCTTGTCGGAGCCGGCAAATTTGGTTTTGAGTTCATTAAAATACCCCATAACCGGCTGAAGGTTACCCTCAAAGGTATCGACGGGTTCGGTGGCCGACATGCGCTTGCCTAATTCTTTAATGGCTTTAATGGCTTCCTGCTGCACCGGGTATTCAGGGTGGCTTTTGGAATCCAGAATCCACAGAAAATCCCGCCCCGAATAAGGCACATAGCCATACCAGTCGTTCAGATTTTTATTGACGGTGTTGATGCCCCCCTGTACGTAACCCGCCAACAGTTCGATCATGATTGTTTCTTTGTTCTCGCGCAGGTAATTGTTGAGGTCAACCAAATTCCGAAACTCTCTGGTGGTGTGGTTCAGCGTGTTAGGAAACGTACCGCTGTCGACGGTGCGGCCCGGAAACCCCGACGACAGGGTTGCGTTCTGCAAAAACCGGTTGGTCGACACTTGCGCCTGTTGTTTTTCTTCCTGCCGTTTTTCGGTGCGAGTGCTCTCACGTGGCCCCACGATCTGATACCCCCCCGATGCGCTGTAGGTTAGCTCGTGTTTATAGTAGGTGATGGTTTCGGTCACTTTGCCATCCCGGTCTTTCTTTTCTTCGGTGCGGCTTTTGGTCTCGCTTTTCTCAAACCGGATCGACGAGAAATTAATGGTCACGCCTACGGTTGGGCGATTCTCAACCTTGTCATAGCCCGAAAGGCCAATGGCGTCGTAGATATTAACGGGGGGCATAAGCCGCACAACGGCGGGGGCTACGTTGATGCGAACGCCATAGGTCCGGTCGGCGGGGTCGACATACTCGCGGGGTAGGGTGAGGTAGCTCACGTCGAAATAAAACCGGTCGAGGTCAACTTTTTGAGCTTGTGTGGTGAGGCCGACAAACAGGCAAAGAATCAAGAGAAAAGAACGATGCATGTGCGTAGAAATGGTTTATGTACTGACAGGCACCAAAGATAAATAATGCGACGCATTCGGAAGGCATAAGTTGGGTAAGTGGTAATTTTGGCTAATTTCCGGCCTTAAACGACTATTTCTCTAAATCGAGATGAATTCAACAACCCGCATTCAGTTGTCGATCATGATGTTCCTCCAGTTTTTTATGTGGGGAGCCTGGTACGGCCAAATGAGTAAGTACCTGATGACCACCCTCGGGGCTTCGGGCGATCAGGTGGGCAATGCCTACGCGGCCTTTTCGCTCGCCATGATTATTTCCCCGTTTTTCGTGGGTATGATTGCCGACCGCTACTTTGCCGCCCAAAAAGTGCTGGGGGTATTGTGTTTGCTGGGGGCGGGCGTACTCTACCTCATCACGCAGAACTCGGACCCGAATTCATTTTTCATGCTCATTCTGGCCTATTGCCTCACGTTCGCGCCCACACTGGCCCTGACCTCGTCGATTGCCATGCAGCAGATGCGCAGCCCCGAAAATGAGTTTCCCGGTATTCGGGTGCTCGGCACCGTGGCCTGGATCGTGGTAACAAACATTGTGGGCTACTACGGTTTTGGCGATAATGTCATGATTTATGAATTAGCCATGTACACCTCGGTGGTGTTGGGCTTGTTTTCGTTTTTCCTGCCCAATACGCCCCCTAACCCAACAGCCGGGGCCTCGTTTGCGCAGATTCTGGGTTTGGATGCCTTCAAACTCTTCAAAGACCGCTCGTTTGCGATCTTCTTCCTCTCGTCGGTGCTCATTTGTATCCCACTCTCGTTCTATTATGCAATGGCCAATCCCTCGCTGACGGATGGGGGTATGCAGAACGTAGAAAACAAAATGTCGCTGGGGCAGGCGTCCGAGGTGATCTTTATGCTACTTATTCCTTTGGCCTACAGTCGGTTGGGTGTTAAGAAAATGCTTATCGTGGGTCTGGTAGCCTGGATTTTGCGGTTTATCTGCTTCGGTTACGGCACCGTCTCAACGGAGTGGATGCTCTACATCGCCATCCTGCTCCACGGCGTTTGCTACGACTTTTTCTTCGTGACGGGCCAAATCTATACCGACAACAAGGCGGGTGATCAGATTAAGTCGTCGGCGCAGGGGTTAATTACGCTCGCCACCTACGGTATCGGCATGGGTATCGGCTCCAAACTGTCGGGTATTGTGTTGGACATGTACACTAAAGACGGCGTGAAAGATTGGACTTCGGTCTGGATGGTGCCTGCGGCCATTGCTGCTATCGTGCTGGTGCTGTTCGTACTATTATTCACCGACAAAAAAGCTCTGGTTGCTACGGACCAGAAAGTAGCTGTCTAAATGCAAATTCTGACCTACAATCTAAATGGCATTCGCTCGGCCATAAACAAGGGCCTGATCGAGTGGCTCGCTACGCACGAATTCGATATTCTTTGTTTTCAGGAAGTGAAAGCCACCCACGATGTAGTCGATCTGACTCCATTTGAGGCCTTGGGCTATCAGTATCATTGGCATGCCGCCGAGAAAAAAGGCTATTCCGGCGTGGCTACGTTTTCCAAACAAAAACCTGACGCTATCGTGCGGGGTTGCGGCCTGTCAATCTACGATTGCGAGGGACGGATTCTGCGTGCCGACTTTGGCGACCTCACGGTGCTGAACTGCTATTTTCCGAGTGGCACCTCGGGGGAGGAGCGGCAGGGGGTCAAGATGGCTTTTCTGGCCGATTTTTACACGTACGTGCAGGATCTGCGCCAAACCCGTCCTAATCTGGTCGTGGTGGGCGACTATAACATTGCCCATACCGAGCGCGACATCCACGATCCCGTTCGCAACAAAAACACCACCGGTTTCCTGCCCGAGGAACGTGCCTGGATGGATCGTTGGTTTGCGTCGGGTTTTACAGACTCGTTCCGGCACGCCCATCCCGACAAAACCGAATACAGTTGGTGGAGCTACCGGGCGGGTGCCCGCGCTACTAACAAAGGCTGGCGCATCGACTATATTTCTGTCGCCGACACCCTCCGCGACCGGATCGTGGACGCCGGTCATTTTGGGGAGGTGGTTCACTCTGACCATGCGGGCGTCGTTATTCAATTAGCAAATGAGTGAATGAGTGATTGCACTTCTGGCGGACATTCACTCAATCGCTAATTCACTCATTACCTATGTCCATCAAACGCATTTGTCTGTACGGCCCCGAGAGTGTGGGGAAAACTACACTGGGCCGCCAATTAGCCGCCTATTATCAAACGGGGTTCGTGCATGAAGTGGCCCGTGATATGCTCGTGACCAACGACTTTTCGGTGGCCGACATTATCCGAACCGGGCAGGCTCAAACCGACGCCGTGTTAGGGGCCACTCAAACGGCCAACCGGCTGCTGATTTGTGACACCGACGTGATTACCACCCAGATTTATGCCGAGGTCTACCTCGGGCAAATCCCGCCTGTATTATACGATCTGGAAAAGCAGGTGCCTTACAACCTGTATTTGTTGCTCGACATCGACGTGCCGTGGGTAGCCGACGGCCTGCGCGACCTGGGCCATCGACGGACCGAATTGTTTGCCCGTTTCAAAACGGCTCTGGACAGTCGCGGCATCGCCTACGTGCGCGTGTCGGGCGATTGGGCCGCGCGGTGGGCAACCGTAGTCGAGGCTATCGACGCCCTGCTGACCGTTGCCTAAACAGTTGTGATCCAATACCTCTAAAAATGCGTATGTTTACCCACAACCGGCCTGCTTCGGCTCCTGTATGGTAAACGTGTTTCCGACATACACCTTGTTCCGTATTTTTCTGGATGGCATGCTCACGATGATGATCGTGTACGCGCTTTTGTCGTTTTGGCAAGAGCGAAAAGCCATCTACTGGCAATACGCCGTGTACATGACCTGTATGCTTATTACGTTCCGGCTCGACGATAGTGACTATCAGAGGGCCGACTACGCACCCGGTGCTAACTATTGGGTGGCCACCCTGGAGTCGATTGCGTTTATCCTTTATATCCGGTTCGCCATTCTGCTCATCAACATCCCCCAAAACGACCCCTTCAGTTACCGGCTGCTGCGCTACATGATGGCCCTTTTGGCGGGGTCGGTGGTCATCGATACGGTGCTATGGCTCGTGGGTGTTTCCGATGTTGTGCGTAGCAACCTATACACTGTAAACCGGTTTGTGCTGGCTGGCCTGGCTCTGGTGGTCGTGCCCCGCTTTTTTCGGCTGCGCCAACCCGTTGTGGCCTACTTTATCACCGGGTCGTTTTTTTTCGTGCTGGGTTGTCTCATTGCCCTGATAATCAACTTCATGCCCTCGTTGTTCACGCGGGAGCCTAACCACCCGCTCACGTATCCGGTCAGCTACATCCAGGTGGGGGTGGTGCTTGAAACGCTTTGCTTCACGCTTGGCTTGTCGCGCCTGAATGGCCAAACGGAAGCCGACAAACGGGCTGTGCAGGCTCAATTGATCGAACAACTCCGGGAAAACGAACGGAAACAGCAAAAACTTCAATCCATCCGCGACGACATTGCCCGCGACCTGCACGACGAACTGGGGGCCGATTTGGGTGGCATCGGGATGTTGGCACAGGCCGCCCGACAACAACTGGCTACCCGCCCCGACGAAGCCCTCGATAAACTGGCCCTTATCAGTGGGTCGGCCCGGCGGGTGGTGGCCACCATGCGCGAGATCATCTGGAACCTGAATTCGGTTCACAATACCCTGCAAAACGTGGTGGCCCGGCTCGAAGAAACGGCCCGCACACTCCTGAGCCAACAGGCCATCGCGTTGCACCTGGAATTGCCCGCTCCGCATATCGACGGCACCTTGCCTGCCGAATACCGCCGGGATTTGTTTCTCCTGTTCAAAGAAGCCCTTCACAACCTGATCCGTCACTCGGCCGCGACCCATGCCCGCATCCGGTTGAGCGTGGAGCCGCTCCCCGACAATCGCGCCCTGATCCGGCTTAGTGTGCAGGACAACGGGCGGGGATTCGATCCCGAAGCCGTGGGGGTGGGCGGCAACGGACTTCGGAGTATGCAGCAACGGGCGGTGTCGCTTGGTGGGTCGCTACACATCCACTCGCACCGGGGCGAGGGCACCACCCTCCGCTTTACTGGGCCGGTGGAGGGGATATTATTTACCGAGACCGAAGCCGGACAACCCCTGGCCGAAGAGACCAAATGGTAGGTTGTAGGGTTATTTTTAGGTAAATCCTTGACATACACGGCCCTTTTTGCGTACTTACCTCGCTCACTGTGTGTCTTGACGTTTCGTAATGAATTTTCTGCCCAATACGTTTTCTGATGCTCAATTGCTCGACGGTCTGCGGGCCGGTGGTTCGGCCCGGCGTCTGTACGAAAACAAACTCTACGACCGGTACGCGTACCTCATCCGCGACGGGTCGCGCAAACACCGGCTCGACGAAGAACAAACGGCATCGGCCTACGCCGACGCGTTCCTGTCGGTGGTCGACGCCGTTGTAGCAGGGCGGTTTGAAGGCCGTTCGGGCCTGAAAACGTATCTCTATCAAATATTTACCAACAAATGTGTTGACTTGATTCGGAAACGAACGACTAATCGGGAAAGCGTGCATCAGGGCGTTGAGTTAGACCCTGCGGTGTTTCAACTTCCCGACGATACACGCTCCGTTATTCAGCAGTTGATTACGCAACACGAGGCCGAACGACTCCGGCAGCGGCTCCAGTTGCTGGGTGCTAAATGTCAGGCGATGCTGTTGGCCTGGGCCGATGGTTTTTCGGATGAGGACATCGCCACCCAGCAGCAGTATAACTCGCCCGCCGTTGCCAAAACGAGTCGCCTGCGTTGCCTCGAAAAACTGCGGGAAATCTACAGAACCTAACCGACCCCTGGCGGTCGATGAGTATGAACACAGATTGGAACCGTATCGACGATTACCTGGCCAACCGGCTGGCTGCGTCTGAACGAAGTGAATTTGAGGGCGATCTTCGCGCCGACCCCGCCCTGGCCGCCGACCTTGCGTTTTACCTGGCCACCAAACAAACCCTCCGGGCCGAGGGGCAACAAGCCCGAAAAGCCGAACTCCTGGCCCGGACGCCCCGACTTACGCGCCGTTCGTCCTGGCCCTTCGCCATTGCGGCAGCCGCCTGCGTAACGCTCTTATTGGGCATTGGGTGGACGCTTTGGCTACCCAAAAACACCGCTACCGAACTGGCCGATGCCTACATCGACAAGAACCTGACCCAATTGTCGGTGACGATGGGGGCTGATGCCGATTCCTTGCAGCAAAGCATCGACCTGATCAACAAGAGCCAATTAACCCAAGCCGACGACCTGCTCACGGGCCTGCTCAAACGGCAACCCATTAACGCTGAAGCCCTCAAATGGGCGGGGGTGGTGTCGCTCCGGCGGGGGCAGTACGACAAGGCTATCAACCAGTTTGGGCAGCTAGGTCGCCGAACCGATTTGTATGCTAACCCCGGTTTGTTTCTGGAATCCCTCGCCCGAATCAAGCGAAATCGACCGGATGATAAAGACAGGGCCAAATCCTTGCTACAGCGCGTGGTTAACGAGAACTTAGAGGGTGCCGATGAGGCAACCCAATTGCTGAACAACCTCTAAGGTGTACGGAACGGATAGTACCCGATCACCCAACGACCGACAGACGTATTCCCCATTTTTACGCTTATTCCTTAAACCCCGTGGTAGACCCTAAAGACTATTGTGACCCCCCCAAACCCACCGAGCCAAGAAGTGGGACCGAATTTGTCGATCTGATCGACCCGTTTCTTTTCCGGGAGAAATACCCCGATCTGTTTAAACGGATTTTCCCCGGCAACGTCAAAATACGGCAGGGAACCCCCATCATCGCCGATGAGTATATCCTGGTAGACGATGAACCCAGGTTGCGATTTTTAGGTGAACATGACGAGTTTCGGCTTGAGGTAGTTGTGGGCGAATTGAGAGACCCGATCATTAAGGTCAAAAAATACAGGTATTGTGGGGGTAAGGCGGTGGTGCTCATTACGTCTGCCGATGGTAAAGACCTTGACCCACTCTACGAATTGCCCCTATTGGGGCGCATCAAGGCCGTGCCGACCAGGAATGGGGTTCGCGTTGTGGGTAAACGGTCGGGCTACATCAAACCGGGTGGTCAGGGCACCAACGGAACTGGTCAGGATGGCAACACCAACACAGTTGGCGCAGGGCAAGATGGCAACACCAACACAGTTGGTGCGGGGCAGGACGGTAACACCAACACAGTTGGTGCGGGGCAGGACGGTAACACCAACACAGTTGGCGCGGGGCAGGGGTATCCCAATGCGTATGGTTTTATATATCCCGGCTCTGGAACAACTGGCGATGGCGTTCTGAAAAGCAAGGAGGATCTTAAAGGAAGCAACGACTGTCTGAAAATCGCGATTCTGGATTCGGGTATGCGCTATACCCATCCAACAACCGACGGCCCAACGACTCAATCGACAAGCGGTACGTGTCTGGAGGTTAGCACGGGTTGGGATTTTGTTAACGACGACAATAACCCCGACGACGAACACATCAACCGGCACGGAACCCGCATTGCGGGCATTATTCGAACCGTTTGCCGCGCAGCCACCCTGATTCCGGTTCGGATTTCGGACGAAAACAATGCCTGTACGCTGTACAACGTGTTGTGTGGATTGGAGTATGCCGCCCAGCAGCGGGTGCAGCTCATCAATGCCAGTTGGGTGTTCACCAGTACGCAGGGAACCTATATTCCGTTGTTACAGGCATCGCTTCGGCGGCTATCGTTCCGGGGAATTATTGTGGTCTGTGCCGCCGGGAATATTGGCCCTGTGCAGGCCGGTGGTCTCCACGCTATTCCGCACATCGGCCAAAGCAAAAGCGGTTTAAACGTACCGTTTCTGACGCCCGCCTGTTCGAGTGAGGTATTTGAAAACGTAATCACCGTGACGTCGGTTGCCCAGGTGCCCGATGAGCGCGAAGCCCCCAATGGACGGGATCGGGACGGGTTGCCCACCCGGCGAACGGTCTGTGAACTGCGCTCGAAACGCTTCGTGACGGTGGGCGTACTGACTAATGGCGACGAACACAGTCCATTTGGTTCGTTCAAAACGCCCGATATGAATAATTTTCGGGGCACCTCGTTTGCCACGCCCTACGTGACGGCCCACATTGCCAACGCCATGAATGACCGGGCCGATCTGTCGTCTCGGCGGGATGTGCTACGGGCTATTGGTGCCCAGCGCGACTCTGACCTGAAAAAGCAGATCCGCCGGGGTATGTGGATAGAAGCGCGTTTGCCAGAAGAATAAAGCCGACCTTTTTTCCTGCCGTGCTATGAGACCGTTCTTTGCTGGACTGTTTGGGTTGGGGTGCCTGTTGCAGACGGTTGTTTCAGCTCAGGTGCCGCTACAGAAAACCCTCGACTCACTGGGTAGACTGGAACCCGTCAGGCAACGGATTTTGCTTACGCAACACCTGCGCGGGTGGCCAACGGGTTCGATGCCCAAAGACACGAACTATATCCGGTTGGTGGTCGATCTGGCTCGTGCCCATGCCCTTACGGATGATCTGCCGCAGGCAATCCGGTATCTGAAGTCCGTCATTGCCGGGGTGAACCGCCGGGAAATCCGTTCGTCACCTGCCTGTGATGTATTCCTAAAGGCGTATTACCGGCTCATGTATGTTCAACTGCAAGGGGGGCGCATGGCCGACGCCCTTCAAACCGGCCAACGGGGGTTAGGGTTGGCCCGTCAGTATTCCCGTAGCAAATGGGCGTCCAACCTCTACACGACCCTGGCGTATGTGCGAAGCACGGAAGGCGACTACGAACAGGCCCATTCATTGGCCGAACGGGGCACATACATTGGCGTTCTTCTCCAGGATGCCTTTTGCATGGCGAACGGTTTTTTTGAACAGGCCAAAGCCATGCGCTCGTTGAAACGGCTGGACAGGGCACATTGGGCCATAGATCGGGCCATTGTTGTGGGGAGGAAACACCCCGACAAGGTCGGTGACCTCTCGCTTTACTACGCCATAAAAGCGAGCCTGTACCAGATGGAAAAACGCTATGCCGATACCGAGTTCTGGTTTGAGCAGGCTATTGCCCTGAATCGGTCGCAGAAAGATACCAGCCGGTTAGCCAGTAATTACACCGACCTCGGCTATTTCTATTCTGTAACCGAGCAGTATGCGCCGGCCATTCTGGTCCTGAATGAGGCTGTCGGCCTGAGAACCTATTCCAATGTTCGGGCGGTGGCGTTGGATAATTTGGGGGTTGCCTATCAAAAAATGGGGCGCACCACAACCGCCATCCAAACGCTACAGCAAGCCATCCGCGAACTTATCCCCGTCTACAAAGCTCGTAGCGCGACCGAATTGCCTGATTCGGTGCTGATTCGTTCGGCTCCAAACAAAGAGTTTTTACTGGCAATTCTAGGCGATTTGGCCGATGTGTGGCTGCAACAGGGTATACGGCAGCAATCGTCCAACTCATCCGGCGTTCTCGCCAATGCGCTTCGGACGTTTGCCCTGGCCGATCAGTTAGTCGATTATATGCGGTGGGAGCATACGGGGCAGCAATCGAAACTGTACTGGCGGGAGAAAACCCGGAGTTTGTACGAAGGGGCTATAGAAACCTGTTTTCGGCTTGACAACCCGACGATGGCCTACCGATTCATGGAGAAAAGCCGGGCCGTACTCCTGACCGATAACCTCAACGAATTGGGTGCCCGCCAACAGTTGCCCCCCCAACTTGCCCAACAGGAACAGACACTCAATCAAAAGGTGACTTCCCTACGCGCACAGGTAGCTGCCGAGAAATCCGGTACAACTGCCTACAATCGAGCACTGGCAGAGTTGTTGCTGGCCCAGGAAAAAAGTGATGCCTTTGTGCAACAGATGAAAAAAACCCATACGCTCTATTATCAATACCGCTACGACAACGCCGTACGACCGCTGGTTGAGGTACAAACCTGGCTCCGTACGCACAATCAATCCGTCGTAACGTATTTTGTCGGCGACAGTGCCCTCTATGTGTTGGGTATAACCCCGTCGGGTAGTCGGTTGCGCCGGCAACCCATCCGCGAGTATACCTGTGGTCTGAAAAACTGGCTTAGCCTGCTCAACAACCCGACCGCGCTGAACAGTCAATTTCCACAATTCGTGCAAAACGGTGCCGACCTCTATCAATTACTGCTGGCTCCACTCCAACTCCCAGCCGGACGGGTCGTGGTCTCGCCCGACGGGTTCTTTGTGCCGTTTGAAGCCCTCACCCGGAGTCGATCCGTCTCAACCCCCGACTATTTAGTAAGTACCTATGCCTTCAGCTACGTCTATTCGGTGAACCGCTTGCTGGCCGAACCGGCTGTGACTACTTCCCAAACCCAGTTTGTGGGCATGGCACCGCAGCAATTTGCCCGTACCCAAACGCAAGCGGTCCTGCCCGACTTACCCGGTTCGGTGGAATCGCTGGAGCGAATAGGGGCACATTATTTCATGCCCACCGTACTAAAAGGGAAGCAGGCGACCCGGTCGCAGTTTCGGGCGTTGGCACCAACGGCCACCATTGTGCAGTTATTTACCCACGCCGATGCCGACACGCTCCGGCGGGAACCCGTCATCTACTTTGCCGACTCGACGTTGCATTTATCGGATTTACAGACTGGCCCGGCGTTCGAGACCCAACTATTGGTGTTGTCGGCCTGCCGAACGGGCGTAGGGAGCCACCAAAAAGGGGAGGGTGTGTTTAGCCTGGCGCGGGGTTTTGCAGCCCTGGGCGTTCCCAGTATGCTTACTACGTTGTGGAGTGTTGAAACCCAACCCACTTATACCCTCACTGAATCCTTTTATGACTTGCTGGCAGCGGGCCTAACCAAAGATGTTGCCTTACAACAAGCCAAGAAAGACTGGCTTCGAACGGCCTCCCGAGCCAACAAGCTCCCGCACATGTGGGCAGGCCTGATTCTGATTGGCGACCCTTCACCGCTTCGCCAACCTCAAGATCGGTTAGCGATGGCAACGGGTTGGGTAGGATGGAGCATCACCGGAGGGTTGCTACTACTGATGTTGGTATTAATTGGATATAGCAGAAAGCGAATCCGTATAAACAGATTCACCTAAAGAAGAACTCCCCCCAAACCAGATGTCTATCAGGCAGGAAGTACAAACTTATCGCTCAACTGAAAGATTTTCTTGAAACAGGCCGCCGTCAGCACCGCATCCTCCAGGGCATTATGAAAATCGTCCTCTCGTTCCAGCCCAAAATACCCCGCTACATCGCGCAAGCTTAACCCACGGGGAGCGGGTTTTCCACCCGTTGCCGTTTGGTTCGTCGTCTTTGTTGCCGTTTGCTTTAGCAAACGGAAAAGAAAAAAGCTCAGCGTATGCAGATCCATCAGCACCCGCGAGTAAGGCCACTTCAGTTTCTCATAACGATAGGCTTCCTTCAAAAAATGAATATCGTTGATCACGCTCTGCCCGCAGATCACCACATTGCGCAGATAGGGCATGTTATCGGTGCTCGCCCCTGTTTTACGAATGCCAAGTTTCTCGATAATCCACTCTTCCAACTCGGGCAGGACATCATAAATCATGGGGGCATCTTCCAGGTCCGCTAACGACAGGTTGTGTACCTTCTCGGCAGAGGCCGTAAAGGCTTCTTTATTCTCAGGGTACACATTGGTTAGATACTGCCCCTTTTCGACCCACTCATCGTCGAAGAGTACAGCCCCAATTTGAATAATTTCATTGTATTCGGGATCGGGTCCCGACATCTCCAGATCAAGTACTAAATACGCCATACAACAAGTAAATAGGAGGGAAGTTAGGTTGTTTTAAAAATTTATGGTGAATATAGGGGCGATTTTAGCGTTTTACTAAAAATCAATCTGACCCGGCATGACGCGCACCGCCTACGAAAACGAAACCGAAGCCAGGACCCTGGCTTTTGTGGGGGCATTTGCCATCACACTACTCCTGTTTATTGTCCTGTTCCTGATCACGATCTCGGGGTCCATTCCGCAACCTCCGCCCATCCAGTTCGTGGAGGTCAACTTTGGCACCGACAACATGGGGAGTGGCTCCATTCAGACCTACAACAAACCGAGCGACTCCAAAAACGCCGTTGATGTCAAGAAAGCTGAGGATAAACCCAACCCGAAAGTCACGACGACCAATCGGGTCGAGAAAACCCCTGTTCGGCCCGTGCCGAGGGTTGAAGAAACAAAAGTGACGAAAACGGTCGCCGAAAAACCGGTTATAGCCAGCCGGGTCGAAAGCCCGGTGAGTGTACCTGAGAAGAAGGTCGAACCCAAACGGACTGAAGCTCCTAAGCCAACGCCTGCCCCGCCCCGTACCGAGCCTGCCCCCAAAAAAGTGGAGACGGTCGATCCCAACGCGCTCTATAAACGGTCGTCGGGGGGCGGTGGCTCTAACGGTACGGTTGGGCGTGCCTCCGGCACGGGGGGCAATAACAACGGCGACGACAAGAGTGGCGTAGGGGATAAAGGCAATCCAGACGGTAAAATTGATGCCAAGGAATACTACGGAAAACCCGGTGGCAGCAGCACGGGGGTTGCGTTTAACGTAGCGGGTTGGTCTATCGGGAGCAAGGCCATCGATAAAGACCCCTCTGATGAAAGCGGGAAGATTGTGTTTAAGATCAAGGTCGATCAAAGTGGCTCCATTGTAGCCGTTAATGTAGTCGAGACCCAGGTTAGCCCGTCTGTAACGGATTACTACCGGCGTCAGATATCCCGCCTGCGACCGCAACCTAAATCATCGGTGGTCCCTGAAATCTCGACGGGCACCGTAACCATTAACGTACGCTCCCGATAAGCATGACTTACAACGAGACGATAGACTATTTATACAGTCGACTTCCCGTTTTTCACCGCATCGGCCCTAAGGCACTCAAACCCGGCTTGACAAACACGCTCCGCCTGTGTGAGGCACTGGGCAACCCTCAGCATCAGTTTCGTTCGATACACGTAGCAGGTACCAACGGAAAGGGGAGTACTTCTCACATGTTGGCGAGCATTTACGGGGAGGCCGGTTACCGTGTTGGTCTGTACACCTCGCCCCATCTGAGGTCGTTCACCGAACGAATTCGAATTAATGGGCAACCTATTCCCGAAGCTGAGGTCGTAGCTTTTGTCCAGCAAACCCGTTCCCTTGTTGATGCGATTGAACCTTCGTTTTTCGAATTGACGGTGGCGATGGCGTTCTCTTATTTCGCCCGGGAGAAAGTTGATGTGGCCATCATCGAAGTAGGGTTGGGGGGGCGTCTGGATTCGACTAACGTCATCACGCCCCTGTTGTCGGTCATCACTAACATTGGCTACGATCACATGGATTTATTGGGGGATACACTGCCCCAAATCGCTGCTGAAAAAGCAGGTATAATCAAACCCGGCGTTCCGGTTGTGATTGGTGAATACACGCCTGAAACTCACCCCGTTTTCGAATCGACAGCCGCCCTAAATCACGCCCCAATCGTGTTTGCTGCCGACCGTTTCAGATGTATAGACAGGGGCATTCGGGATGAGCGACGACAAGTTGAGGTGCAACACATCCTGGAAGATGGAATCGAATTAAACTCATTAGACCGAGTTGAACTTGATTTGCTGGGGCTTTACCAACTCCAGAATTTACCTGCCCTTTTTGAAACCGTTAAGCTAGTACAAACCATTCTTCCCTGTCCCGCTCCGGCAGTTGTTAATGGCCTCAGTCGGGTTGTCGCGAATACGGGCTTACAAGGCCGATTTCAAACGATTAGAACATCCCCGCGTATTATTCTAGATACAGCACATAACGCCCCCGGTATCCGTGCGTTGTTTGAAACCGTGGCAGCCATACCGCACACACATCTTAGAATAGTGATAGGTATGGTGGCTGATAAAAATGCCCAGCTTGTTATTGATGAATTACCTAAACAAGCTACGTATTACCTTTGTAAAGCGGACTCCCCGCGTTCTATGCCTGTTACACAATTGAATAGTATTTTCGCAGCTAATGAATTGATTACAAATGTATTTAACAATGTAAATCAAGCGTTATTAGGTGCAATTTACGAATCTAAATCTACAGAATTGTTAATTGTAACAGGTAGTAATTTTGTGATTTCAGAAGTAAATTTAACAATCTAATGCCACGAAGGAAGCTTCATCGTTTTGTACAAAATTCAATTGCCCCGAATGTAATCGAGAATGGCAAACCCACCTATCAGATCAGCAAAGGGAATTGGCACTCAGAGCACTTCAAAAACAAGAACCCGATTGTTCTTGAACTAGGTTGTGGCAAAGGAGAGTATACTCTTGGATTAGCCCGACAATATCCCAACACGAACTTTATTGGTATTGATGTGAAAGGCGACCGAATTGCTCGCGGATCGCAACAGGCCTTATCTGAAGGTTTATCCAATGTTCGGTTCTTGCGTACGGACATACAGTACCTGCATGAATTCTTTACTAGCGATGAAGTAAGCGAAATCTGGATTACATTTCCAGACCCTCAATTGCGCGACAAACAGGAAAAGCATCGGCTCACGCACCCTCGTTTTTTAGCCATGTATTCCGACATGTTGGCACTAAATGGAATACTCCATCTCAAGACTGATAATCGATCATTCTTTGAGTATAGTCTGGAAACGTTGCCAAGATTTGGGTTTTCTGACCTGATCCATACGTATGATTTATATCAGTCTGAATTGAACTCGCTTCATTTTGGCATAAAAACCAAATACGAGGCTATGTTTTACGATAAGGGCTACTCAATCAACTACCTACAGTGTAAAAACACAAAGGGCAACACTCATTGAGTGTTGCCCTTATAGCTATTCGTAAAAAATAATTAAGCCATCAGCATACCGATCAGGTCTGCTATGCGGCTCGAATACCCATACTCATTGTCGTACCAACCAACAACTTTTACCAAATTACCGTTGGCAGATGTCAATTTTGAATCGAAAATACACGAGTGTGGATTACCGATGATATCAATAGATACGATTTCATCGGTACAATATTCCAATACGCCTTTGAGTGGTCCGTCAGCAGCAGCCTTGATGGCATTATTGATTTCCTCTACCGTTGCCGCTTTCTTCAAAACGACAGTCAAGTCCGTAATTGAACCATCTGGTGTTGGGACCCGCATGGCATTGCCATCGAGTTTGCCTTTCAATTGAGGTAATACTAAACCAACAGCCTTAGCGGCTCCTGTAGACGTCGGAACAATTGACAGAGCGGCCGCACGTGCCCGGCGTAGATCGGAGTGGGGAGCATCCTGTAAATTTTGATCGGCTGTATAGGCGTGAATGGTTGTCATGTAGCCTTTTTCAATCCCGAAAACGTCATCCAGAACTTTTGCCATAGGAGCAAGACAGTTCGTTGTGCAGGATGCATTGGAGACAATAGTTTCTGAACCGGTTAGGGTATCCTCATTAACACCGATAACTACCGTGGGAATATTTCCTTTAGCAGGCGCAGAAATTACTACTTTCTTGCAGCCAGCTTGCAGGTGCATGCCAGCACCAGCTTCATCAACAAATCGTCCAGTGGATTCCAGAACAACGTCGATAGCTAGATCACGCCAGGGTAAGTTTTTGGGATCCCGTTCTGCAAAGGCGTGGATCTTATGCCCGTTGACCGTAAGACTTTCTGAATCGGAAAGAATTTCTTCACCGAAACGACCGTGAACAGAATCGTACTTCAGCAAATGGGCCAATGTAGCGTTATCGGTAAGGTCGTTGATGGCAACGATCTCGATATTGTCTTTCTCCATCATTCGGCGGAACGACAAACGGCCAATCCGACCAAAACCATTGATTGCAACTCTAATTTTCTCCATTGATCTTCAAAAGAAATGATTACGAGCCAAAGATACAGCTTTTTAAAAGCGAATAGAATGCGCCTAGTTTAGCAAATCGCTGATGGCGTCATTAGCAAAGACTACATAATATATGTTTTTTAGCATATTCGATAGTAGAAATTAGTATTTACTAATCAATAAACTAATATTATTAGTAAATACTAATTGTCATACTAAATAAATACCGCTTTTTGATAGATTGCTAATTATTGATTATTTGCTAATATATAGTTTTCTAGTTTTATCTTTGCTCTATATACGTGTTTCTTAGAGTGTTTGTCAGAGAAACAAGTTACCATACCAGAAATTCAGGAGTTGCTGTTGTATTATTGGCATGTTTATCCAAAGCATATGAGTACTTTAGTTAAATTATGCCAATTTATATGCTAGACGGTTAAGCTTATATTACAGAACCATGGGATTTCGATAGGCGAGGAGCTAATTACTACAAAATTACTCTTTGGGCAAAATTCAAGATATATTCTGTACATCAGCAACTTCTACGAATATCAGATCGAATCTCTACTAATAATCGATCTGACGTCTTCCAATTCACCTGTACTATATCTTAGATGTAAAACGATGATCAATTATTCGTACTGTATTCTCCTTATTTGGTAATATAATACGAATAACCGCACAGGCTAGATCTCAGTAACTTAATAACTCTAACGGGAGCTATGAGATTTTTTGACCAGTATTGCTGACGCGTGTTCCCGCGGAGTCGAAGGGAACACGCGTCAGCATTTAAATAACTTCAATATGCTTTATAACCCCATAGTTCGTGTTAATGCTACCTGAGCTGTACTCTTGATACTTGGGAGCTAACCTATCTTCACAAAAGCGGTATGATCGTTTAAAAGAAGTAATGACAGATTATAGCCTCTTAAGTACCAAGTCCTTTTGCTGAACAAATTCGGATGTAATTCTAAAGCCCTAATACAAAATGAATATATTTGTGCTTTGCCAAATCGTCTGGAAAGAAGATGGCAAATTGAACCAAATATAATTTTGTCTGTTTTCGCAAAACGCTATCTATCAATTAGTTACAGCATTTTGTGTGAACAAAAAATTCAACA
>RDXN01000082.1 GCA_004292855.1 Cytophagales bacterium
GTTGTACCTGAAAGCCATGCAAGCGGCTTTTGCCGAACTGACCGTCCTCAAAAATCAACTCAGTCAACATCCAGAAATGACCTTGGCGTAACATCAGTTGATAAGTCGTTGAGCGTTAACGACCACTTATAAGTCAGCAAACGCTTCGCCTAATTCTGCCCCCTCGGGCAGGTTGGCTTTTTTGCGGATGCGATACCGGGTTTTAACCACTGTATCGGCAGAAACTCCCAACATATCGGCCATTTCACGGGTTGAAAGCGACAATCGGCTAAGGCAAATAATGCGCGTTTCGGCGGGGGTGAGGGCGGGGTATTTTCGCCGGAGCCGGAGCAAATAATTAGGATACACTCGCTCGAATAACTGGCGAAAACGCTCCCAGTCGCTTTCCGTCAGAATAGCCGAATCCATTAGTTCAGCAATGTAGGGTAGCGGATCGTCGGGGGTACTGGCTGCTACCACTTCGGGGGCTTGTTGGAGTTGGGCGAGTTGTTGCGTGCGGTCGCGGGCTTGTTGGGCCAGCAGAGCCAACTGATTTTCGGCCTCGCGCCGACGACGGCGGTGATTGAGCAAATACCCCAACGAAACGAGCAAGGATACCCCCAGCCCGATTATGCCCCAGTTTCGGAGCCGGACTGCCCGTTTGCGGTCTGCTTCGACCTGATCGACTTTAGCCGTGTAGGCTTCGGCTTCGAGACGTTCGCGTTTTAGCCGGAACCGGCGCGAGTCGTCGGATTGCCGCCGGTTGGCTTCCAGTCGGTTAGCCAACTGGGTGTAAAACAACGCTTTTTTCAAGTCGCCCCAATGCCCATATACCTCCCCAAGCCCCACATAAAGCGGAATTGCCCCGGTGCTGTCGGTTGGCCCCATAAACTGATCGTGCTTCAACGAATCGTATAAGACTAAGCCTCGATTGATGGCTGGATAGGCCCGGTCGTAGTTTTTAAGGGCAATATAAGCTTCGGCCAGTGGGGTTATCGCATTAAACTCCGACTCTACATCGCTGTCTTGCCGGGCTACCGCAACGGCCCGCTCCAGATAAGGTATGGCAGCACGGGGGTTACCTTCACGAATTAATACCACACCAATATTGCCGTAACTAATGGCTTCCCGAACAAGGGTGTGGTGTGTCCGGGCAAAGGCATACGCTTTCTGATACCAAGCAAGGGCTTCTTTGTACTGGCCAAGGCGCAAAAAGCACGAGCCTATTTCGTTCTGGAAATTCCACTTATGAAATGTATAGCCAAAGTTGTGACCTTCTTTCGTGCTGTAAACAGGGTGAGCAGCCCGATTACCCAGCATGGCCACACGCCGGGCCAGTTCGTACTCTTCAATTCGAAAAAAGTAGGTGCTCATGAATTGGAGGTGGTAGTCGAGATCGTACGTAGCCCCCTGGCATTGATTGAGTACCGACAGGGGGAGTTTCTCCAGAATAGTTAGCCCCCGAATTGCCCCGTCATATACTAATAACCGCCGGGTGCGGTCGTCCATATCGCTTTTATGGGTCAATACGGCCATACACCATGACAGCCAGCAGATGCCTTCTTCGGTCGTTAAGTCGTGTTGTTGAGCGTATTCGAGGATGGCGCGGTTACTCACTAAAGCGGCTTTTGCCGTTTTGGGGTTAAACAATTGAGGGTCTACCTGATTACGAAACCAAAATAGCCGGAGCAAACAAACGACATTCGGGTGCCCGGCCTCGGTCCGCATAAGCGTGTAGTCAGAGTGGGCGGTGGTTTTGGTCGAATCGTAAAAATCCCACCAATGCTTAGTCAGGTAGTTATCGGCGAACGTAAACTGTGCTTCCTGCGACAACCGGCCAAAATAGGTTGGAGCAAGCTGCCCATAACTTAAGCCAGATACAAACACCAGAATCAGAACACACCAACGGGTAAGCATCTTTACTAGGAGAGAAGTACGCCTGAAAAGAAAAAGTGGAGCCAATAATACGTTTTTTTTACCGTCCGTGGGCCTAAACATATTGCTCAAAAAATAGTCGTACTAGAACTGATCGGAAATTTTCTAGCTTTGGTCCGTATTACCGATCACCCCGTTTACAAAACATAAGACAATGTCAAGAACCGCAATCATCGTAATCGTTGTGCTCGCCCTGCTGGGCATGTATGGCTGTAGCTCCTACAACGGCCTTGTAGGAAAAGATGCCAATGTGCAGGAAAAATGGGCGCAGGTCCAAACCCAGTACCAACGCCGGGCCGACCTGATTCCAAACCTCGTTCGTACTGTTCAGGGAGCTGCTAATTTTGAGAAGAGTACGCTGCAAGCTGTAATTCAGGCCCGAGCCAACGCCACTGGTATCAATCTGAATGCCGATCAGCTCACACCCGAAAATATCCAGAAATTTCAGGCTGCGCAGGACCAACTATCCGGCTCACTCTCGCGGTTGTTGGCCGTGGCCGAAAGCTACCCACAACTTCGGGCGACGCAGAATTTCTCGGACCTACAATCCCAACTGGAGGGTACTGAAAGCCGCATTGCCGTTTCCCGAAACGATTTCAACTCTGCCGTGAAGGAGTATAATGTTTCGGTTCGGACGTTTCCGGCTAACATTTTCGCCGGTATTTTTGGCTTCAGTGTAAAGGGCTTCTTCGAGGCTAGTCAGGCCGCCCAGTCGGCCCCGACGGTCGATTTTAAATAGTAGTTTCAATGCGTTGCGTTTCAATGGCTACGCCGTTTCATTGCTGCGCGTCTCTATAGTTTCATGGCTAACGTTTTAGCTTACGAAGAATTATTGACACTATAGAAACGTGCAGCAATGAAACAGCGTAACTAATGAAACCACATACCTATTGCTCCTATGCAACCCCTCCCTGCCGAACAGCAACAACAAATAATTGACGCCATCAAGCGGGCCGAGATGGCCACATCGGGCGAGATCCGGGTGCATATGGAAGGGCCTTGCCCTGACGGTGATCCGGTGACCCGGGCTATTGCGGTTTTCGAGCACTTGGGTATGCACAAAACGCGGGAGCAAAACGGCGTTTTATTCTATGTGGCCCTCGATGACCGAAAATTTGCCGTTGTCGGCGATAAAGGCATCGACCAACGCGTACCAAACGATTTCTGGAATGGTATTAAGGAAGAGATCCGGCACCATTTCGCCCAGGGACAGTATGCCGAAGGGTTAGCCCGTGGCATAGCTCGGGCGGGCGAGCAGTTAAAAACCTACTTCCCTCGCCTGTCAGACGACACCAATGAACTCTCCGACGATATTTCGTATAGTTGACCACCAATTCGTGAACGCAACCATCATGCCCTACCGTACCGTTC
Source organism: Cytophagales bacterium (assembly GCA_004292855.1). Taxonomy (GTDB): domain Bacteria; phylum Bacteroidota; class Bacteroidia; order Cytophagales; family Spirosomataceae; genus Rudanella. Next base: position 3,286 of record RDXN01000082.1, read on the forward strand.
TGAGCCGCTTTGGCCTGTGGTTGCTGCTCCTTTTGCTCGGCATCGCCATGAACGTGCGGGCGCAATCAGACAATCCGAACAACGTAATTCCCGACCGCCCCAACCCGCCCCGATTGGTGAACGATTACGTGGGCATCTTGCAACCGGGTGAACGGGCTGCTCTGGAAGAGAAATTGCGTCGCTACACCGATTCTACATCCACCCAAATCACGGTAGTTATTGTTAAAACGACCCAACCGTATCCTATCGGCGATTTTGCGTTTCAGATAGGCCGCAAATGGGGCGTGGGCCAAAAAGGTAAAAACAACGGCCTGGTGCTTGCCTGGGCCACTACAGACCGAAAAATTTACATTGCCACCGGCTACGGCCTGGAAGGGGCCATCACCGACGCCGTATCTAATCGGATCATTACCAACGTATTGCGCCCCGCTTTCCGCGAACAACGCTACTATGCGGGACTCGACGCGGCCACCACCGAGATTATCCAGCGCGCTCAGGGCGAATACAAAGCCGAACCCGTCAGCGAGAGCGACGATGGTGGTGGTTTCGGGGTCATCCTGATGATCCTGATTATCGTAGTTATCTTCATCTGGCTAAGTCGGCGCGGGGGCGGGGGTAACCGCTACCGGGGTGGTGGCGGAGGTGGCTGGTTTATTCCGTATACGACCTACACCGGCTGGGGAAGCTCGTCGGGCAGTTGGGGTGGTGGGGGAGGGGGCGGTGGCTCCGACTTCGGCGGCTTCGGGGGCGGCAGCTTCGGCGGGGGCGGTGCCGGGGGCGACTATTAAGGCCTTCTTCGCAAATGTTCTGAAACGTTCCCGATTGGTTCGGATTGTATCCGAAACGACCGCAACGGTCAGACACCCCACGGCGTTATAGACAAGTAGATCAGGAGATTCCACAAACACTCCGAATCAACTTGCCTCATGAAATCGATTGCCATAGCCGGAAGTTGCCTACTCGTATTGTTTTTACTGGTTTTGGGGTGTAACAAAAGCACCGATACGCCGGTAACACCTACCCCATCTACGACCGCTACCACAGGTGGCTCTACTACCACTACCACGGGTGTGGCCAGCAGTTGTACGGGCGTAACGGGCCTGGCGAAAGTAGTTTGCCTGGCCGAAGCCTTCAAAGCCACACTGACCAGCACGCAGGTAGCAACGCTCCAGGTAGCCTATTCCAAAACCGACGCGACCAAATGGTCGAATCTGCCCGATGGCCTCTATAACGGTCGCATAGGGATCAAGCTCAGTGCGCTCAGTGCTGCACAACTTACGGCTTTTTATGGCCTGATGGGGGCGGTGCTGGCACAAGGTACGACCAATGAGGGCCTCGACGAACTGGAAGGTAATCTGGTTGCCGACGACTACCTCGGCGCAAATGGAGGAGGCTCAACCTACAGCCGGGGCAACTACCATCTGGCTTTTATTGGTACGCCCAGCACAACGGGCCTTTGGGAAATTCAATTTGGCGGGCACCACTACACCGTTGCCAACACGTACAATGGTGGTAAAATAACGGGTGTAACGCCCTCGTTCCGGGCGGTGGAACCCGCCACGGCGGTTACCGCCAATAGCCGTACCTACCAGCCTATGGAGCAGGAACGACTCGCTTTTGCGGCCATGCTCACAGCCCTCAGTAGTGCCGAACAGGCAACGGCTAAAACAACGTCGTCGTTTAATGACGTGTTGCTTGGGCCAGGCAAAGATGGCCAGTTTCCGGCCACAAGGGTAGGTATAAAAGTCGGCGACCTGACAGCCGCAAAAAAAGCACTGGTTCTTGACGCAATTAAATTGTATGTCAACGATTTAGATGCCGAAACAGCCGCTACCGTACTGGCCAAATACACTGCCGAGCTAGACAATACCTATATTGCTTATTCGGGCAACGCAGGCATAACCGCCCAGAACGACTATGCCCGTATCGACGGGCCAAGTGTCTGGATTGAGTTTTCGTATCAGGGGGGCATTGTTGTTCGCAACACGCCCCACCCACACTCGGTCTGGCGTGACCGCACGAGCGATTATGGCGGCAATTGATTCTGGTACGGCTAAAAAGCGGCTACTACGGATCAGGTGGGCAACCCGTTTGCTGGCCACGCTGCTCATCATTTCGTTTACGTTGGCCGTTAATCGTCTTTCGGCGCACCCTATGCCCAATTCGGTGGTGTTGCTGCGGGTTCATGCTGACCGTATCGAGGCCGACGTTCAGATTCCGCTGGGAGAGTTGCAATCGGCTTTCGGGCATGCCGTTAACGACTCCTCAGCGGGCCTGATAAACCGGCTGGGGCCGCAACTTCGGGCCTATCTACAGCAACATATTCGGGCCGAGCGTAGCGACGGGCGGCCCTGGCACGTGGTTGTTGCTGCCTTGTCGGTGCAGGAAACCCAAAACGCCCTTAACGGGGTATACCGCGAACTGGTGGCTGAGGTTCGGCTGGTACCGCCAACAGGGGCCGATGTGCGCCGGTTTACATTTCGCTACGATGCCGTTGTGCATCAGGTCGTTACGCACAGCGTATTGGTGTCGGTGAAGCAGGACTGGGCGGGGGGCGTGCTGCCGGAAGCCGTACCGGCTAACGTAGGTATTATTGCCCTGGATATTCCATCGAACACGATTCGTCCCCTGATTATTGATCTGAAAACGGGTAGTGTCTGGACGGGGTTTCGGACGATGGTGAACTTCGGTATGCGACATATCGCCGAAGGCACTGATCACTTGCTTTTTTTGCTTGTTTTACTATTGCCAGCTCCTTTACGGGTTAATCAAAAACAACGCTGGGGGCCGTTCGGAGGCATTCGCTACAGTCTGATCCGCCTGTTGCGCATCGTCACGGCCTTCACGCTGGGGCATTCGCTCACGTTGCTGGCGGGTGCGCTCAACTGGGTTCGACTACCGGGCCAACCCGTCGAAATTCTCATTGCCGTGTCGATTCTGGTGTCGGCCCTTCACGCGGTGCGCCCCCTGTTTGCAGGGCAGGGTGCAGTTGGCCGGGAAGGCTGGATAGCGGCTGGTTTTGGACTAGTGCATGGGCTGGCTTTCGCCAACACGCTGACCAATCTACAGCTTGATGCCGGACCGATGGCTCTGAGTATTCTGGGGTTCAACGTCGGCATCGAATTAATGCAGCTTTTCATTATCACCCTGGTTTTTCCGGGGCTTATTCTCTTAAGTCGGACGCCTGCCTACCGAGTTATCCGGTTGGCTGGGGCCATGTTGGCTGCCATAGCAGCGGTGGCCTGGGTGTTCGAGCGGGTTTCGGGAGAGGCAAATTGGGTTACGATGTGGCTGATAACGTACGCTCCCGAAATTCCGTCGGCGACTGTCCCGTGTGTTTCCTGAAGAATCGGGCGAAATAATTAGGGTACTCGAAATGGAGCAGATACGCAATTTCTGAGACCGAATAACTCGTGTAGGTCAGGTACTTACGAGCCTCATTCAGCACCTGCTCCTGCACCAACTGGCTCGCCGACTTGCCCGCCACGATCTGGCAAATTCGGTTTAGGTGTACGGGCGTAATAGCCAACTCGTCGGCAAGTTGGGCAATACTACGGTTGGCTCCGGCCTGCCGCACGCGCTGCTGAAACTGCCGAAAATACCGCACTGCCTGACTATTGGTAGCTACCTGCCCGGTTTCGTTCTGTTGCCAAAGCCGGTAGAACACCAGAAACAATTGTTGCAAATACGCCTGAAGCATAACCTGCTTTTCGGGTTGGTTATCAAACAATTCCTCGTCGATTCGCCCGATCAGTTCGCTCACGGTATTGGGGGGGTATGGGGCGCTGAACACCGTCAGGCACTGCACCGAGTGGAGCATGGGGGCAAGGACCGAGGTTGCCGGGAACAGATTTTCGAGCAACGTGTCGGATAGGGTCAAAATACGCCCGGTTACGTCGGGGCTGTAGACCAGTCCGTGCAGGGCTGTGGGCGGAATGAGCAAAATGCAGGGACTGACCAGTTCTCGCTGCCGGGTGGCCTCCCGAAACGTGACCTGCCCCGATTGCACAAAAAATACCTGATACAACCGCGCATGCGTATGCGGCTGAATCACCCAGTCGAACAGCCGACTGCGGGTTTCGATCCGTTCCGAAAACAGATACTCGCCGGGGCGAGCCGCGTCGGATTGGGCTTCGCCATAAAGCCCGTCGTATTGCGTGATTCGCTGTTGCATAAACCAGATAACGGCTGGTTAGCCTGATGGTCTCTGAATTGTTCGATCTGTATCTGTCAAAAATAAAAATGTTTCTGTTCTGATCGGATTTTAAAAAAGAATTTTGCTCCTGAAATAAACCCTCATGTGCAATGAAGTCATCACATGGCCTCCTGACGCTGCTTCTTTTACTTATTGGCTCGGTGCCCGTCTTGAGCCGAACGTTTGATACGTATCCGCCTACGGTACAATCTGCTCACCAAGTCGCCGATCCACTCCGGTTCGACCCAAACCGCAAGAGTATCGAAGCCACTCTAACGTTTCTGGACGGAAAAACGGTGAAGTATCGAGCTTACGAGATGGTCTATTACGTGACCAACATCACCGACTCGGCCTACCAGTACTTAAACGTTTACATCCCGGAGTCGGCCTATGCCAGCACCAGCAAAGCTCCCATTTTTCTGAGAACCTACGTGGGCGGCTATTTTGCTTCGAAAGCACAGGGGCCGTCTGCTACCGATGCGTCGGGGCGGGCCTTGCGCGAGGGCTATGTGTTGGTGATTCCCGGCGCGCGGGGCTGGAACGCCAAAGTGACCAAACCGGACGGAGCCACGGCCTTTACGGGTAAGGCCCCTGCCGCCATTGTAGACCTCAAAGCCGCCGTGCGCTACCTCCGCTACAACGACAAGATCATGCAGGGCGACGCCGAACGAATCATCACTGATGGCACAAGTGCGGGCGGGGCCATGTCGTCGTTGCTGGGGGCAACAGGTAATCACCCGGCCTACGATCCGTACCTGAAAGCAGCAGGAGCCGCCAACACCCGCGACGACGTGTTTGCCACGGTTGCTTTTTGCCCCATTATCGACCTCGAACATTCGGATATGGCCTACGAGTGGCTGTACAGTGGCACCAATAGCGGGGTTCGCAAACTATCAGCCGAACAGGCCGCTGTTTCCGGCGAATTAGCTGCCTTGTTTCCGGCGTATCAGGCAAGTTTGGAACTGAAAAAGCCCGATAGAACACCGCTAACGGCTGATAACTACCGCGATTATCTGAAAACGTTCCTGATGCAATCCGCGCAGCGGGCGCGGGATGCGGGGTTCGATATACCGGCCAACATAGGGGTGAAGCTGAATCCGGGTTTCCGGGGTGGGCCGGGCGAGTTTGTTGTAGACCTTGACCTCGACACGTATCTGGCGTATGTCGTTGGGAAAACCCCGCTGAAATCGCCCCCGGCTTTTGATAAAATGGGGGTTCTGGAGCCAATGGCCACCCCCGAAAACCAGGTTTTTGGCGATGCCACCGGCAAACCCGCCAATTACACTGACTACAGCATAAGCAAAGGCACCCAAAATACAGCAGCTACGGTCGACAAGGCCTTGCAGGACCGCGTGTTGCTGATGAATCCGATGCCTTTTATCGGCGATCCGAAAGCGATAATTGCCCGTAATTGGTATATCCGGCACGGAGCCAACGACCGCGATACAGGCTTTCAAATTCCCCTGAACCTATACACTAAGTTGGTTAACAAGGGCTACACCGTCGATTTTGCCTTGCCCTGGAACCGGGGGCACAGTGGCGACTACAATCTGGATGAGGTTTTCGCGTGGATCGGCTTTGTTCTGAAAAACCCCAACCGTTAACACTCCAACCAACGTGCTTACCGTAACTGCCCCCGTAACCGAATCGGACCGCCTGACCGGCCTGCGCCTTTCGACCATCCTGGTTTGTTTCCTGATGAACATGCTCGACGGCATGGACGTGATGGTGATTTCGTACACCGCCCCGGCCATCGCCAAAGACTGGAAGATACCGCCCACCGCTCTTGGCCTGGTGTTCAGCGTGGGGTTGCTGGGCATGGCCGTGGGCGCGATGTTTTTGGCCGCACAAGCCGACCGGATTGGCCGCCGACGCATGATTTTGATCTCGGCAGGACTGATGGGCGGGTGTGTGCTGGCCACGGTTTATGCCTCGTCGGTGCCCGAACTGGTGCTGGCGCGGTTTGTAAGCGGGCTGGGCATCGGCAGTATGCTGGCCACCACGGCCACCCTCGCGGCTGAGTACGCGCCTGCCCGGACGAAAGATTTTTGGGTCAGTTTCGTCATGTCGGGCTACCCCGTCGGGGCCGTTTTGTCGGGGATGGTGGCCGCCCGCGTTATTCCCGAATACGGCTGGCAGGCCATGTTCGCTACGGCAGGAGTAGCAACGTTGGTCACACTGCCGGTAATTTATTTTTTCCTGGGCGAAAGCCCCCCTAACCCCCCAAGGGGTGGAGTTGCTGCCGCATCACCAGAACGGCTTTTGGCCGAAAAGCGCGCGAAAGCAACTCCCCCCCTTGGGGGGGTAGGGGGGCTTCTTGTCGCAGTTCCTGTAGCCACAACTCTGTTACTCTGGACGGTGCTGTTTCTGTCCTTTGCTACGCTCTACTTCCTGACGATGTGGATTCCGAAACTGGCAGCCAACGCTGGCCTGCCCCTGAATCTGGCGATTTATGCCGGAACGGTGTTCAATCTGGGGGCTTTCTTCGGCATTATTACGCAGGGTTATTTATCAGCACGGCTGGGCCTGCAACGGGTTATCTGCGGGTTTCTGGTGGCAACGGCCCTGCTGATGGTCGGCTTTGGGTTTGTGACCGGGTCCTCTCTCGTTCTGGTGCTGTTTGGCCTGATTGGCTTTGGCGTGCAGGGCGGTTTTGTGGGGATGTACTCGCTGGCGGCTAAACTTTATCCCACCCGCATCCGGGCAACGGGTGTGGGCTGGGCTGTGGGAGCCGGGCGCATTGGGGCCGTTGTTGGCCCAATGGTTGGTGGGTTGCTCATTAGTGCGGGCTGGTCTATGCCGGCTGCCTTCATTGCCTTTGCCGTACCCGCCCTGGCGGCTGGCGTTATCACCGTACTTATAAACGTAAAGGGCGAATGATAGACGAACCTATTTGCAACGAAGTTTGGGACATCGCCCATCTCGGCCACGTGGAGATGCTTACACCTAAGCCCGACCAGAGCCTGCATTTCTTCACGCAGATTATGGGCATGTCGGTCACGGCCACGCAGGGCGACTCGGTTTATCTGCGGGCCTACGACGACTACGAGCATCATACGCTCAAACTAACGGCCCACCATCAGGCCGGAATGCGGCATTTTGCCTGGCGCATGCGCAGCCCGCAGGCTCTGCAACGGCGGGTGAAAGCCGTTGAGGCCTCTGGCCTGGGTATCGGCTGGAACGAGGGTGATTTGGGCCACGGCCCGGCTTATGAGTTTCGCTCGCCCGATGGTCACCTGACGGAGCTGTATTTCGAGACCGAAAAGTACCAATGTGGCCCCCACGACCAATCGGCCCTGAAAAACACGGCAAGCCGGTTTCCGGCGCGGGGCATAAACGTCCGGCGTATCGACCACCTGAACCTGTTTGCCGCCGATGTACGGGCCTTCCGCGATTTCCAGCTCGAAAACCTTGGCGGTATCCTGACCGAAACTATTGTTGATAACCTGGACGATCTGAACCCGAAAGCGGTCTGGTTTATGGTCAATTCCAAGTCGTATGAGTTGGCCGTGACCGAAGACCATCTGGGGATGCGAGGCCGGTTTCACCACGTCACCTACGCCGTGAACAGCCGCGAAGAGGTCCTGATTGCCGCCGATATTTGCCTCGAAAACGGCATTTTCATCGAAACAGGGCCGCACAAACACACGATTCAGCAAACGTTTTTTCTGTACGTGTACGAACCCGGCGGCAACCGCGTCGAGATTGCCAACACCACCGCCCGGCTCATCACCGACCCCGATTATCCCACCGTGTTCTGGACGCTCGAGGAACGCAAAAAAGGGCAGGCATGGGGCCTGGCAACCGTACCAACATTTCATACCAAAGGAACCCCAATGCCGTAATTAGTTGATTGGTTGACTGGTTAATTGGATTTTCTACTTACAACCAGTCAATCAGTCAACCAGTCAACCAATCAACCATGAAACTGTTAGTAATCGGTGCCCATTCGGGCGATTTTGTCTGGCGGGCGGCTGGCACCATTGCCAAAGCCCGCGAGGAAGGGGCCGAAACCCTCGTTGTCGCGCTCTCGTATGGGGAGCGGGGCGAATCGGGCGAGCTTTGGAAAGAAGACCCCAAACGCTCGGTCGAGAGCGTGAAAGTAATTCGTCACGAGCAGGCGCAACGGGCTGCCGATGCCTTAGATACGCCCATTCAGTTTCTCGACTGGGGCGATTACCCCATGCTCCTGACCGATGCCCGCGTGGAGCAACTCACCAATCTGATTGGCGATTTTGAGCCAACCGTGATCCTGACCCACTCCGAACGCGACCCGTTTAACCCCGACCATCCGCTGGCGTTTCAGGCCGTGCAGCGGGCGCGGCTACTCAGTTCGGGGGCGGGCGTGCCGAGTGCGTTCAAAAACATCGACCCGCCTGTTTGGTACTCGTTTGAGCCGCATCAGCCCGAACTCTGCGGGTTCGTGCCCGACACGTTTATCGATATTACGTCGGTGATGGACCAAAAACGGGCCGCCATGGCCTGCATGGGCGCACAAACTTACCTCCGCGATTACTACGCCGAACTGGCTTCCCGGCGGGCCAATCATGCCCGGCGCATTTCGGGCCAAAAGCAGATTCAATTCGCGGAGGCCTACCAACGTCAGGTGCCACGTGTGACGGGAAGTATTTTTTAGAAAAGTTTATGACACAGAGGATCACCAAGACGCACGGAGGTACACAGAGATTAAGATAATATTCTCTGTGTACCTCCGTGCGTCTTGGTGATCCTCTGTGTCTCAAAAAATGTATCAGGAACTTACAAAATTCTCTGCCGCTACGCTTCACGAAGCACTCGGCAAAACCGGCAACCTACCGTCGGCCATCAAGCCCATTGCGCCCGGCATGAAGGTGTGCGGGCGTGCCTACACCGTGCAGACCATCCCCGGCGACAACAAGATTATCCACCACGCCTACGCACAGGCCCAACCGGGCGACGTGCTGGTGGTTTCGTGTTCGGGCTATTACGAGGCCGGTTATTGGGGCGACCTGATGAGCCTGGGAGCTAAAACGCGCGGCATCAATGGCCTTGTGATTGACGCCTGCGTCCGCGACGCCGACGACATCGAAGCAATGGGCTTTCCCGTGTTCAGCCGGGGGTTGTGTATTCGTGGCACGTCGAGTCTGGAGGGGGGCACGTTGAATGAGCCGATTGTAATTGGCGAGGTGGTCGTTCATCCCGGCGACATCGTGGTGGGCGACCGCGACGGGGTGGTTATCATTCCTAAAGACCGCATCGAAGAGGTCATCGAGAAGGCCACCGCCCGCGAAGCCCGCGAGGAGTGGGTCCGTGAACAGTTACGACAGGGAAAAACGTCGATTGAGATTTATGGGTGGTGATCATTCCGAAACTATGCACATCGCAATTCTTGGCCTCGGCGAGGCTGGTAGCCATTTCGCCAACGACCTGGCGCAACTGGGCATCACGGTAACTGGCTATGATCCGGCCCCGAAGCGTGCGCTCCATGAGGCTGTTGTCCTGAAAAATAGCAATGCCGAAGCCGTGCTGGGAGCCGACATTATCCTGAGTGTAAACCTCTCTGCGGTGGCCGAAGCCGTAGCCTTAGAAGTCGCGTCGGTGTTGCAACCGGGGCAGTTCTACGCCGAGATGAACACCGCGTCGCCCGATACCAAACGAGCTGTCGGAGCCATTATAGAGCCACCGGGCGCGCTCGCTGTCGATGTGGCCATTATGGCTCCGGTGCCTCCCAAAGGCATTCAGACGCCGTTTTTGGTGTCGGGTCCGGGGGCGAATCGGTTTGCCGAAAAACTATTTCCGCTGGGTCTGGATATAACCGTGTTGAGCGATGAAATGGGCGAGGCAGCCACGCGCAAGTTGCTGCGTTCCATCGTGTACAAGGGCATAGCTGCCGTGATTGGTGAGGCCGTTGCTGCCGGGCAGTCGTTTGGGTTAGAACCGTACATCCGGGAGCAAATCGGCTCTGTGATCGGAGGAAACGACCCTGACGTTGGCCGTGACCTGATCGACCGATTTCTGGAGGGGAGCAAGACCCACGCCCTGCGCCGAAGCCACGAACTCGAAGCTGTGGTAGAGATGCTCGAAGCTCGAAGCGTGGAGGCAGTTATGAGTCGCGCTACACTGACAAGTTTGAAGAATCTGATATGATAGCAATCCCGTTCATGCAATTTCGGGGTGGTTCCTCAAAGGGGCTGTTTTTTAGGGCCACCGACCTGCCTATTGATGCAACCGAGCGTGACCGGCTCATTCTGGGAGCGATGGAGGGCGTCGGCCCCGGCGACCCGCGTCAAATCGACGGACTGGGCGGGGCCACGTCGCTCACCAGCAAAGTGGCCGTGGTGAGCCGCTCCGAACGCCCGGATGCCGATCTGGATTACCTGTTTTTGCAGGTTGTCGTGGGGCAGGGGCGCATATCGACCGGGCAGAATTGCGGGAATATCCTGGCCGGGGTACTGCCGTTCGCTATTGAATCAGGGCTATTCTGGGCCACGGAGCCAACCACTACCGCCCGAATCAACATGGTGAACACGGGCGGGATTTGCGAGGTGACGGTACAAACGCCTAATGGACAGGTCGAATACGCGGGTAGGGCCAAAGTAGACGGTGTTCCGGGCACGGCTGCTCCCATCCTGTGCAACTACCTCGACATTGCCGGGTCGAGTTGCGGGGCGTTATTGCCCACCGGGAATGTACTCGATGTAATTGAGGAAGTATCCGTAACCTGCATCGACAACGGCATGCCCGAAGTGGTGCTCCGAGCGGCTGACTTTGGCCTGACGGGCTATGAATCGGCCGCTGAACTGGAAGCAAACGCAACCCTGCGGGAACGTCTCGAACGCATCCGGTTAGCCGCTGGGCCGCTCATGGGTCTGGGCGATGTACGCGAAAAAACCGTTCCAAAACTGTGCCTGATTGCACCCCCGCAGCATAAGGGAATGGTCTCGACCCGCACGTTTATTCCGCATACCGTTCACGAAGCCATCGGTGTGTTAGGAGCCGTTTCCACGGCCACAGCCTGCCTGTTGCCCGGCTCCGTGGCCGAGGGTATGGCCGTGATACCCGCTAACCCGGAGCAGGGCTATTCCGTGGAGCACCCCACGGGCGAGTTTACTGTACGGCTGGAGTTATTCACCCCAAATGGCGTGGTGCAGATTGGTAAATCGGGCGTAATTCGTACGGCGCGACTCCTGAGCCGGGGCGAGGTGATGGTGCCGGTTTAATTCACCCGCGCTTCGACCCGGAATGTGTTCCGGTCAAAATAAGTCAGTTGCTGAAACCCTTCAACTCGGTATTTACGAATGCCCCAACCCGTTCGGCGGTCGGCACCGCTTTCGAGCCAAAGGTGCCGCTCCGAGGTGTACAAGGGGTTTTCGGTTTTCAACAGGGCTTCAATGCGGACGGGTTTTTGCGTATCGGCATCCAGTTGAATCGTAAGCGCACGCACGGTTAGCTTTTCCTCGCTCGGTTTGAGCGTGTACTCATACGTAAGCGAGTCGGGCCGGGCAACGGCGTAACTGGTTCGGAAAGCCGGTTTGTTGATGTCGGCCTGTAGAAAGAGTTCAAGCTCCTTAGCCCAGTCAATTGTGCTGGTTGTCTGATTATTGGTTTTGCCGCTAATCAAAGCTTGTTTCGTCACGGTCGGTTTTGCTTTTTCGAGCGTGCCAATCTGATCTTTAACATACCCCGCTACGTCGAAATAAACGGGTTTTGGGGCCGTTTGAGGGGTGGTGGGGCCACAGGCACTAAGCGCACAGAGAAGAAGAAAAAGAAAGGGCTTCATGGTTTGTTAACCGCAACAAAGCTCAAGACGTTCAGGCATCATCACCTGAACAAACCCGGCACCTGATACACAAGCAACGTTTGAATGACCGCCCAAAAAACGGCACTCACCAGCATAAAGCCGATCAACTTCACCCGCCCCACGTTGAACGAGACGGCGAGGGCCGAGCCACCGATGGGCGTCAGCAAAATGGGCGTCAGGAAAGCGATACCGGCCATACCCGCCCGTTGCCAGATCCGCACGGCCATGCGCGTTCGGCGGGTGAACCGGCGCGGGGCTGTTTTGCGGAAGCGTTGTTGCAGGCGGAGCAATACGTCGCCTGCAAACGAAACAGCCAACACACTGAGCATCATACCCACAACGGTACAAGCTGCTGTTTCGACCCAACTGAGCCGAAAAGCTATTCCGGTAATTGGGCCTCCAACGAATTTTAGCGTGCTGGCCAACACTACGGAAACATATTGAGCGTACTGCATGGTTATGGGGAAGAACTCGGACAGCGACGAAGGTCGCTACAAAAACCTAAAATCACTTAGCCAACGTTTTGATTCATGCCGCTTGTTCCCTCACGCTACGCCGGTCCACCTCGCTATCAATACAATGGACACCTGCAAACGGTGGTCCCAAGTATTACGCGTCGGGTGCCGGGGGTGCCCTACGAGCGCGAACGCCTGACCCTCTCCGACGGTGATTTTGTGTATATCGACTGGGTCGATGGCGGCAACGACCGGCTTGTGGTGCTGACTCATGGCCTGGAGGGCGACAGTCAACGGCACTACATTCGGGGAGCCGTTCGGTTGTTTACTCAGCATGGCTACGATGCCCTTGCCTGGAACTGCCGCTCGTGTGGGGGTGAGATGAACCACGCCTTTCGGCTCTATAACCACGGCGAAATTGGCGACTTGGGCGAGGTGATTACCCACGCCCTCAAAACCAAAGCGTATCGAGAGGTAGTGCTTGTTGGCTACAGCATGGGCGGCAATATTACCCTCAAATACCTGGGTGTTCACGGAAAAGAAGCCCCCGACGTGATTCGGCGGGCCGTTTCAGTCTCGGCCCCCGTCGATTTGCTGGCCTCGGCCAAGCTCCTCGATCTGCCCCAGAATCGGTTTTATCGTAATAGGTTCATGAAAAAACTGCTGTTGAAAATGCAACTGAAATCAACTCAGTTTCCGGGACGGCTCGACATGAGTCGACTAAAGGCCGTGCGGATTTGGGAAGATTTTGATAACTACTTCTCGGCCCCGGTCAACGGATACCGCGATGCACAGGATTTTTACCAGCAAGCCTCAGCCATCAACTTTATGTCGGGGATTCAAGTGCCGGTGTTGCTGCTCAATGCCCAAAATGATCCTCTGCTCTCACCCGAATGTGCGCCCATCTGGTTGGCCGAAAAAATGCACAACTTCTACCTCGAAACACCCCGGCAGGGTGGCCATGTGGGATTCATAAACCCCGGCGATCCGTTCACCTACGCCGAACGGCGGGCGTTATCATTTGTGATTGAGGCACTGTAAGACACGCGCTTGTGTCTCACGCTGTAACTTGCCGCCCGAATTCAGTTGTATTCAACCCCTTACCCTGTGGAAACCCCAACCATTGTTTTTCTCGACGCCTACACGCTCAACCCCGGCGACCTCGACTGGGCACCGCTCAACGCCCTTGGCTCCGTTACACTCCACGACCGCACCCCGCCCGAAGCCATAGTTGAGCGGGCTAAAGACGCCACGATTTTGCTGGTGAACAAAGTGAAAGTAAGCCGCGACACGTTGACCCAACTTCCCAAACTCCGCTACATTGGCGTAGCGGCAACGGGCCACGACGTGATCGACAGCGCAGTCGCCCGTGATCAAGGCATCGTTGTGACAAATGTTCGGGGCTACGGCACCGACTCGGTTGCCCAACTCACCTTCGCGCTCCTGCTCGAACTGGCGCAGAACGTAGGGCTGCACAGCGAGAGCGTGCGACAGGGTGACTGGCACCGGACGTCCGATTTTTGTTTCTGGAAAAAGCCGCTGATCGAACTGGCAGGTAAAACGCTTGGCCTGGTTGGCTACGGCGACATTGGCCGCAAAGTGGCCGACATTGGCCGGGCGTTTGGTATGACCATTCTAGCCAACAAACGCCACCCCGATCAATCGGAGGGGGTACAGTTTGTGGATCTCCCCACAGTATTCGCTCAGAGCGATGTGGTCTCGCTGCATTGCCCGGCCACCCCTGAGAACCGGGGCTTTGTCAACAAAGAATTGCTGGAAACGATGAAGCCCTCAGCGTTTTTGCTCAACACAAGCCGGGGTGCGTTAATTAACGAAGCCGACTTGGCAGATGCTCTGAAAGCAGGAGTGTTGGCGGGTGCGGGGCTGGATGTTGTGAGCGTGGAGCCGCCTGGCGTGGATTCGTCCGGAGTGACCAACCCACTGTTCGCTGCTCCCAATTGCCTGATTACTCCCCACATTGCCTGGGCAACTGCCGAAGCCCGCAAGCGGCTTTTGGGGGCTTTGATTCAGAATATCAGGGCGTTTCTGGAGGGAGATCCGACGAATGTGGTGAATTAAAAAAGCTGACGCTCAAGCTTGAGCGTCAGCTTTTTCACTGATTGCAATCCCATTACGATCCCGCAATCCGAATCAAATCGTCGATCTGATTGATAATTGTGGCGTTGGTGCCCGTTTCAATATCCTGACCAACTACCTGATAGCCAGTTAATAAAATATGGCTTTCGGGGAACGTTTTCATTAGCCTGTTTACAAACGGCTGCACATCACTGTTCGACGGCACCGACGTAACAGCCGAGAAGATGTAGTCGGGTTTGTGTACGTTGTAAGCAAACACCAACTCGTTAAATGGCAAACTTTGACCTAAGTAAATCACTTTGTTGTAGCGTGCCCGGATAATGTAATTGGCAAACAACAAACTGATCTCGTGTAGCTCACCCTCAGGCAGAAATAGCATGTACTTTTTGCCATCGGGGCGTTGTTTACTCACTTGACCATCAATCGCCACAATGATTTTCTGGCGTATCAGGTTCGTGATAAAGTGCTCCTGTGCCGGGCCAATAGAACCCGTAACCCATAGCGTACCGATGCGGCTCAGGAACGGATAGATGATGTGAATCATCGTGTTCTCAAAACCAAATTGCAGAATATTCGTGCTGACAATCTTCTCAAAACGATCTTCGTCCAGATCGATCATCGAGATCGTGAGGGCGTGAATCTGATCAGGGTAATTGAGTTGACGATCCGAGATTTTAATCACCTCACGGTACATCTCCTCCACCGACAGACGCGAAATGTCGGAGATTTTGTAGCCGTGATCTTTAAGCAATGAGATATTCAAGACCAGTTTCAGGTCCTGATCGTCGTACGTACGAATGTTGGTATCAGTGCGTTTGGGGGTAATAATGTTGTACCGTTGTTCCCAAATGCGAAGCGTGTGTGCTTTGATGCCCGATAACTGCTCCAAATCTTTGATCGAATAGTTGCTCATGGGCGTAGTCGATTATATGGTTACGCGTTTAAGAGCAAAAAAGTGAACCAAAAACGTATATAGGTTCCCGTTAAAGTGCAAAAACGCGGCACAATTTAATTCAAATAGTTTAAACCACAATGTTTAAGCAAAAGAAAAATTTACACTACAAAACTTATAGATAAAACGGGTAGTGGTCTATTTTGTTTAAGAGAATAGCCAAAAGATTAAACAGTGAGTCAAAAAAAAGGCGGCTTGAAACCCCAGAAGCCACGGGGCGAAACGGTTATTTTTTCGGAAGGGCAACCAAAACCAAATCGCAAACAGAATGAGCGATATAACCCACCAAGCCACATAATTCTGGAGTGGGATAGGTTGCCCAAACCAGGTCCAGAAATCCAGACGAATAGCCACAGGTTCGATGCAATAATCGAGAGCCACCATCATCGTAGACGCCAAAACTATTTTTACACCAACAGGTATAACAAGGCGATCACAAACAGAGCCGCAACAGTAGGCCAGCATAAGCCAGTTAAGACCGATTACAGGAGGAACCTCCAGCCATTTTGGTCCAAGTCCATCGCCGTAGGCGTAATTGCCAAAGATCATCCCGGTGTGTACTCCCACTACTTCGACTCCGTAGCCAATAGCTGTGGCAATTAGAGCAAAACCAATAAACGACGTTCGCCAATCGGTATGATAAACCAGCAACAGAAGCAATGAAACGGCCAGATTCAGGGGTGAAAGCGGCTGAAAAAATGGGGCCAATTGGGGCAATTGTAAACCAACAACTCCCGCTGCATAGGCGAGAGCCATTACCCTGATAATCCGGTAATGCGTTTGGTCGGTGACGGATACGGCGGTATTCATGGTTAGGTAACTACCTGATAAACGGGATGGTTGGCTGTAAGGCACAAAAAAAAGACCCAACTTGCGAGGGGCCTTCTCTTGGAGGGTGAAAGACGGGGCTCGAACCCGCGACCTCCGGAACCACAATCCGGCGCTCTAACCGACTGAGCTACAATCACCATTTTTGAGAGTGCAAAGATACGGCTATCGAGCGGAATTGTCAAGTATAATTTCGGATTGGGGATTTCGGATTGAACGGATTTTTGTCATCCCGAAGAATGAGGGATCTACTCTATTTACATTCAACTTGAGTATAATCAACCTAGATCCCTCATTCTTCGGGATGACAAAAAATCATGGTTTTTCGGTGGCTTTGGCCTCGGCGGCAGGGCGCAGGGAGTTGATCCAGGCCGCAATTTTGAGGGCGTCGGCTTTGGGCACTTGCGGCATGGGGGGCATCTCCGTGGCGTAGTCGGGCCAGTTTTGCGGTTTTGGATTGTAAATCAAGTCCACAATCTGATCGTTGGTGTAGTTTCGCTTGGCAACAGCCCGATACGCGGGGCCAACCTGCCGCTTTTCGGTGTTGTGGCAAGCCAGGCAGGTGTGTCGGGACAGCAATCCTTTAACCTCTTCATAGCTTGTGGCTTTAGCAACCATCTCACCCTTTGGGCGAGCGTTGGCGGTTGCCCCTACTTTCGCCCCGGGCTTAGCAGGCGTTGCCGTAGCTTTTTTGCCCGGAACCGCCGGTGCTGCTTTGGCCGAGTTGCGGGTGCTGGTTTCCGAGATAGCCAGTTTCTGGCCCTCCGGAATAGTATTCAGTGTGTAATAGGCAATAGGATGCACGAGCGAGTGCGACCCTTCGGTGGCCCGAACACCGTCGAGCGTGAGTTGGTGAATGTAATACGGCTTCAGGTTGTCGACAACTAACCTCGCTTTCAAACCATCCGCCGAGAGTTGCACCCCTTTGACCGCGTGCGTTTCCTTGTTAATCGTCGGGCTTCCGTAAACCGGGTAATATTTGTATATGAAACTCTCGACCCGATACGACGCCAGATCGTCAGCCGATGCCCGGTCGACGGGTTTGGTAAATTCCACCTCAAAACCATCGGGCATAGCCCGCACGGCCCGCATCTCAAACGGAAGTTGATTGTTCCAGACGAGCCGTTGCAGACCTTCGTTGGCCGTTCCGGCAGATCCCCAACCCCGGTTGGTTTCGCCCACGAACAGCGAGCCATCGGGTGCCCACGCCATCCGCAACACCCCCGACTGGAAGCCATTGCGAAAATCGAACGCGGCTCCCTGATACTCGCCGTTTACCTGCTCCAGGAACACCCGTGAGATTTTGCTCATGCCCTGATCGCCCACAAGTAGCTGGCCTCCGAATGGTCCGAAATTATTTTTTGGAATTTCAAGAATTTCGGAGTTCGAGATACCCAGAATGCCGTGGGGCAACCACACAGCCGCTGATTTAACGTCGGGTATCTGTTTCTTCACCTCGAAAAACAAATCGGGCGTTTCGGCCACTTTGTTTTCGGGTTTGATGTACTTGCCTGCCGCGTTTTTCTCCTGACGTGGCCCCACGCGGGCGTACAATTGCTCGGTGGTCAGTTTGAGTGGAGAGTTGGGCATGTTGGTCCATTTCAAACCCGCCGGGTGGCCCGTAAACGCACCCTTGCTTACGTGATACACGCCCCCCGACCCGTGCCAGTCGCCCTGATTGTCGGTATAGAAAAACTCGCCGTTCACCATACCCGGCCCGGCGGGTGAGCGCATACCCGTGGCCCAGGGTTCCATGCGGCCATCTTCGTAGATTTTCATGGTCCAGCCGCGCCAGGGTACGCGACTTTCGCCCCGCCACCATTCTTCATCCCCAAAAGCGACGTTGCCCGTCACGAAGAAACCGCCATCGGGCGCAATCTTCGGCCCAAAGCTATATTCGTGGTAGTGCCCCGACAACGGCCACGCGTAGACCGTCTCGAACAAATCGGCCTTGCCGTCTTTGTTGGTGTCGGTCATTTTGGTTAGTTCGCCCCGCTGGGCGCAGTAAAGCGAACCATCTTTGTGGGTCAGCCCCAGAATCTCGTGCAAGCCCGTGGCGTATCGCCGAAAATAGGGCTTGCGGCTCGTAGGGTTCTCAACGATCCAGACATCGCCCCGACGCGTGGCAACGCCCAAATCGCCGTTGGGCAGGACGGTGAGGCCGCCAACTTCGAGTAACGTGCCTTCGGGAGCCGACACTTTCAGGATTTTGAAGAAGTCCTCTTCTTTGGGTGATTCTTGGGCAGTTGCCAGAGACCCCGAAAGGATAATAGCAGATAGTATCAGAAGTTTTTTCATAGGTCTGATCGACCTCACCCCCTGCCCCTCTCCTTCGCAAGGAGAGGGGAGACTTACCAGTCTAACTTGTCTTAGCAAAGCAACTATTGATTAAACAAAAGGCTCATCCAATAGAAGCAAGTTTGACATGAACTCCTCCCCTCTCCTTCACAAGGAGAGGGGGCAGGGGGTGAGGTTTTTTAGAAAAGAATAGAATACGTGAGTTTTGATTTAACCGGAACGATCAGTTCCTGCTTGCCACCAACGGTCCGAACGTTGGGAACTGCCCCGTCGACGGAGTCGATCCGAAGGTAGGTTTGTCCGTCGATCATGTACAGGCCATTTTCGAGAGGCTTGATGGTGTTGGCCGTCATGAGTCGGGCGAACAGAGGCATCGTGGCGTTCTCAACAGTAATCTCGCGCCGAAATCCCAGCGCATTGTCGAGCACCCGCGTTTGGTCTTGCACAGTGGCCCCATACACCTGATAGCGGAACGTGGGGCGGTCCTGCTCGTCGAGAGCGTAGCCACGTGGGCGGAACTGGCTCCCGGTGGTGTCGGTGGGCCAGGCAGTTTGGTCGGAGGCCAGCGGGGCCAGCACAAGCGCGGGTCGGCCAAACCGTTGCACCATACCCGTGGGGCGCGAGGAGCCATCGCCCCGGTCGTTCCACATGGGCGTAGTGTCCAGAAACGAACCCCGCCAAACCTGTACTACTGAGCCATTGTCGAGGTCGTACGTATAATGAATACCTTCGGGCGCACCCACCGACACGGCGTGGGTAACGCGGTAAGCACTCCGGTTGGTTTGGCCCATCACGCCTGTTGGTGGGGTGCCGGGCAGGTCCATAAACGACCGCAACAGGGTGTTGGTTGTGGCCTCCACCAGGATAGGGTCGGTCGGGTCTTCGTCGACGAGGGGGCTGGTTAGGGTGTACTCCCGAACGCCCGGCCCCGACACGGAAAGGCCGAGGTTAGGCTTGACCCAGTCGATAAATTTGGAGTAGATCAACTCAAAGGGCATCTCGCCTGCGGGTAAATCGACTTTGGCATTGCCGCTCCATTCGGCCTTGGCAATCACGGGTTTGTTATTGATGCGCAACACGCCCCCGCCCCCCGGAACGCCCAAATTGAACCGGTATTCGCCCGGCTCCTGCACCTTGAGGGTGCCCGTGTACCGGATCAGAAACTCGTTCGCCAGCGCGTTCCGTGCCGACGACAGGTCGGCTACCGGCCCTTTGGCTTCGGGTGGCAGCTTGGCGTAGGCGGGTTCGGCCTCAAACTTTCCTTTATAAACCTCGTAGTTGAGGTTCGTTAGTTCGGGGCGGGGTTTACCATAGGCTTTGACGTTGATGTTTTTGAACGCCACCGGACCATGATCGCCTTGTAACATAAGCGGACCGAGCGGCTTTTCGTCGTTGAACGCAGCCGCACGGGTGGGGCCGCTTAGTTCAACATTTTCGTGGAGTAACACGCCATTCAACTCCACCCGCACCATCTTGGCATTTTCCGTTTTCTGCCCTGCTGCATTAAACCTGGGGGCTTGAAACGACACTTTCAGGTGTTGCCAAAGGCCCGGTGCGCGGCTCGCGTTTTGCCGGGGGGCATGACCTTCATAGCCTTTTTTGGCCTCGGGGCGACTCTCGTCCCAGCGTTCGTATATCGCGCCATTGTCGACCACTTTGGGGGCACGTACACCCCAGCTATCGAACAATTGAACCTCGTAACGACCCTGTAAATAAACCCCTGAATTGGAGCCTTTGGCCATCAGGTAATCGAGTTCGAGGTCAACGTCGCCGTGGTCGGTGGCCCAAAGCAGGTTGTACGCTTGCCCGTATTCCTGTTTGTTGGGAACATTGGCTAACACGCCCGTACCTGCCTGTGTATTAAGTACAGTAGCTCCACTTAACGGAGCCGAAATATCGCCCGCGATGCGCCAGTTAGCCGCTGGTTTCTGGAACGCACTCAGGTCGGTTAGCGGCAGTGTTGATGGAGTCTTGCCGGGCGATTGAGCAAGCAGTACACTACTTACCGCCACAAGGCCCGCGCTGCCCAACAGCCGAGACAAAGAAAATGGATAGATCATGTGGTATAGGTGAAAAACAGGTCGAAGTTACGGGTTTCGAGTTAGAATTCTTGAGAAGGTTATACACAAAAAAACGCCTATCTTTGTGTATAGGCAAACTAATGTGGTATGCGAACCAATATTGATCTCAATGACCAACTCGTGCAACAGGCGTTGCAGTTGAGTCGGGCAAAAACAAAAAAAGAGGTAGTTGAACTGGCTTTAGAGAGTTTTATTAAAAGCCTACAACGTCAACAACTGCTTGCCCTACGAGGTGCTATCCAGTGGGACGGCGATTTGGACGCTATGCGCCAATCGTGATGGAACCCATTTTCGTCGATACCACTGTTTGGGTTGACTGGTTCAAAGGCATTAATAGCCCACAAACCAGTCGGTTAGCAGCTTATTTGACGCAAAACTATCCCATTTGGATAGCCCCTGTGATTCTTCAGGAGATACTACAAGGCATACGCGACGACCGGCAACACGAGTTAGCTAAAACCAGCCTACTAGCGTTGAACCTGTTCTTATTTGAGCCGTATGCGATGGCCACCGAAGCCGCCCAACTTTACCGTACGCTCCGCAAACAGGGTATCACAATTCGCAAAGCCAACGATTGCCTGATTGCACAATACGCTCTGAAAGCAGGCATGATGTTGTTGCACAACGATTCAGACTTCGATCTAATCGCTAGTGGTACACCCCTAAAAACCAGCCGCTTCTAAAAAGTCCCGAATAGCTCCCGTAACCAATTCAGGCTCCTCAACGCTTGACGTGTGTCCGCCCCGTGGCATCACGACCAACTGCGAACCGGCAATATGTTCGTGAATCCGGTGGGCCTTTGCCGGCACAGTAGCCACGTCTTCTTCGCCAACGATAATGAGCGTGGGCAGCGTAATTTTATGTAACTCGTTCAGGATCGGCAGCCGGTCAATAACCCCGTTGACAGCCCGGACAATACTCCGTTTATTCTGTTTCAGTTGGTTTGTCCAATATTGGCGTTCATCGGCGCGGGCCGGGTCATCGAGGAACGTCTTACCAAACATAATTTTCAGGACCGGCCCGGTAACGGCCCAGACTCCCAGCCACTTAACGGCGGTAGACAGGGTTCGGTATCGGGGAACGTTCTCAGGGGGTTCAGGGTCGGCGGTGGTTTCCATCAGGATCAGGGAGCGGAGCAAATCGGATCGGCGGGCAGCAAGGCGCATCCCGACAAAGCCCCCCATCGAGAGGCCCGCAAAATGCACCGGACCAAGTTTTAACTGCTCTAGCAATTCTACAGCGTCGGCAGTGAGCGTGTCCATGTCGTAGCCCTTTTGGGAAACTTCGCTACGGCCCTGCCCGCGATGGTCGTAGGTAACGACGCGATACTGACTGCGCAGGGCCGTTACCTGCTTATGAAACATGTGGCCGCTCCAAAGCAGGCCGTGTGAGAAAACCAGGGTTTGGGCATCGGGCGAGGGCGCACCCGAATCTTCGTAATACAGCCGGACGCCGTTGGTGGTTAGGTAAGGCATTGTTGCGAGGGGGTTTAGAAAAGGCAAGTAACAAAAAAAGTGGGCAGTTTATTACGCCCTGTTTTCGATAGACCCGCCGTACACTCGTCTTTATACCACAAACAACCTTTGTGCGTTAATTTTGGCGACCGGGGAAAAGGATTGTTGAGAAACGAGCTTTCACCGCACCGGCGACCCGGTTATTCGCTATTTCACTCTTTATGTTTCAAATGAAAAAGACAACGTCAACCCTGTTCCTGAGTTTTGCCGCAACAACCCTGGCCTTCGCTCAACTCGAACCCGCTAAGCAAACCCCCCAATCGTCCGAAATCTGGGAGCCAGTGCCGCCAATTGTAACGCCCGGTGTGTTCTCGGCGAACACGGCAGGCACCACCGCCCCCTCAGATGCAGTCGTGTTGTTCGACGGCAAAAACGCCGATGCCTGGGTAGCCAACAAGGGCTACAACCCCACCAATAGCACGGCACCACTCCAGTGGCCTGTGCGCGACGGGGTCATGTATTCCAGCAAAACGTCGTCGGCCATGACCAAGCAACAGTTTGGCGACATGCAGCTTCACCTGGAGTTCCAGACCCCCTCGAAGGTGGAGGGCAACGGACAGGGTCGGGGCAATAGTGGAGTGTTTTTGCAGGGTCGTTATGAGGTGCAGGTACTCGACAACTACGAGAATCCGACCTACGTAAACGGCATGGTTGGTTCAATCTACAAGCAGGCCATTCCGCTCGCTAACCCGAGCCGCAAACCCGGAGAGTGGCAGTCGTACGACATTATTTATACCCAACCCAAGTTCAGCAAGTCGGGCGTGATGCTCGAACCAGCCTACGTAACGGTGTTGCTCAATGGGGTGTTGGTGCAGAACCACGTGGCCATCAAAGGAACCACCGAATATATTGGTTATCCAAAGCAGGTAGCCCACGACAAGGGACCGCTGATTTTGCAAGACCACGGCAACCCGGTTGGTTTCCGCAACATTTGGGTACGGGAGTTATAATTTTTGCTGCCGCGCAGGGCTTCGGCAGGCTCAGCCTGACAGGCAAATTTGAGTTAACGGCTTCGATCTACCTGTCAGGCTGAGCCTGTCGAAGCCCTGTGCGGCAGCTTTTTGTGTAAATATATTTTCCATCTATCCCCACATTTCACTATTATGAAACTATTCAATTTAGCCATATTCACTCTTCATTTATCACTCACCATTGCCTTTGCTCCCCGCCCGGCCTACCAGCTTTTTACACAGCGCGGAAAAACCACCGACTACGACAAACTGCTCAAAGGGGCCGCCGAGGCCGACGTGGTTCTGTTTGGCGAGTTGCACAACAACCCCATTTGCCATTGGCTCCAACTCCAGCTAACGAAAGACCTGTACGCCCTCAAAAAAGATAAGTTGGTGTTAGGGGCCGAGATGTTCGAGACCGACAACCAAACCGCCCTAACCGACTACGTGCAGGGTCGCACCACCGATAAAGAGTTTGCCAAACAGGCCCGGCTGTGGCCCAACTACGAAACCGACTACCGCCCGGTGGTCGAGTTTGCCCGAACGAACAAAGTTCCGTTTGTAGCCGCTAATGTCCCCCGGCGATACGCCAGCCTAGTGTCGCGGCAGGGGTTGGCCGCGCTCGACACGGTTGCCAACAAACAATGGCTGGCCCCGCTGCCCATAACGGTCGATCTGACGTTGCCGGGGTATGCGGGTATGGTCGAGATGATGGGAGGTCATGGCTCGGTCAATTTTGTCCGGGCACAGGCTCTAAAAGACGCTACAATGGCCCATTCGATTACGCAAAACTGGCAACCGGGCAAACTACTGCTGCATTTGAATGGCGATTACCACTCCAAAAACTTTGAGGGTATTAGCTGGTATCTGCACCAGAAAAATCCAGCTCTTCGAATTCTGACGATCTCGACGGTGGAGCAGGAAGACGTGCGCAAACTGGTCGAGACCAACCGAAACCTGGCCAACTTCGTGTTAGCAATCCCCGCTGACATGACCAAAACGTATTGACCTTAACGTTAGAAATGAAATGCATTAAATGTGCTTTCCCAAAATTTCGTGCTCTACCGACAATTTATTAACTTTGGGTCAACCTAGTTCAACGGGTCTCCGTAACCAATGCAAGAAACCGCCAATACGATTGTCGTTGTCGACGATGACGCTGACGACCAGTTTCTGATTCGAAATGTGTTCCAGCAAACTAATCCAGCTATCGAAGTTGTCACCCTCTCGGATGGCGACGAAGTAATGCCGTACCTGAACACACAACCCAGCCTGCCCGAACTGGTTTTGCTTGATTTGAACATGGCCCGGCAAAACGGCATGCAAACGCTGGCAACACTCCGGCAAGATGGGCGATATGGTAAATTGCCCGTTGTTATCTATTCGACCTCATCCAACCCCCAGGAACGCGCCCGTGCGTTGGCTTCCGGGGCTTCTGACTTCATTACAAAACCTGGCGACTACAACGATCTTCTGAAACTGGCCCGAAGGCTCCAGAAAGAATGGATAGAAAAGTAAAAAGGGCCGCTCTCGCGGCCCTTTTTACACCCCCAACCCCCTAAAGGGGGCTTAGGTTGCGCATATTCAAGATTGTGCCCCCTTTAGGGGGTTGGGGGTATTTTTAGAAGCCTAATCCAACGGCCATAGCCTGAATAGGCATCGGGAAGGTAGCCACCGACGTTGCCGCCCCAGTACTCAAATCGATTCGGTACACCCCCGACATAACACCTTGGCGCAGCAGTGCGTAGCCTACGTTGCTTGTGCCGCCAATATCGAATCCGTTAGCCCCCTCGACGTTCAGGCCCAGCGGGCCAATGTCGACCTGACCACCTGCGTTGGGCGGGTCCTGCCGAACAAGCCGGTCGGTATTCGAGTCAATGTTGATCATTGTCGTTGTGGTTGCCCCCGCGAAATTGTTCGTGTAGGCAGTAGCCGTTACGTTCGGCATGCCGGGGTTCAGGTTACCATCAACAGCAACCAGAGCACCCGTATCGGGGTTCAGGCGCAGATTTTGACCCGTCGCCGTAACCACCCGAATCCGGTCGACGGTGGGGTTGAAGTCCATGCCAACGTCGGCACTCATCAGCATCGGGCTAAACGCCCCCCCCACTGCGGTTGCGGCTCCATTCGCCGTATTGATCGTGTACATCCGGCTCATATTACTGATACCGTATAGCTGACCGTTAGCGGGCCGGAAGTCGATTCCCACCAGCATCTCACCCATTTGCAAACCTGTCAGCATGCGCATAATTGGTGTGCCGGGGCTGAGGGGATTAAACGTCATCAGGCGATTCAAGCCATCGACCGCATACGCCACAGGCGAGGTCGGAATAGCCAGCCCGATGATACTTTGACCGGGGAAATCGCCTAGTTTGGTGGCCTGCCCGCTGCTCAGGTTAATTTCGTATAATTCCGAAACGCTGCCTGTACGCCCGAGAGCGGCAATAGCCTCACCGGTTGGACTAATATCGAACCCGCTTGTTCCAACGATATCAACTCCCAGACCGCCAACCTCAATCTGCGTACCGTTGTTAGGTGGGTTTTGGATAAACAATTTGTCGCTCACCGGGTCAATGGTGTACTGCGTTGTACTGGTGGCCCCAGCGAAGTTGTTTGTGTAAGCCGTGCCCGACAATGAAGCATTCGGTGCCCCGTTTATGGCCCCATCGACTGCCTGAACAGCCCCTGTTTCAGGGTTCAGACGCAGATTTTGACCCGCGTTCGTGATGAGTCGTAGCCGGTCGACGGTGGGGTTGAAATCAAGCCCGACGGCGTCGCCATTGATCGTTGGCGAGACTGGTCCGCTACCTACCATGCGGGCAACCCCGGTCATGGGGTTAATCATGTACACCCGGCTCTGACTCGACACGCCGTAAAGTTGTCCCGTTGCAGGTCGGAAGTCAATGGCCATCAGCCGGTCGCCCGACATGAGACCCGTTACGTTGACCGTCATCATGGCCGCCGACGGATTGTCGGACCGAATCTGGAGCAGTTGGTTGCCATCGGTCAATGCCCAAAACGTGAGGGGGCCTGCCAAACGGGCGGCACCATCGGGCGCGGGGGTATTTACTTCGCGGGGGGATTCGCACCCAAAGGTTGTTAGTAAACAGGCAGCAGCGAGGGTCAGAGCCTTGTTTCGCCCGCTTCGGAGAAATGGGAACATGTCGTAATGGAGGTTTGAATTAGTTAATTGATGGTCACTCTCCTCTTCATTACGCGTTCTGGATTAACTTGGATTTAATTTTGTCGAAATTTGATTAAGTGGCTCCATTTAGTGTAAAAAAGGCTGCCGCGAGGGGCTTCGACAGGCTGAGCCTGTCGAAGCCCCTCGCGGCAGCAATTGAAAACCAAGATAATTTATCCCTCCGCTTTTTTGTAATCCTCAAACGACCGGAGCGAAATCTCGGGCAGTTTGTCTTTGGTCAACCTGTCCGTGAAGGCTTTAAATCGGGTCGATTTGATGGATTCGAAAGTGGCTTTCCCCTTGTTGAACTTCTCCGTTAGCACTGTCAGATTGTCCACCTGCGCGGGCGAAGGTTTGCCATAATAACCGGCCACCTCGCTGTAGAGTGCCCCGATTTTCTCGCGAAGCTGCGGTTCGGCAGCTCCCACGTAGTTGTCGCCTTTTGTAACGACAAGCCCTTCTTTGAGAGCCGTCAGTTCTTTCAATAGCGGGTCGGTAACCTTCTTGTACTTGGCGTCTTTCATTGCCTGCTCCTCAGCCCCTTTGCTC
Organism: Cytophagales bacterium; assembly: GCA_004292855.1. Taxonomy (GTDB): domain Bacteria; phylum Bacteroidota; class Bacteroidia; order Cytophagales; family Spirosomataceae; genus Rudanella. The sequence continues at coordinate 30,169 of RDXN01000082.1, forward strand.
ATGGCGTCGATCTGATCGACCAGATAACCCAACTGCTCCGAGAGGTCGTAGAGCTTCATGGTCGTTTCGTACTGCGCCTTGCGGTCTGCAGCGGTGTGCATACTGTTGGGGTCGGCTTTGAGCGCGATGGCCGATTCGTACACGGTGTTGCCTTTGGTAAGCTTCACGGTGTAATTGCCTTCGGGCAGGCGCGGACGGGCAAGGCCGCCAAACATCATCGTTTTACCGTTGGCTACTTTGGGCGGTTTCAGCCGGTAGCTCCAGTCAACGAGGTTGATTCCCTTCGATTTGCCGGGAGCCAGATCGCCCACTTTCTTGCCCGACTCATCGAAAATTTCGAGGGCCATTTTGCCAAACGTATGGCGGTTTTTGAGATAGTAGCTAACCTTGGCATTCCGGCTTGGGTTTTCGCCGTAAAACTCGCCCGCGTCGCCCCCCTCAGAAAATGGCGCATCGTCGCGAAGCACGGTTGGCTCTACTTTGAAGAAATGCAGGTCTTTGGCGGCTACGTCGTTCGTTACCTGCCGCAGCGGACTGATGTCATCAATAATAATAATCCCACGCCCGTGCGTAGCAATGACCAGATCGTTTTCGTCGGGCTGAATTGCCATGTAATGTACGGCCACCGAAGGCATATTGGTTTTGAACTGCGACCAGTTTTGCCCCCCATCGACTGTTATGAACAAACCAAATTCAGTGCCCAAAAACAAGAGATTTGGATTCACGAGGTCTTCGCGAATGTGCCGCGCAAACCCCTTCACGTCGGGCGTAACGATGGATTTCCACGTCTTGCCTGCGTCGGTGGTTTTGTAAACGTAGGTGTTCATGTCGCCAGTCGAGTGGCCCTCAAACACGGCGTAGCAGGTGTTTTTGTCGAAACGACTTGGCTCCAGAAAATACGCCCAGGTGTTTTTAGGCAGATTGGGTACATTAGCCGTGAGGTTCGTCCAGGTTTTGCCACCGTCGGTGGTGAGCTGCACGTTTCCGTCGTCTGTGCCGACCCAGATCGTATTTTCGTCTAGGGGCGACTCCGCTACGGCAAAGATCGTGCAGTGGTTCTCGGCCCCGGAGTTGTCGGCACTGAGGCCCCCTGAGTTCTCCTGTTGCTGTTTGGCAGGGTCGTTGGTCGTCAGGTCGGGCGAGATTTTTGTCCAGGTTTCGCCCATATCGTCGGAGCGGTGCAAAAACTGCGAACCGATGTATAGCCGGTCGGGCTTAGCGGGGCTGAGGTTCATGGCCGCGTTCCAGTTGAAGCGTAGTTTGGGGTCCGTAGCCGATGCGTAGGGCTTGATGATCTTGGCCTGCTTCCGGTCGGTGTCGTATCGCCAGATGTACTCGGCTCCCTGCATTTCAGAATAAACAATGTTCGCTTTGGTTGGGTGGCGATACACCCGGAAGCCGTCGCCCTGCCCCACGCTGAACCAGTCGCGGTTTTCGATGCCACCGGGGCTTTCCGACGGGCCATACCACGAACCGTTGTCCTGCAACCCGCCGTAAATTCGGTAGGGCTTGGCGTTGTCCACAGCTACCTGATAGAACTGCGAAACGGGCAGGCCCTTTACGTGTTCCATCACACTGCCCCCATCGTAGGAGCGATACACGCCCCCGTCGGTGCCAGCAAAGATGATGTTGGAGTTGAGTCGGTCGAAGTGAAAATCGTGAATATCGGAGTGCATCGAGCCGAGCGTCTGGAACGTCTTGCCTCCGTCGCGGCTGATGCTCCCCTGTAAACCGGCCTTACACAAAATGTCCGGGTTTTTCGGATCAACCACGATGCGCGAGAAATAGAAAGGCCGCACGGTCAACTCAAAATCGCCGTTGGTGCGCGACCAGTTTGCCCCGGCATCTTCGGACCGGTACAGGCCCTTTGTTTCGGCTTTGTCTGACTCAATTACAGCGTAAAGTCGCTTGGGGTTCGAGGGGGCAATGCCCACCGCAATCCGACCCAGTTGACCACCCGGAAAACCGTTGTGGATTTTGTTCCAGATTTTGCCGCCGTCGGTCGTCTTGTACAGGGCCGATTTTGTACCACCCGAATTGAACGACCAGGGCGTGCGCCGAAACTCCCAAAACGAGGCATACAGCGTGTTGGGGTCGGTGGGGTCCATTTGCACCTCCGAACAGCCCGTGTTATCGTCGACCGAGAAGATTTTCGCCCAGGTTTTGCCACCGTCAGTGGTTTTGTACACGCCCCGCTCGCTGCTTGCCGACCAAAGTGGCCCCATCACACCCACATAAACGGTGTTGGTGTTGGTCGGGTCGATCTTTATGGAACTGATGCGCTCCGACTTTTCCAGACCTAGGTTGGTCCAGTTTTGGCCCCCATCGGTAGAGCGGTAGATGCCATCGCCGACGGATACGGAATTGCGCGTCCAGCACTCGCCCGTGCCTACCCAAACAACATTATCGGGTTGCTTCGGGTCGACGGCCACGGCCCCAATGCTCTGAGCGTGTTTGTCGAAAATGGGCTTGTACGAAACGCCCCCGTCGGTCGATTTCCAGACGCCCCCGCCCGCCGTGCCGACGTACAGAATGCGATTATCGGTGGGGTGGCCTTCGAGATCGGCGATCCGGCCCGACATGAGCGCGGGGCCAATGTGCCGCCCCCGCAACGCCCCAAATAGTTCGTCGCCCTTCAGCGGGATAGGTGCCTGAGCGAGGGCAGAGGCAGAGAGAAGAAGAAGCGGTAAAAGAGATTTCATTGTGTATAGATTTGGGACACAGAGGACCACCAAGATGCACGGAGGTACACGGAGAAAAATTCAAGAAAAATCTCTGTGTACCTCCGTGCATCTTGGTGGTCCTCTGTGTCTAAAAACTTAGTTCCCTTCTGGAAATGCGAATGATTTGTCGTCGATCTCTACGTTGGTTTCGATCTTCTCGGCGGTCATCGAGAACACCGCCTGACCGTTCATTTTCTGCGTGACCGTGAACGGCATGAAGAGACCGTTTACCTCTTGGTAATCGCTCATCGACGTTTCCTGCACCATACCTTTTGCCTGTCCTTTTTTCACGGTCGAGCGGGTTAGAATGGGCACGTTGTCGGCTACGCTGAAGAAATAGTAGGTCACGTTTTCTTCTTCTTTACCGTCGACTTTCACAGGCTTGCGAGTAAGCTTAACCTTATGACATTCAGTACCTTCGATAGTCTCTTTGCCGTCTAATTCGGCCTTGTAACCCTTCGTTTTGTAGTCGATGAAGGGGTCTTGCAGGGTAGCCTCGTCTTTCATGTTCTCGCTGTCTTCCGAGGCCATTTTTTCGGGCTTCATGGTCATAAAGTTGGTCGACCAGGCGGTGGCACCATCGAAAGCAGGCTGCACAAGCTCTTTACCCTGAAGACTAATGGTCAGTTTCATCTTGTTGGGAGCCTTCTGATACATCACAATAGGCAGGTCCATACCCTGTGCTTTGGCCTTGCCGGTAGTCTTCACGCTCTTGAGAGCCATCCATTTGTCTTTGCCACCCGTTTGGGCCAAATACTTGTCGATAATCTCATCGACGGTTTGGGCCTGCGCCACCGTAAGCGAAACAAAGGCCACGAGGGCCGTCAGGAAAAGTCGAGTCATTTTCATGGTTCGGTATTAGTTAGATTGGTTTTGACCCGAAAGATAGGGGCTTCGCTCCATACGTTTGTAACGTACAGAGTGGGTTTTGTAGGAACGGTTAGTGGCTTTGCCGAGTGGTTTATCTACCGTTTCAGCAATTCTAACACGCGCTGTTTCGGTAGTTCTTCCACGCGATGCCCTCCGTCGCCGGTCATGGTTTTGGCTGCAAACAGCGAGTTAATGATGGCCTCTTCGGTGGCTTCGATAGCCGCCAGAAAGAGGGGCGATACGTTGTCGTTGCGGAGTAATTCCAACTCGTCTAAGGCCGCTTTCGACTCGTGTGGAATGGCGTAAGCTGTCGATACGGCAATGACATAGTCGCCACTGCCGTTTGAGGCTATGCCGCCCGTTTGGGCAAGGCCCATGAACGCACGTTTGGCCAGCCGTTTCAGGTTGCGGGCATCCAATGGGGCATCGGTCAGCACCACCATCATGCAGGAGCCGTCGAGGTTTTCTTTAAAGCTGTATTTGCCCAGTTCGACGCCCACCGGTTTCCCACCAATTTGTAACACGCCCCCAAAGTTGGTTTGCACCAGTACACCCACTGTGTAACCTCCGAGCGATTGGGGCAGTTTTCGAGATGCCGTACCAATGCCCCCTTTGAAGCCAAAGCAAACCGTGCCCGTGCCCGCGCCCACGTTCCCCTCCTCAACCGGGCCGGTTTTAGCCTTTTGCAAAGCATCCAACACATGCTGTTTGGTGATGTGCCGTCCTCGAATATCGTTCAGATACCCGTCGTTGGTCTCACCCACCACCGCATTCACCGAACGAACCTGCTCATTGCCGGGCTGAGTCAGGGTGTAGTCAATCAAGGCGTCGGCGGCAGTGGGCACGCTCAAGGTGTTAGTCAGCACGATGGGGGTTTCGAGCGTACCCAACTCCTCCACCTGACTGTAGCCCATGAGTTTACCAAACCCGTTGCCAATGTAAATAGCGGCAGGGCATTTCTGTTGGAATAGATTCCCGGAGCGAGGCAGGATGGCCGTAACACCCGTGCGGATGCGGTTGCCCTGTTGGAGTGTCACCTGCCCCACGCGCACCCCGGCTACGTCGGTGATGGCATTGAGCGGCCCAGTGGGCAAAACGCCAAACCGGACACCCAGTTCACGGGGGCGTTGGGCGAAAGAAGAGGTAGTAATCATACCGAATAAAGCAACAATGTAAAGGCGCAGCATCTTGAATACGAGTTGGCTATCCGTAAAAATAAGGGGTTTATACGGGGGATTGGGGGGTTTGTCTGAAAGTCAGTTTTTCATATTGACTATCGACGATTTTTGTCATCCCGAAGCATGAGGGATCTAGTTCGCCTACATTCGATTTGAGCATCGGCGAACTAGATCCCTCATGCTTCGGGATGACAAAATCGGTTTATTATGAAGCCAACTGTCGTGACCACAAATAGGTTACGTTCTGGTAAGCGTACCTTTACTGAGGTCAGTAAACCACAACGGTTTAATCACGCATCGCTATGAAAACTCTCCCCTGTCACCCCCTAAAATGGGATAATACTACTAAACAATAGTAGGACAAAAAGAATATTCAACAAGCCATATTGTTTTCATGGAAACTCAAAACTTATTTCAAGTTTCCAAAGTTTCTTTTGAAAATGTGGTTTTTGAATGAAAGAGAAGATTTTAGAGGAAGCTGAACGGCTGTTCTGGAAATACGGGGTACGGTCGATCACGATGGACGACATCGCTCGCCGTTTGGCTATTTCCAAGAAGACAATCTATCAACACTTCTCCGATAAAGAAGATATCCTGACGCAGGTGACTCAATATCGGATGGCCAAAGATCATGAAATGATGTGCTGTGCCACCACCGAAGCACAAACCCCCATTCATGAGGTAATGGCGATGCTCGATATGCTCCGGCAAAACGCCGACAATGTGAACCCTGCTTTGGTGATGGACATCAAACGATATTATCCAAAGGCGTGGGCGATTTACGGGGAGTTCAAAGAAAATTTCATCATGAAGTCCATCATCGACAATATCCGGCGGGGTATAAACGACGGATATTTCAGGGCCGACGTAAACCCGGAAATTTTGGCCCGAATGCGGGTCGAACAGATCGAGATGGTGTTTGAGATGTTGGCTTTCCCGCAGAGTTACGACATGATAACCGTTCAACAGGAACTTACACACCATTTTGTGCGAGGGTTGTTAACCGAAAAAGGCTTTTCAATTTATAATCAGTACAATTCTACCATACAGCATGAGATCCCTACTTAAAATGAGGTGGTGCCTATTGTTCCTGCTCCTTCTGGCAGGTCGACCGGGTGTTGCCCAAACTAAACAGTCGTTTTCGCTGACGGAGGCCATCCAATTCGCGACCGACAAAAACCTCAACGTTCAATCGTCGAAGTTAGACGCAACGAGTGCCGATGCCCGGATTCAGGAAATTCGCGGACTGGCCAAGCCGCAGGTAGCTATCGGGAGCCAATTAACGTATAACGCAATCATTCAGCGGTTTATCCTGCCTGCGGGCGGGTTTGGTGCTCCTCCGGCGTCGGGTACGGCCGCGAGTGGCACGCCCGCTGAGAGTGACCCCGTTCAGGCCATCCCGTTTGGCGTGAAGTTTCAGGGCAACGTGCAAGCATCGGTGAATCAGTTGCTGTTTGATGCTTCGTACAAGCTGGGCCTGAAAGCAGCCGCTACGTTGCGCGAACTGAGCCAGAAAAACATCACGGCGTCTAAGATTAATGTGGCCGAGCAGGTTGCCAAGGCGTATTACAACGTTCTGGTGAGCGAAGAGCGCATGAAGTTACTCGACTACAACATTGGCCGGATCGACTCGCTCTACAAAGAAACCGAAGCCCTCAACAAACAGGGGTTTGTGGAGAAGATTGACCTGCAACGCCTTGAGGTTCAAGCTAACAATCTGAAAGCTGAGCGGCAAAACGTGCAGAACCTGGTCAGCCTCACCTACGCCCTGTTGAAATTCCAGATGGGCCTGGGCATCAACGACGAACTTACGTTGACCGACAAAATTCAGGATGTGAACATCGACGAACTGGAGCGGACCGTGTCTCAGCCAACCCAACTCGACTACAACAACCGCATTGAGTTCTCGGCCTTGCAGACACAAATTCAACTAGCCGACTACGATTACCAGAGTATTGGGAAGCAGTATTTTCCACGGGCACTGGCCAACGTCGTTTACGGACATAACAACGGACGTAACAACTTGGGCGACTTTTTCACGACCAAGTGGTTCAACTCGGCAGCCGTAAACCTGCAAATTCAGGTGCCTATTTTCGACGGATTCCAGAAGCGGTATCAGGCTCAGCAAAAGAAAATTGCGTTGCAAAAAGCCCAGTTAGGCAGTGATCTGCTCCGTAGTGCCATCGACTTGCAAGTGCGGCAAGCGCAGATTACGACGCAAAACAGCCTCCAAACGCTGCGCACCCAGAAACGCAACCTCGATCTGGCTCAGGAAATTCTGCGGGTTTCGCGGATCAAGTACAAGGAGGGCGTTGGCTCTAATATCGAAGTGCTAAACGCCGAGACTTCCTCACGTGAAGCTCAAACGAACTATTTCGCATCGCTACTCGACTTTATGCTTGCCAAAGTCGATCTCGACAAAGCGGCTGGCAAGTTGTATTACGGGCAACCGTAGTGCCGTAGCGCGGTTTTCCAAAACCGCGCCGACATACTAGAAAATTCATCATCGCGGTTTTGGAAAACCACGCTACATAACACAATGAAACCATACTACCTAATAGCCCTGATCGCTGCGCTGACAGCCTGCGGGGGCGAAAAAAAGACCGGAACGCCGGACCGCGACCTGGCCAGCAAAAAAGAAGAACTGACTAAGCTGAAAAGCGAGCAGGCCGAGCTAAACACAAAGATCAAAACGCTTGAGGGCGAAGTGGCCAAGCTTGACCCGGTCAAGAAGGAACAAGCCCGCGTGAAAGACGTGGTGGTGTCGCCGGTTGCGACCTCGACATTTAAGCGGTATGTGGAATTGCAGGGCAGCATCGACGCCAAAAACAACGTGCAGGTTACGCCGAAAGGCATGGGCGGCAACGTGACGGCGGTGTATGTGGTCGAAGGTTCGTCGGTGCGGGCGGGGCAGTTGCTGGCCCGAATCGACGATCAGATTATGCGGACGTCGGTTGAAGAAATCAAAACGCAGTTGTCGCTGGCCAACGTCGTTTTCGAAAAGCAGGCAAACCTCTGGAAGCAACAGATCGGAACAGAGATTCAGTATTTGCAGGCCAAGAACAACAAGGAAGCTCTGGAACGCCGGTTGGCAACTATCAACTCCCAGTTGAGCCAGTCTAACGTAACGGCCCCCATCTCGGGTGTGGTCGACAAGGTGTTTGCCAAAGTTGGCTCAACGGCGGGACCGGGTGTGCCCATGTTCCAGGTGGTGAACCTATCGCAATTGAAAGTTGTGGCCAAAGTAGCCGACACCTACGCGGGTAGCGTTCGCAAGGGCGATGCGGTGATTGTGGCCTTCCCCGACATCAAGCGCGAATTGAAGACCCGCATCAACTTTGTGTCGACAACAGTTGACCCGCTCAGTCGGACATTCACGATTGAGGCCCCGCTGCCATCCGACAATTCGTTAAAACCGAATATGCTGGCGCAGGTTAAAATCAACGACATCAATAAGGCTAACGCACTGGTGATTAATCAGAACTTGATTCAGAATACCGAGTCGGGGCAGTTGGTTTATGTGGCCGTGAATGAGGGCGGCAAGAAAGTGGCAAAGTCGCGCAAAATCACAACGGGCCAAAGCTACGGCGGGCAAATTGAGGTGATTGCAGGCCTGCAACCGGGCGACCAACTCGTAACGCAAGGCTACCAGGAACTCACAGATGGTACACCGATCAACTTTTAAAATGTCTGAACTGTGATTCGTGTGTTTTTTTTGATTCGGATGATGAATGTAAATCAGTGAAATCAAAAAAATCACACGAATCACAGTTCAGATTTCCAAGTTATGAAAGCAGAACACATTAAAACCCTCGGCTTCACGAACTGGTGCGTGGAGAACCGAACGGCCATTTACATCTTCACGTTCATCATCACGCTGGGCGGTTTGCTGGTGTATAACAACCTGCCGAAAGAGCAATTCCCAGAGGTGAAAATGCCCACGATACTCGTGCAAACGGTGTATTTCGGCACGGCCCCTGCTGACATTGAGAACACGATCAACAAACCCATCGAGAAACAGATCAAATCGGTTTCGGGGGTTAAGCGGGTTAAATCGAATGCCTTGCAGGATTTCTCGTTGATTACGGTCGAGTTCAACCCCGACGTGCCCACGGCTGAAGCCCTGCAACGGGTACGCGACGCCATCGACAAAGCGAAGCGCGACTTACCCCAAAAAGTAGATAGCGGCCCAACGGCGCAGGACGTGAACTTCTCGGAGTTTCCGATCATGAACATCAACCTGGCGGGTAATTTCTCGCTCAACCAGTTGAAAGATTACGCCGAGGACATGCAGGACGAGATCGAGGCTATGCCCGAAATCAGCCGGGTGGACATTCTGGGTGCCTTGAAGCGCGAAATCCAGATCAACGTCGATCTGCCCCGGATGCAGTCGTCGGGCTTGTCGTTTTTCGACATTCAGCAGGCCGTTCAGGGCGAAAACGTGAACGTGTCGGGTGGTGAGCTGAACATCGAAGGTGTTCGCCGAACGTTGCGCGTGAAGGGCGAATTCTCAGACGTGACGGCCCTGCAAAACCTGCAAATCCGCACCGCAACGGGGGCTACGATTCGTTTGGGCGACGTGGCCGACGTGCGCGATGCGTTTGAAGAGCAACAGGATTTTGCCCGATTGAGCGGCAAATCGGTGGTAACGCTGAACGTGATCAAGCGGGCCGGTGCCAACCTGATTGCAGCCGCCGACCGGATTGAGCAAACCATTGAAAAAAACAAAGAAGAGCGGTTTCCCGAAGGATTGACCGTGACCATCACCGCCGACCAATCGGAGCGGACGCGGGCCGAGCTGAACGATTTGATTAACACCGTAGTACTCGGATTTATCTTCGTGGTGTTAGTACTTATGTTCTTCATGGGCATCCGCGACGCTATTTTCGTGGGGCTTTCGGTGCCACTGTCCGCCTTATTAGCCTTCGTGCTGATGCCTATTGTTGGCCCGGCGGTTGGGGCTGAGTTTACGCTGAACACGATGGTACTGTTTGCCTTTTTGCTTGGTTTGGGTCTGGTGGTCGACGATGCCATTGTGGTCATCGAAAACACGCACCGGCTCTTTAATCAACATAAAGATTGGGACATCAAGCAAGCCGTGAAAGCCGCAGCGGGTGAGGTGTTTGCGCCCGTTGTGTCGGGTACACTCACGACTATTGCGCCGTTTTTCCCGCTCTTATTCTGGCCGGGTATTGTGGGCGAATTCATGAAGTTCTTGCCCCTGACACTCATCCTGACGCTCGGCGCATCGTTGTTTGTGGCTTATGTGATGAACCCGGTCTTTGCCGTGTCGTTCATGAAACGCCATGATGAGGAACACGGCGACGCTGCTGACACCAGTTTTAATAGTATCAAGCGTCCGCTGATTATCATGACCGTTTTGGCGGGCATTGGCTACGTGATCGACCGGGGCATTGGTAACCTGTTCGTGTTGTTTATCGCGCTCTACGTGTTCAATCACTACATCCTGACGCCCCGGATCATCGTACCGTTTCAGGATAAATGGTTGCCCAAACTCATGCGCGGCTACCGCAACCTGATCTCGTGGGTGCTGGTCGGCTGGCGACCTGTAGTTTTTATTGCCAGTATGTTTGTGTTGCTCATCGGTACATTCGTATTGTTGGGGATTGCCCAGCCCAAAGTAATTTTCTTCCCCAGTGGCGACCCCGACTACGTGTACGTGTATAACGTGATGCCCGTGGGCACGGACGCCAACGTGACCGACTCTCTCACGCGGGTAATCGAGGAGCGGGTGTTTAAGGTCCTGAAAGACGAGAAAGCCGAAGACATGGTGAACTCAGTGATCGCCAACGTGGGCAAAAATGCGGGCGACCCCTTCAACCCCGACCGGAACGCAACGCCCCAGAAATCGAAAGTAACGGTGGCTTTTGTGAAAGGGCAAGACCGGGGTGGACGTTCGTCGCTGGAGATTCTGGAGAAGATCAGGACGGCGGTGCAGGGGGTTCCCGGTGCCGAAATTTCGGTGGAGCGCGAAGCAATGGGTCCACCAACGGGTAAGCCTATTTCGATTGAAATTGCCGGTGAGGAATTCGCTCAACTGACCAAGCTGGAGAAAGAGATTCGTCAGCGGATTCAGCAGGCGGGTATCGAAGGCATCGACCAGTTGAAGTCGGATTTGATTACGAACAAGCCCGAAATCACGGTAAACATCAATAAGGAAAAAGCCCAGCGCGAGGGCATATCGGCCCAGCAAATTGCCTTTGCCATTCGCACGGCCCTGTTTGGCTCCGAAGTCTCGAAGTTCCGCGATGCCAAAGACGAGTACCCAATTATGGTGCGTCTGAAGCAGGACGACCGTTCTCAGATCGAGAAACTGCTGAGTCTGAACGTGGTGTATCGCGATATGAACTTGGGCGGGCAACTGCGGCAGGTGCCGATCTCGTCGGTGGCCGACATCAGCTATTCGACCACGTTTAGCCAAATCAACCGCAAAAACCAGCAACGTCTGGTCACGCTTGGCTCCGACATTGTGCCGGGAGCCAACGCCAACGTGATCAACGGGCAAATTCAGCAGGTGCTCAACCAGATGGAGATTCCTAATGGATATTCGGTCAAGTTAGGTGGTGAGCAGGAGGATCAGCAGGAGTCAGCCGACTTCCTGGTGATGGCCTTTGGTATCGCCATGTTGATGATTTACCTTATTCTGGCTACGCAATTCAACTCGGTCGTGAAGCCAATCATCATCTTCGTAACCATTTTGTTGTCGTTGATCGGCGTGTTGCTTGGCTTTATCCTGACGGGCAAAACCTTCTCTATTCTGATGTCGGGCGTGGGTATTATTTCGCTGGCGGGTATCGTGGTGAATTGCGGGGGCGTGGCATTCCTTTGCGCGAGGCCATTATCGAGGGAGGTGCTACGCGTCTGACGCCCGTATTGCTCACGGCCTCAGCCGCCGTTCTGGGCCTGATCCCCCTTGCCATCGGCCTCACCGTTGACTTCGTGGGCTTATTCCGTGACCTTACTCTTACTCCCAATATCATCGTGGGGGGCGACAGTGCGATCTTCTGGAACATTCTGGCCTGGACCATCATCTACGGCCTCACGTTCTCCACCATTCTGACGCTCGTGATTGTGCCCTGTATGTACTGGGTAAACGAGCGGATTCGGATGAAATGGTTCGGCAAGAAGGACCCGGCTTTGGAAATGAAGCGGGAAGAGGAGCCGGTGATGGCGTAATGTATTGATAATAGCTTCGACTTAGCCTCACAAGCGTTTCGAACGCTTGTGAGGCTTTTGTCTTTTGTAGAATATATTAGCCAATTTTGTACATTTGGACAGGAAATCTTTAATTGAACTGTTAATGTAGCAATGAAAATCAAGTGCTTAATAGCCGTATTTTTTTTTATATCAGTCATCAATGTCTTTGGGCAAACCGATTTATGCTTTGATAATGCAACTGGTAGGTATTGGCCTATACAGATTGGAGTCAAGATTTCATACTCATCACGGGGAGATGCTTACACATCTTTTTTCAATGGAGACAGCTTGAAACTGATGTTACGCCAAGGTCATTTCTGGATGTTGACTGAGTTGATTTTTGAGGACGGTCAGTTCGGCAAAAGCCGCTTGCATGGCTTTCAGGTACAAC
>RDXN01000083.1 GCA_004292855.1 Cytophagales bacterium
CGATGCTCATGGGTCGGGGGTGAAGAAATGGGCATTTCAACACTACGACCCTTTTGTCATTCTACCAAATCTAACCTAAAGTACTGCTCGGACTATTGAGAAGTCATGGTAGGAATGATTTGTCTCGTGCATACTTCTGGATCCTTCCCAATCGATTGGTCGTATACAGTGTATCGCTGGTGACTCTGTACTCGCCCAAATCTACATTACTCATCAGTAGAGGGTGATTTGATTCCGTAAACGTATGAAGATGCCCGCCTTGGGTGGTCCATTTAGGCTTTATGTTGCCAGATCGTGAAACATCTGCAATTCTAAATCCTGGATGCTTGTGATGAACCCCGTCCAGACTACCGTCAGGATAAAAAATCATATACGTATTTGGAACAACCTGCCTAGATATTTCGTCCAACTCTAACCACTTTCCGAAAAGGATTTGATCTAAGTTTCTAGGTTTTTGAGAATCAAGCTCTGAACTTGGCATTTTCTTTAGAGTAAGCCGTTGAACAGCCAGATTGTCCGAAACCACCACATTTAGTAAATCCTTATCAAGCGTGGCCTGAATATTTTTTGGGTTTGTGGAGACCACAAATGAGCCATTGAGCTGGTTGCCCTTGTGGGTGAAATAGACGTATTCAGTCCCGTTCTCAGAGAGAAAGATACCAGATACCGAACGATCTGACCCCAACTTAAGAATTAGGCTCGTTGGGTGAATGGTATCCGCAGAGAAATACGTTCCCGGAAAATCCTTCAATTTCTGCGAAAAACTAACGGCTGTCCAGCCTATCAGAATCAAAGTCAACCAAGCCTTACTCATAAAAAGAAGTGGGAAGTTGTTAGGGCAGAGGGTATGTGTTCAACAAATGTTGGGTGTCTCTCTACTATAAGTCGATTCTGAGACACAAAATGTAATCGTCAAGACGAAAAATATTTTTTGGAGGTAGCGCTACAAGACCATTCCATTGTTTTTCAAGCACTACGCGGCACTAAAACGGAACTAAGCGTATTTTGCAGACAAAATGGGGGAATTCCCTTAGTTTCCCCCATTTTGTCTGTTACCAAGCTATGCGCCAAACTGCTCTCCTGACCGCCCTCTTCATAACTGCCGGAATCTTCACGGCAAATGCCCAAACCAGTACGCCCCCGGCAGCTAAAACACTGACGCCCGCCGAACAGAAACGGCAGGATAAACTTCAACGAGATATTGAGGAACAACGCCGGTTCAAGGCCGAAATGGCCGAGCGGCAACGTCAGTATTATGCAGAACAGGCCCAAAAAGAGGCTAAACGCAAAGAGAAAGAAGCCAAAAAACGGGGTGAAACACTTCCTGATGTAACAACGGAAACATCCAAGCCGACCTCCACTAACACCCCGCAGCCCACAACGCCGTCGGTAGCGACGCCCGCACCCGCGAAACCTTCTACGTCGAGCGAGCGGGCAACCGATATGAGTCGGCAAATAGAGGTTGAGAATCAACGAGCTGCTCAAAAAGCGCAGGCAGAGCGTGAGAAGCAAGCTCGCGAGCAGGCCCGGCAACTGGAGCGTGAACGAGTGGCTCGCGAGAAGGCCGAGCGTAAGAAGGCCTCTCAAACGGAGTCGGCAGCCCCTACGCCCACAACGATCCCTGCGCTTACGCCAGCCCCCGCGCCCGATACGCGTGAAGCCACCCGGCAGCGAAAAGAGACCGAGCGGCAACAGGCTGAACAAACCCGTGAGGCCGCTAAACGTGAGCGCGAAACCATCCGAGAAATGGAAAAGGCCAAACGACGGCTTGGGTCGGGACCTGCCGTTGGCGAGGCCCGACCGAACGCGGCCCGACCGAACGCGGCCCGACCGAACGCGGCCCGACCCGACACGATAGCCGGGTTTGGCCCTCGCAAGCAGTTTTTACCCAAAGACCATCTGTTTGCCCCGATTATTCTGGACCCGTTGCAATCACAAACCTACGGGAGTGTGCTGCCCCTGTTTTACGTGAATGGTGACCGTTATAAAGGGTCGATTGTACCGTTTGCGTTTGGGATACAGAAGCCGTTTTTCCGGCGGCAAACCGGCACCAACCGGGCAAGCGAATGGGCGTTGGATGTGGCCTCGTTTACACAGTTCGAAGTATATCAGGACGAAAAAGTGAACAAGCAACGTCGGCAGCTTGTCAACACCGACTACCGGGTGGGCATCTCGTACCACCTGCGCCGGGGGCCGGGCACATGGCGATTCCGGGCCTATCACCTGTCGTCGCACTTGGGCGATGACTACATTATTCGTAATCAGCTTAATTTCCGGCTCCCCAACTCCGTCAACTACGAACTAATCGACGCGACCTATAGCCGACAGGTTCGTGACCTGCGGGTGTACGGCGGGGTAGGCGTTGGCCTGCGGGTGTCGGAGGAACGCAAGCCCCTGAGCTTGCAGGCCGGTTTCTGGTACAAAAAGCCGAGTACCAAAGCCGCGCAACTCGTGGGTGGTCTGGATATGAAACTCTGGCAACAAACCGATTTTCGGCCCGGCATTAAAGCGGGCGTGGGCGTTACGGCGGGGCGCGGGCCAAACAACCTGACTTTCCTGCTCGAAACGTATTCGGGTTTCCGGCCCTACAGCCTCTACGAAACCGACAAGGTATTTTGGCTTGGCTTCGGGGTGTATTTACAGCCGTTCTGATAGCACAACGACCCCGACGGCCCTATCTTTGCCCGATGGAATTATCTGCGCTGACGGCCCTGACGCCCGTCGATGGCCGCTACCGGCGGCAAGTGACCAATCTGGCTCCCTACTTTTCGGAATTTGGCCTGATTCGCTACCGGGTTCGCATCGAAATCGAGTATTTTATCGCGCTTTGCGAGTGGCCTTTGCCCCAACTCGCCGACGTCGACAAGGCACTGTTTCCACAGCTTCGGGAATTGTACAACGGATTCACTGAGACCGACGCCCTGCGAATCAAAGAGATTGAGGCCACGACGAATCATGACGTGAAGGCCGTTGAATATTTCATCAAAGAAAAACTCCAAACCCTGCCCATTGCCGACAAACTGGAGTTTATTCACTTCGGCCTGACCTCGCAGGACATCAATAACACGGCCATCCCGTTACTGCTTGATGATGCTGTGGGTGATGAAATTCTGCCACAATACCAGGAGGTACACAGAAAACTACAACAACTCGCCGAACGCTGGAAAGACGTACCGATGCTGGCCCGGACGCACGGACAACCGGCTTCGCCCACGCGCCTGGGCAAAGAAATCATGGTGTTTGTAGAACGGCTTTACAAGCAACTGTATTTATTGGCGGGGATTCCGGCAGCGGCCAAATTCGGCGGGGCAACGGGTAACTTCAACGCCCACCACGTGGCGTATCCAGACATCGACTGGCGGCAGTTTGGCGATCAGTTTGTAGAAAGTCTTGGGTTGGAACGCTCGCAGGTGACCACCCAAATTGAACACTACGACATGCTCGCGGCCCTGCTCGATGCGTTCAAACGGGTCAATACGATTCTGATCGACCTTGACCGCGACATGTGGACGTACGTGTCGATGAACTACTTCAAGCAGAAATTGAAAGAGGGTGAGGTAGGGTCGTCGGCGATGCCGCACAAGGTAAACCCGATTGATTTTGAGAACTCCGAGGGCAATCTGGGTATTGCTAATGCCCTGTTTGAACACCTGTCGGCCAAGTTGCCCATCTCCCGGCTTCAGCGCGACCTGACCGACTCGACGGTGTTGCGGAACTTGGGCACACCGTTTGCACACTCCATTATCGCGATCAAAGCCACCTTAAAAGGTCTCGAAAAACTCGAACTGAACGAGGCCGCCCTGCATGCTGATCTGGAAGATAATTGGGCCGTTGTGGCCGAGGCCCTGCAAACGATTCTCCGGCGTGAGGGCTATCCACAACCCTACGAAGCCCTGAAAGCCCTGACCCGTACGAACCAAAAAATAACCGCCGACAGCATCCGGCAGTTCATTGACGAACTGGCTGTCTCGGATGCTGTCAAAGCGGAGCTACGGGCCATAACGCCCTTCGGCTACACAGGTATCTAATGCAGAGTTGGGTATTCTAGGCGACCTCAGTCACGGTAATGCCCTGAATTTTGTCGCCCTGCTGGATTTGATCAATGATGTCGAGACCCTCAACCACCTTGCCAAACACGGTATGGTTCCGGTCGAGGTGGGCAGTGTTCTGGCGGTTGTGGCAGATAAAAAACTGCGAACCGCCCGTGTTGCGTCCCCGGTGGGCCATGCTCAACACCCCCCGGTCGTGGTACTGATTCTCGCCCGTGAGTTCGCAGTCGATGGAGTAGCCGGGGCCACCCGCACCCGTGCCGCTGGGGTCTCCCCCCTGAATCATGAAGTTGTCAATAACACGGTGAAATTTAATTCCGTCGTAGTAGCCCGATTCGGCTAGTTTCACAAAGTTGGCGACCGTGTTCGGCGCGTCTTTCTCGAAAAATTCGATGGTCATTGTACCTTTATCGGTACGCATCTCGGCTCGTTTCATAGGGCAAAGGTACGGCTGGTGGAATTATGTTTGACATCAGACGGTCGTCTTTCATCCAACTCCGTTACTTCCAGGCCCTGAACCCTTCTAAATAGGAAATATGGTCATGCTGTAGACCTTCTGATTGTATGCCTCTGCTCCTCTTTATCTGGTCTGTTCTGATTGCGTTTCTGTTGCTCAACGTGGTCTACCTGTTCGTTTGTGCGGTGGCGGGTCGGCTGGGTCGCGCCGACGACGTGGAGCTAATGCGCCTGCCCGACCGCTTCCGCCGGATCGCCGTGTTGATTCCGGCCTATAAAGAAGACGCCGTTATTATCGACTCCATTCAGGCTAATCTGGCCCAGAATTACCCCGCCGACTGCTTCGACCTTGTGGTGATTGCCGACTCGCTCAAACCCGAAACGCTCGAAACCCTCCAAACGCTACCCGTGCGGGTGGTGCCGGTCGTGTTCGAGAAGTCGACCGTGACCAAGGCCATCAACGCGGGTTTATCGGCCATCGAAAAAGACAATTACGAGATTGTGGCCGTTTCAGACGCCGACAATCACATGGCTCCCGACTTTCTGAGCCGGATCAATGCTGCGTTTGGGCAGGGTTGGCGGGCCGTACAGGGGCACCGGGTAGCCAAAAATACGGCGTCGGGCGTGGCCGTACTCGATGCCATCAGCGAAGAGATCAACAACCACATTTTTCGGAAAGGCACGCGGGCGTTGGGCCTGTCGAGTGCCTTGATTGGGTCGGGTATGGCGTTCGACCACGCGCTGATGCGGGCAGCTATGCAGGGCCAAACCACAACCGGCGGGTACGACAAAGAACTGGAAATGAACCTGTTGCTGGGCGGTCACTCGATTGCATTTCTGGAAAAGGCGTTGATTTACGACGAGAAAGTATCGAACGCCGACGTGTTTCAGAATCAGCGCACGCGCTGGATTGCCGCCCAATGGCAGTTTCTGACGCAGTACTTCGGTCGGGGTATGCGCGGCTTGTTGCAGGGCAACTGGGAGGGAGCCTTCAAGATACTGCAAACGCTGGTGTTACCACGTGTGTTGCTATTGGGTGTATTGGGGCTAACCACCTTTTTTGGATTTTTCGGGGGAGACACACTGTTCTGGGCTGTGCCCCTCTCGCTGCTAGCCATCTTGATTGGCACGCTTTTTATGGCCGTCCCTGCTTATCTTTGGCAACGGGTGCGCCTACGCGACCTCGCATTGATTCCGATGCTTATGCTACGCTTTGGAAAGGCCGTGTTGACTATGCGTAAGGCATTTACCAACTTTATGCATACCCCTCACGCGGTTAAATAAACAGACCCGGCAAGGTGTTTGTTGGCTCGCAAATTATAAAATGACGAACGTGACATAATTGGAAATTTCCGTCAAAATTCTGTCGTCATTATCCTGACCCCCCATCCTGTCGATAGTTACCACGAATGAGTGTGTATCAACCCATAAAGAACATGCCTCGTCAGTATACAAGTATCAGTCTATTTTTTCTATTGATATTGTTTTTATCATCCGTTTGCCTGGCGCAACGGCCTAACTCCCGCAACCGGGTTTCGTTTGGGCAGTCGGTAGGTATCACGGGCGATTCGTCGTTTCTGGACGTCGACCAGGACATTGCCGTGCAGTTGATGCCCTTTGATGAGCTTGTACGGATGGCCGTAGCCAACTCACCAATTCTAAAATATCAGAATGAGATCGTTAGCTCGCTCAACTCGGAGCGCGATCTGGCTAAAGTACAGGTATTACAGAATGCGTCGGGCTTTGCGAGTTATTCGGGCGGCAACCAAAGCTTAGTCACGACGGGTATAAACCAACGGGGCGATCAACTGGGACAAATTGCCAATGGCTACCGGCTTGGCGTCGATTTACGGGTGTCGCTCTACGATTTGTTTGGCCGGAAACATCAAATAAAGCGAGCCGACGCCGTGTATCGGTCGTCGGTGGCGCAGAAAGATGTATACGCGTTGCAGGTCCGGCGGGAGATGATTACCGTGTATCAGGATATGATTACGGCGCAGCAGGTACTCAAACTTCGGCTCACCGATGAGCAGTCGGCCATGACCGCCCTTCGGATCGCCGAAAACGAAAATCAGAAGGGGCAGAGCACGAGTGAGGCTTTTTCAATGGCTACCAATCGGTACGTTGAGGCCAAAGTGATTACCGAAACGGTGAAGGGCGATTTTATTAAGCAAGTGCATCAGTTTGAGGCACTCGTCGGGGTTCCTATCCAACGCATGAAACGCTTCTGACATGAATATTGAGGTTTTTTTACGGGTTCTTAGAAAACACCTGATCTGGTTTTTGGTGTTGCCCCTGCTCACGGCGGGTATGGCCTATTATATGACCCGCGACGAAGTGAAAGTATACACCTCGTCGGCATCGCTGTACACGGGTCTCTCGTCGGGGTACTCGATCACGTCGGATTCCCGGCCCTCGTTCGGCGATCACTCAACGAGCGCGTTCGACAACATGCTCACTACGTTGCAGTCGAAAGAGACCTTGTTGGGCGTGGGGGGGCGTTTGTTGGCCGATCACCTGCAACTGGAACAGCCCGATTCGCTTATTCTGGGCCAGGCAGGGTTTGATCAACTTCAGGCAGACATTCCGGCTACCTTCCGAATTATGTTGCCCACCTGGGGAGGTAACAATGCCATGCGGCAAGCCATTGACAGTCTCGCCAAACTCCCCACCGACAACCCGGTGAAGCACTTGTTGCTCCAGTCGGATTCGCCGTACTCCATTTTTTCGATTGGCGAGAAGTTGCAAGCTGTGCCCCGCAAGAACTCCAACGACGTGATGTTGCTCGAATACGAGGCCAACGACCCCGGCGTGGCCCAACGGACGCTCTCGCATGCCATCGCGATGCTGAATGAGCGGTATTCGACCCTCAAGACCGCCGAAACCAACTCGGTGGTGGGTTATTACGAAAGTCAATTAGAAAAGGCGAAGCAGGCTCTCGATGGGGCTGAAGCTAATTTACGGGCATTCAGCGTAGAACACCGCGTGCTCGACTACGACGAGGAAGCCCGTAACGTGGCGGCTTCGCGCGAGGCCTTGGTTCGGGAATACAATGAGGAACTGATGCGCCGGAACGCAGCCAAAGCGGCAATGGATGCCCTCAAAGGCCGTATGCGGCAACGCGGTACTATTCGCAAAGCCAACAACGACCTGGGCGAACAACAAAAGCAACTGGCCGAAGCCGAAAAGCAGCTCGCCAACGCCCGTGCCTACAACCAACCCCGCAGCGAGATTACCCGCCTTCAGGCCAAGGTAAAGCAGGCCGAAGAGGAACTTCGCAGCAGTGCCCAACGCTACGACGCGGCTACCTTGACTGACGAGTCGGCCCCGCAACAGGCGTTGAGCCAAAACCTGCTTGAGAAAACAATTGAATACGAAGAGTCGGCGGCCAAGCTCGAAACGTATCAGAAACGGATTGCCGAACTCGATGGAAAAACAACTGAATTTGGACCATTGGGGTCGCAACTCCGCTCGTTGAAGCGCGATTTGAGCGTGGCCGAAAAAGAGTATTTCGACGTACTCCAACACGTCGATCAGTCACGGATGAAGAAGCAGGACGTGGCCGCTGGCAAGCTCGAACCGCTCGACGCCCCCGATTATCCACTCGTGCCCAAAGCCTCGAAGCGGTTGCAGTTGCTCATTATCGGCTTTGGGGTGGGTATTTTTCTGGCCTTGCTCCTCACAGCCCTGCGGTTCTGGATGGACAAGAGTCTTAACTCGCCTGAGCAGGCCGAAACGCAGATTGGCGTACCGATGGCGGCTATTTTCCCAACGGTCAAAAAGCCCAACGTGTACTCTCGCGTGACGCGCACCGCCCGAACTATGTTTGAGCAGTTGTTCAATACCATCAACATTGAGGTAGCTCAAACAGAAGGAAAGCCGTACCCGCCAATCGTAACGGTTTTCAGTATCAGAACCAAACAAGGTAAAACCTGGGTGGCTGAGGGTCTAACCCGACTTTATAATGATGCCGATCAGCGTGTGGCGTTTTGCTACCCGCGCACGTCGCCCAAAGATCGCCGGACGTTCAAAAATGGAGTGTCGTATTTTCCGTACACGGTCCGGCCCGATTTCATGAACGTGACGAGCCTGGAATACCTGATCGACCATGACCATGAGTTCGAGGCTAGCCAGTTCGACTGGATTGTGCTGGAACTACCCGCATTGATCAACAGCCAAATTCCGGTGTACATGATGAAGGAGAGCGTGCTGTCGGTGCTGGTTGTCGATGCCAACAGCGCGTGGGGCCGGGCCGAGCGGCAACTCCTGAGTTTGTACACCCGCGTGACGAATCAACCCATGTTAGCGGTATTGAACCGTGTGGGGGGCGATCAGTTGCAGATTCCGACCCGCGACGACGCCAAACAGGAGCCTGTTTACCGGGATCAAACCACCGTGCCGACCACGGAAAACTAGTCGGACGAGTACTAACCCATACACGAATGCGTACCTCTACCGGAATTCCTCAGCCGGGCATTAACGCGCCTATGTCGTTGATGGTCCATGAATTAGTCGAACAAACGGCGCGGCAGTATCCCGACCAACCGGCGGTGGTGTTTGGCCCTGACTCGCTCACCTACGCCGAGCTTGACCAACAGGCCGACCGGCTCGCCCGACTAATTTTACAGCAAGCTCCCAAGACCAGCGCGGTTGGCGTGAGTACGACGCGCAGCATCGGTATGGTGGTGTCGGTGCTGGCGATTCTGAAAGCGGGCAAGGCGTACCTCCCACTCGACCCGGCTTACCCGGTGTCCAGACTCGAACAAATGCGCGACGATGCCGGACTGACCGTTTGCCTGGCTCCGGCCACCGACCACGCCCTGTTCTCGAACCTGGGTTTTTCCGTGATCGACCCCACTACTACCGACGACGCGCCCGAACCGCCAACCGTTCAGCAGTCCGACACGGCCTGTGTGCTGTACACCTCCGGCTCAACCGGCACGCCAAAGGGCGTTTTGTTGCCGCACGTGGGCATGGCAAACCTGATTCACTGGCAGATGGAACACTCAGCGGCACAACCCGGTCGGCGGACGATTCAGTTTTGTCATTTGAGCTTCGACGGGTCGTTTCCCGAACTATTTGTGCCGCTGGCAACAGGCGGTACGGTCTATCTGATGACCGAACCGCAGCGGATTGAGGCCGGTCAGTTGCTCCATTTTTTAGTAGACAACGGCATCCATCGGGCGTTTTTGCCCTTTGTGGCCCTGCAATATCTGGCCGAAGCCGCTCAAGCTGAAGGGCTTTATCCCGAAACCCTCGTCGAACTGATAACGGGGGGTGAGGCTCTCAAAATCACCGAACCCATTGCCCGGTTCTTCACGGCTCTGCCCGATTGCCCGCTGATGAACGCCTACGGGCCAACCGAAGCGAGCGTCTGGATTGCCGAAAACAAGCTCACCGGCGACCCTGCCAACTGGCCCACGTTGCCCCCGATTGGTCGGCCCATCGGCAACACCGATCTGTTGGTGCTCGATGAAAGGGGGAAACTGGCCCCAGTTGGCGAGGTGGGCGAACTCTGCATCGCGGGCACATGTCTCGCACACGGTTACCTAAACCGCTCCGAACTCACCGACGAGAAATTCATCGACTGGACAAACGAAGCGGGCGAGTCGGTCCGCATTTACCGCACGGGCGATTTGGGCCGGTACGGGGCCGATAACATCATCGAGTTTGCAGGCCGTAAAGACGATCAGGTGAAAATTCGGGGAAACCGGGTCGAGTTGGGCGAGATTGAGGTGGCTCTGACCCGGCAGGCGGGGGTGCGGACGGCGGTGGTGGTGGCGCGGGAAGACGTGCCCGGCCTGAAACGCCTGATTGCCTACGTGGTAGCTGAGTCGCCCGCGCTCGACCTGAACGCGGTGCGCCAATCGCTCATTGCCGACTTGCCCGACTTCATGTGGCCCGCTCAATACGTTTTGCTGGACGAAATTCCGCAGACCATAGCGGGTAAGATCGACAAGAAACGGCTACCCACCCCGCTCGTGCAACGACCCGACTTGAGCGTGTTGTACCGCAAGCCCGTTACGACACTCGAAACAAACATCGCTACCATCTGGGCCGATCTGCTCCAACTCGACCGGGTGGGCCTCGACGATAATTTCTTTGAACTGGGCGGAAACTCCCTGCTGGCCCAAAAAACCGTAGCCGAACTCAAAACCCGCCACGGCCTCGCGCTCCCCATCACCAAACTGTATCAGTTTCCAACGGTCAAACAGTTAGTAGCGATCAGTGAACAGCGATCAGTGAAAAGTGAACAGCAAATAGTTAGTGATGAGCAGTCACAATTCACCGCTCGCAATCCGAAATCAGATATTGCCGTCATCGCCCTATCAGGCCGGTTTCCGGGGGCTGAAACGATTGACGAGCTTTGGCAGGTGCTGACCGAAGGCCGCGAAACCATCCGGTTTATGGAGGCCAACGAGCTACACGCGAGCGTTCCGGCGCACCGGCGCAATGACCCCGCCTACGTACGGGCGCGGGGCCTGCTCAACAACCCCGATCAGTTCGATCCGCTGTTTTTTGGCCTCACACCCGCCCTCGCCGAACTCATGGACCCTCAACAGCGGGTGTTTCTGGAAATCGCCTGGGAAGCCCTCGAACAGTCGGGGCATTTGCCCCAATATTTCGGCGGCTCAGTGGGGGTATTTGCGGGTTGCGGCCCCAATACGTATTACTTCAACAACGTGCAGCACCACCCCGACCTGATAGAGCAGGTAGGCGCGGTGAACGTGACCACCGTTAACGAGAAAGATTACATTGCCTCGCGCACGGCCTATCAGTTGAACCTCAAAGGTCCGGCCGTGAGTGTGTATTCGGCTTGTTCGACGTCGCTGTTGGCCGTAGCGCAGGCCGTACAGAGCTTACGGAGCGGTCAATGCGACGTGGCTTTGGCGGGTGGCGCGGCCATTTCGGTTCCGTTCTACAGCGGGCATTTGTACCAGGAAGGGGCCATGCTGAACCACGACGGGCATACCCGCACGTTCCAGGCTGGTTCGACCGGGACCGTGTTTAGCGACGGGGCCGGGGTAGTACTCCTAAAACCCCTTGAAGCGGCTCAACGCGATGGCGACACCATTTTTGCGGTGATTAAAGGGGTGGGGGTGAACAACGACGGTGCCGACAAAGGCAGTTTCACAGCCCCCAGTGCCGACGGACAGGCCGGAGCCATCCGCATGGCTATCGCCGACGCCCAAATCGACCCGGCTACCATCAGTTACGTGGAAGCCCACGGCACTGCAACCCCGCTCGGTGATCCCATCGAAATTGAGGGGTTAACGATGGCTTTCGGTGAGGTGCCACAGAATGGATTTTGCCGGATTGGCTCCATCAAGAGCAACATGGGCCACCTGACGGCTGCGGCAGGAGTCGCGGGCCTCATCAAAACTGTATTGGCCCTGCATCACCGGCAACTTCCGCCTACCATCAACTACAATCAGCCAAACCCCGCCATCGACTTCGCCAACAGCCCGTTTTTGGTAAACGATACCCTGACGGATTGGGCCACAATAGACGATCAGCCCCGTAGAGCGGGAGTGAGTTCGCTGGGCGTTGGCGGCACCAACGTCCATGTGGTGTTGGAGGAGGGAAGGAGTGGGCAGTTAGCAGTTGGCAGTCGGCAGTTGGAAGCAGTCGACAATGAACAACTGACGTGCCCTGTGTTGCTAACGTGGTCCGCCCGCACCGATGCCAGCCGCGAAGGCTACGCTCAGAAACTGGCCGGTACGTTGATCCGGAACAACTTACTGGATATTAACGATGTAGCTTATACTCTGCAAACGACCCGCGCCGATTTTCGGCAACGTCGGTTTGTAGTGGCCGGGTCGAACGAAGAGTTGGTCGATGCCCTGCGGGCTGATGCGCCCAAGAATATGACCAATGCCCTCAAAGCCACGCCCGACGAACTGGTGTTTTTGTTCCCAGGACAAGGTGCGCAGTTCATGGGCATGGGTCGCGAACTCTACGCGAGTGAGGCCGTGTTTCGGCAAGCCGTAGATACCTGTGCCGACTTACTCGTCAATTATCTCGACACCGACATCCGGGCCGTTCTCTACCCGGACCCCGCCGACGGTAAAGCCGAAGGTCGGCTCAATAACACCCGCTACACTCAACCAGCCCTGTTCGTGACCGAGTACGCCCTGGCGAAGCTCTGGATGGGTTGGGGCATTGAACCGTCGGTGCTGTGCGGGCACAGTATTGGTGAGTTTGTGGCGGCTCATCTGGCGGGGGTGTTTACCCTGCCCGATGCCCTCCGGCTCATTGCCACACGTGGGCGGCTCGTGAGCGAGCAACCCCGTGGGCGCATGTTGTCGGTGCGGATGGATGCCCAATCCGTTGCCCAACTCCTGCCGAATACGCTCTCGATGGCGGCCATCAACAGCAAAAGCCTGTGCGTGGTGGCTGGCCCCGACGAATACCTGGCCGATTTTACGCGCCTGCTCGACAGCCGCGAGATTCCAAACCGGTTGCTCGTCACGAGTCACGCGTTCCACTCGGCCATGATGGACCCTGTGGTCGATGTGTTTGAGCGGGAAGTAAAACAGGTCGCACTGAATCGCCCGCAACGAGCCATCGTTTCGACCGTAACGGGTAAACTTCTCACCGATAGGCAAGCCACTGACCCGCGCTACTGGGCGACGCACCTGCGCGAAACGGTCCGGTTTGCCGATGCCGCCGATACACTGCTGGCAATGGGTAACCCGCTCCTGCTTGAAGTAGGGCCGGGGCAGGCTCTGACAACATTGGTTCGTCAGCAGGCCACGCCCAAACCCGTGACGGTATTACCGGGGTTGTCGTCTCAACTCGATACCGAGTCAGCCACGCGGGCCATGCTCACCACGTTAGGGCAATTGTGGCTACACGGTGCCACGCCCAACTGGAAAGCTTTGTATGCCAACCGCGAACCGACCCGCGTTTTATTACCTACCTATGTCTTTGATCGAAAAACGTATTGGGTCGAAGCGGTGCCAGCCGCTCCTGCTTCCGTTGCCCCTGCCGAACGGGTCGTTGCCCAATTTGAACAAGCTTCTTCTGTCCAACTACTACAATCACCCGCACCCATGAGACAACCGATCCTCGAACAACGTATTCTGGAACTGCTTGAAAAAGCGTCGGGCATCGACACGGCAGACATTACGCCCGACATGCCGTTTTTGGAAATCGGCCTCGATTCACTGTTGCTGACCCAGTTGGCGCAGACATTTAAAAAGGAGTTCAATACGCCCATCACGTTCCGGCAACTCACGGGCGAGTTTGGTTCCGTGGCCCTGGTAGCCCAGCACCTCGACGCAACGCTGCCCGCCGACCGCTACCAACCCGCCCCAGTAGCCGCGCCAACGCAACAGACGGTCGCGCCTGTTGCCCAACAACCGCAATCCTACGCCCCAAACCGCATCGACGGATCACCTGCGCCCCAGACTTCTGGCTTTGCGCCAACTGGCAATGACTCGGCATTAGGTCTGATTTCGCAGCAATTGCAAATTCTGGCCAAGCAAGTGGCTCTGTTGCAAGGCGGGACCGGCAGTGATCAGTTGCGGTCCGACGGTTCGGCAATCGGCAGTTTACAATCGGCAATCGGCAATGAACGGTCGGTGTCTAGCGTCCAGCGTCCAGAATCCAACGTCCAGCGTCCAGAATCCAATCCCCAATCCGATATTACCGCTGAAGAGGCTGCTGAACTCAAGAAACCGTTTGGGGCGACGGCCCGAATCGAGCGGAAGGCATCTGGTTTGACGCCCGTTCAACAAGCGTTTATCGACAATCTCACGGCCACCTACAACGCAAAAACGGCGGGTAGCAAGGCTTACACCCAACACCACCGGCCCCACATGGCCGATCCGCGTGTGGTGACGGGGTTCCGGCCCACAACCAAAGAACTGGTTTACCCGCTCGTAGTAAGCAAGTCGAAGGGAAGCCGTTTGTGGGACATTGACGGCAACGAATATATCGACGTACTCAATGGTTTCGGCTCTACCATGTTCGGCTACCAGCCCGATTTCATGAAGGAGGCCATGCACGCCCAAATTGAGGATGGGTACGAGATTGGCCCCCAACACGAATTGGCGGGTGAGGTAAGCGAACTTATTCGTGAGTTTACCGGGCACGACCGCGTGGCCTTGTGCAGCACCGGTTCGGAGGCTGTATTGGGTTGTATGCGCGTGGCCCGCACCATCACGGGCCGTTCATTGATCGTGGCCTTTTCCGGGTCCTACCACGGCATTGTCGATGAAGTATTGGTGCGCGGGACGAAGAAACTGAAGTCGTTTCCGGCGGCATCGGGTATCATGCCCGAATCGGTGCAGAACATGCTAATTCTGGACTACGGCACCGACGAAAGCCTCCAAATCATTCGCGACAGGGCCGACGAATTAGCGGCTGTGTTGGTAGAAACCGTGCAGAGCCGCCGACCAGAGTTTGTGCCGGTTGAGTTCCTGCGCGAGTTGCGGACCATCACCGAACAATCAGGAACGGCCCTGATTTTCGATGAGGTTATTACGGGCTTCCGTATGCACCCCGGTGGCGCACAGGCCCTGTTTGGGATTCAGGCCGATTTGGCGTCCTACGGCAAGGTGGTGGGTGGTGGCTTGCCCATCGGCGTCATTGCGGGCAAAAAAGAATTCATGGATGCCCTTGATGGCGGTAGCTGGGAATACGGCGACGGTTCTGTACCCGAAGTGGGCGTTACGTACTTTGCCGGGACGTTTGTTCGGCACCCGCTCGCCCTTGCAGCCGCCAAAGCCGCGCTTCTGCACATGCGCGAGATGGGGCCGGGCCTTCAACAAAGCCTGACCGACAAAACAAACTGGCTCGCCGACCGTATGAACGCGCTCATCCGGCGGCACGGATTACCCATGTCTGTTGTGCATTTTGGCTCGCTTTGGAAAGTGAAATGGTCGGAGGATGTGCCTTATGGCGAGTTGCTGTTCACGATGATGCGCGAGAAGGGCGTTCATATTTGGGACGGTTTCCCCTGCTTCATGACCGAGGCCCACACCGATGCCGACCTGCAAACGATCCTGCGTTGTTTCTCCGAAAGCGTCGATGCGTTACTAAAATCCACCTTCTTACGCGCGAACACATCAAATAATGGCGTAACTTCGATAAATCCTGTACCTTTTGCAGTTGCACCTGTGCCGGGTGCCCGCTTAGGTCGTGATTTACAGGGTAATCCAGCCTGGTTCGTACCCAGCCCCGACGCTCCAGGGCAGTACGTTCAGGTTGTTGCCCCATAAGCCGCCATGTATGACTAGTACAACTCATATACAGTACACCCCCGTCGATTTCGA
Source organism: Cytophagales bacterium (assembly GCA_004292855.1). Taxonomy (GTDB): domain Bacteria; phylum Bacteroidota; class Bacteroidia; order Cytophagales; family Spirosomataceae; genus Rudanella. The sequence continues at coordinate 15,788 of RDXN01000083.1, forward strand.
CCCGTTCGCTGGCCCATCCATTGAGCAACTCGTGCCCATAACCGAGCCTCAGACCGAAATCTGGCTGGCTTGTCAGTTTGGGGGCGACGATGCCAGCCGGGCTTACAATGAGTCGGTGTCGTTGCGGCTGCGCGGGTCGCTCAACCGGACGGCTCTGGAACGGGCTGCCAACGCGCTCGTCAGTCGGCACGAGGCATTACGGTCGGCGTTTAGTGGAGATGGGAAAACAGTCCTGATTTTTGAGCCAACGCCCGTTCAACTGACTTTTGCCGACTTGTCAGGAGAACCTGAAGTAGAGCAGCGAGCGGTTGTTAAGGCATTTCTGAGCGATCAGGCAAGGGTTGTGTTCGATTTGCAAAACGGCCCGCTGTATCAGATGGCTCTGCATCGACTGTCTGAGATCGAGCATCTGTTTACCCTTACGGCCCATCATATTGTGTGCGATGGCTGGTCGGCGGGGGTGGCTTTGCAGGATTTGGGCACGTTCTATACGGCCTTCGCGCACGGGAAAATCCCTCTGTTACCACCCGCTGAGTCAGTTGGAGCGTTTGCCGTTGAAGAGCAGACGTTTATCCAATCGCCCGATTATCAAGCTGTTGAGCAGTTCTGGCTGAACCAATACGCCGATTCAGTTCCTACCGTTGATCTGCCCACGGACTTCCCGCGCCCACCCCGGCGCACGTACGCAAGCCACCGACAGGACTACCGGCTTGATGACAACCTGACCGCGGCCCTCCGCAAACTCGGCCAACGCGCCGGATGCAGCCTTGTTTCAACACTACTCATCAGCTTTGAGGTTTGGCTCCACCGGCAGACGGGCCAAACTGATCTGATTGTGGGCTTACCCGCAGCCGGGCAGTCGGCAACGGGGCACGGGCGGCTCATGGGCCATTGCGTGAACCTGCTGCCCATCCGCTCGAAACCCCAACCCGACCAATCGTTCAGCGATTATTTGACTAGCCGCCGGGATGGTATTCTGGATGCGTTCGAGTATGGGCGGCTCACGTTCGGGAGTTTGCTCAAGAAACTCGCCATCCCCCGCGACTCGGCCCGTGTACCGTTGGTGCCGGTTATGTTCAACGTCGATTTTGGTCTGGACGAGGGTATTTTGTTTCATGACCTGGCAGTTGAGCTAATCAGCAACCCGCGTCAGTTCGAGGCTGTGGATCTGTTTGTGAACGCGGGTGGTACGCAACAGTCGCTCGTGATCGAGTGGTCGTACAACACCCAACTGTTCCGACCCGAAACTATCGACGGGTTCATGGCGCAGTTTGTGGCCCTCCTCCGCGAGGTTACGGCCAACCCAAACAGCTTACTCGGTTCACAAACGAAGACCGTTGCTGCTGATACGGCCAATGAAAGCCGGGTCGATGGCCCCATTGCCGGGTATCCCGGCGCACCCCTGCACGATTTGCTGGCTCAAACGGCCACTCGATACGCCCAAAAAACGGCTTTGGAGTTCAACGGGCAACAGTTGACCTATGCCGACTTGCACGATCAGGCAAACCTGCTCGCGCATCAATTGCGTGAGCGGGGCATTGGACCGGATACCATCGTGGGCGTAATGGTCGACCGGTCGGTCGAAATGGTCGTGTCGATTTTGGGCGTCTTGAAAGCCGGAGCCGCGTACCTGCCCCTCGATCCCGCGTTCCCGCACGACCGGCTGACCTTTATGCTTGCCGACGCCGGAGCCACGCTTGTACTGACGACTGGAAAATACGCCGGTCGCCTAAACCATTCGATACCCGAACTGATTGTTGATAAGGCACTTGCAAACGAAAATGTTAAACGGTCCGAAGCTCTTGTAGCTCAACTTTCGCCCGATGCCACAGCTTATGTGCTCTACACGTCGGGGTCAACGGGCAAACCAAAGGGCGTCCCCATCAGCCACCGGAATCTGGTCAACCTGCTGTATGGCATGATTGCCTGGCCGGGTATGACCGACAAAGACAAATTCCTGTCAGTTACGACTATTTCGTTCGATATTTCGAACGTCGAGCTGTTTTTGCCCCTGCTCGTGGGCGGTACGCTCGTGTTGGCCGACAGCGAAACGGCCAAAGACGGTCGCGCTCTGCTCGCGGCCCTGCAACAACCGGGTATCAGCGTGTTTCAGGCCACACCCGCCACACACCGGATGTTGCTGGCAAGCGGTTGGAATGACCCCTTGCCGCTCAAGCTTATTAGCGGGGGTGAACCCATGACGCCCGATTTGGCCAAAAAACTTACGGCCCGCACTCAATCGGTCTGGAACATCTACGGCCCCACCGAAACCACGATTTATTCGATTGGCAAGCAAATTTTTTCTGCAGACACGGTCATCACCATTGGCAAGCCTGTTCAGAACACGCAGGTTTATTTGCTCGACGAACAGCAGCGACCCGTTGCGCCGGGAGCCGTGGGCGAAATTTGCATCGGGGGCGATGGCGTGGCCCGTGGCTACCTGAACCGCCCCGAACTCACCGCCGAAAAGTTCATCCAAAACCCGTTTGGGCCGGGAACCCTCTACCGCACCGGCGACCTTGGTCAATTGACGCCCGACGGCGAGATTTTGTGCCTGGGCCGTATGGACCAACAGGTGAAAATCAGAGGCTTCCGCATTGAATTAGGGGAGGTTGAAAACACGCTGGGCACCGTTGCCGACATTCGGGAGGTGGTTGTACTGGCCCGCGAAGACCGCCCCGGACTTGGGACCGTAGGCGGACAACGATTGGTGGCCTACGTGGTGCCCACAAACGATCCGCCTGCGCAACCGACTACGGCCCCACGTGAACGCGTGATGGCCTGGCGGCAACAAGCCCGCCAAACCCTGCCCGATTACATGGTCCCCGCCGATTTTGTACTTGTGTCCTCGTTCGTGCTAACTCCGAGTGGCAAAATTGATCGCAAGGCCCTCGCCCAACTACGTGTAGGAACGGCGGTCACAACGTCGCTTAACGGCAACGGAATCGGGAAGGAAGAAAAACTGTTACGTACGATCTGGTCGGAGGTGCTGGGTGTACACGACATTGGCCTGAACGACAGTTTTTTCGACCTCGGTGGGCACTCAATGCTGGCCTTACAAGCCATGACCCGGCTCGAAAAAGAAACCGACCGACGCTTGCCCCTTGCTACCCTGTTCGAGTACCCGACCATCGAAAAACTGGCCGACCTGCTCCGACAGGACAAACCTCAAACACCCACGCCCTCGCTCGTGACCATCAAGGGGTATGGGTCAAAAATGCCCATTTATATCGTGCATGGCGGGGGACTAAATCTGCTTACATTCAGGGGTTTGGTAGAGCACATGGACGCCGAACAGCCTATTTACGGCTTTCAGGCACGGGGCCTTGATGGCATTGAGGAGCCGCTCGACAACATGGACGCCATTGCCGCCGATTATCTGGAAGAACTGCTTCAGCAAAATCCCAATGGCCCTTATGCCCTCGCCGGTTACTCATTTGGGGGGTATATCGCCCTTGAAATGGCCCGCCAACTGAAGGCGATGGGCAAACCTGTAAAGCTGTTGGGGATGTTCGATACCAATGCCGAGGAGTCGGTAGAGGGCCGTCCGTTTCTGGACCGGATGGCCTGGAAATTGGGTCGCCAGTTGCCAAAAATGGCTTGGATTGGGCGTTCATTGATCGAGCAACCGTTGCCAACGCTCAAGTATCAGGGCGAATTTGTGGAGCGAAAAGTGAAGGGTGTACTGAGAGCGTTTGGTCTTGCTAATGAGACCACTTATGAGGAGATTGGCGACGAAAATCTGATCCGCATCATCGAAAAGCACGAAATCGCCTTTCAGAACTACCGCATGAAGCCCTACGACGGGGCAATTGACGTGTTCAAGGCTCGTAAGCGACTCTATTTTGTGGAGGATCGTGAGTTTTTGGGCTGGAAAAAATACGCACTTCGGGGGGTTCGCGTTCACCACGTTCCCGGCGACCATAAAGAAATGCTCTTGCCTCCCAATGACCGAGAATTTGCCCAGATTTTGCAGGCGGCTCTCGACAGGTAAAAAAGTTGTTTAGTTTTGGGGGAATTAGTGGATTGACTCATTATTAATTTGCTCTTAAAATTTAGTTCAGGGAGTCGGACGGTTACAAAACTGCCCGACTTTTTTTATAAGTTTCGGCAACCCATTTGTCGTGACTAACCCACTTAATCGCTTCGTAATCTGGCTGTTTGCCTGGAGCTTCGTACTTTGTGCGGCTTCGCGCTGGCGCATAGCGGGCGTTGGCATAGGTGAAGTGAGCTTGAGTTTAGCGAGTGGGCTAACCTTATTACGAACCCGGTTTGCCCTACAATCTCCACCCGAATTAAGGATTTGGTTGCAGTTCGCAGGCCTTTCGGGCATAGCCCTGCTGACAGGAACACTGTGGGCATTGGCAGAGGGCATTTGGGAGCCAACCGGGTTCACCCATGACGCCCTCGCGCTATCCTTCTGCTTCGTCGCGCTCGACTTACTACTTCCGTTTCTGGCGGAGGACCCCCAACGACACCATTTCGTGAAGCATTGGCTGTGGGCCAGCCTGACGCTGGTAGCGGCCAATCTGCTGCTTTACGAGTTTTATGGGGAACTGCTGGGCGAAGGTAAAATCTGGATCAATCGGTTCAGCGGTTTGTCGGCCAACCCCAACCAATTAGCCCTATATGTTTGTTCAATGCCCTTCTGGCTCTTGGCCCGGCCGCATTTGCTCCCCCGCTGGGTAACGGTTTTGGGGGTGATTGGCAGCCTGTATCTCGGCTGGCTGACGGGTTCCGACGCGCTTATGCTGGGTTGGTTTGCTGGCTTTGGCTGGCTCGCGGCACACGAGATTATGAACCGCCAATGGCGAACGAACCCAACTCAAAATACGTACGCCAAAACGCTGCTGATGAGCCTGTATAGTCTGCTACTCGTTAGCGGATTAGTCTTATTTTGGGCCTCTGCTACAGACATTTACGCCATTGGTGGACAAGGCGACCTGAGGGTGCTACGCTGGCAGAACGGTTTGCAAATTCTTACTCATTCTCCTCTGTTTGGCTTGGGTCCGGGCGCATTTTCGGGGGATCGTGGTCCCTTCGAGGGGCAGGAAGCGCATAATCTGTACATCGACTGGATGGCGTCGGGCGGGATATTGGCCGGGCTGGCTCTGATCTGGTTTCAACGTCGGGTGTGGTTCTCGTTGCGCAACCGTCATGCTCCTGCACTCACTGCCGGGTTCTTGTGTTTGCTGGTGTTTGGTCTGTTTCACTACATGGCCCGGCATCCGGTGTTCTGGCTTGTTCACCTGCTTTGTTTGACTCATACCGTTCAGTCGGCTCCACAGGCGATTGGCAATTTTCCTAAATAAATTCAACCCATGTGTGGCATAGTTGGCTCCCTCAACCGCCCCTTCGACGACCCCGGCCTCCTGTTGCGCGACTTGCACCACCGGGGACCGGACGGGCATGGGAGCCTGACAATGGGGCCGCTTACGGTGCTACATACGCGCCTGGCTATTCAGGATCAGGGCGCGGGTGGTCATCAACCCATGCAACGGGGTCGGTATGTGCTGGTGTTCAACGGCGAAATCTACAACCACCGCGACCTCCGCCAATGTTACAACCTCACCTGCCAATCGGGTAGCGATACCGAAACATTGTTGGCCATGTGGGAAAAGTTTGGGCCTGCCGCGCTGCCCCAACTCGACGGTATGTTTGCCTTCGCTCTGTTCGATTCCGTTGAGCAACGGCTTTGGCTCGCCCGCGACCGATTTGGGCAAAAACCGCTGTATGTGTGGCAAACGGGCACTCAACTTGTGTTTTGTTCGGAGTTGCGTACGCTTCAACGTCACCTGGCCCTACAACCAAATCGTGCTGCCCTCAGCCGGTTTTGTCAGGCCGGTTATCTCATGTCGAGCGAAACGCCTTACCGACACGTTCGCTTGGTGCAGCCCGGTCATCTGGAACAAATCGACGCACGAACGATGGCTTGTACGGAGACCGATTGGCGAAAATCGTCTCTCCCTCAACGTACTCCAATCGGACCACAATCGGCAACCCTAAACCGTCTGGAGCAAACGCTTACCCAAACCGTTCGGCAACATCTCGACACCACCGACCGCGAGGTGGGCGTGTTGCTCAGTGGAGGTGTTGACAGCGGATTGATAACAGCGTTGGCGGCCCAGTATCAGCCCGGTATCCGCACCTTCACGCTCTCGTTTGGCGGGGGTTTGTACGACGAAGCCCCCCTAGCTCGGCTGGTTGCCAATCGCTACCGGACCCGCCACACGGAGGTAGTTGTTCCCACGACAAATCTCGCCGATGAGGTACTCAATCTGCTACCCCGTTACGGCGAGCCGTTCATGGACAGTTCGGCCCTGCCGAGTAGTTGGGTGGCACGAGCCGCCCGCCAGCACCTCCCCGTTGTACTGACCGGTGACGGAGCCGACGAACTGTTTGGCGGTTACCGACGCTACGTTCCGGCAAGGTTGGGCCTATACGACCTACCCGCGCCCGTTGCCCGCCTGCTGAGCAAACTAAGCACAGCTTTACCGCACCCTAAACAAAAACAGTCGCGTTTCAGTCAGGCTTTGCGGCTGCTAGCCAGTACGCAACAAACTGGCCCAAGTCGCTATTTGTCAACCACAACCGACGTTATGACGGGGTACGAATCGGCCCTGATTGATCCGGCTCCGCCCAATCAACTGACATCACTGCTTGCCGAAACCGACTCACTGAGCAACTTGCAACAACTACAGGCTCTGGATCGGGCTTTGCTGCTCCCCGGCGATCTGCTGAAGAAAATGGACATTGCCACAATGGCCCACGGTTTGGAGGCCCGTAACCCCTTTCTGAGTCAGCCTGTTGCAGACTTCGCTTTGTCGCTGCCTGATAATCAGAAGATAGGCTGGCAAAACGGGGCTATTCGAACTAAAGTTTTACTTCGTCAACTGGCCCACCGCTATCTGCCTCCAGTTCTTGTGAACAAACCCAAACGCGGGTTTGAAGTGCCGCTCAGGCAGTGGCTCGACGGACCATTACGGGCTCTGACACACGATTTTCTGACCAATCCGGGTCTGATCGACACGTTGATCGAACCCTCGTTTATCCGGCAACTGCTGGAACAACCGCGCCGATTTGCACCCGAAAAACGGGCCAAACTGCTCTGGATGATGCTGTCCGTCGAAATCTGGCACCGCAGCCTACACCAACATGACTAAACTGTTGCGCATAACGACCATCCACGAATCGCTCCGGGTGCTGTTGCCCGGCCAATTGGCTTTTATGCGAGCGCAGGGGTTCACGGTTTGGGCCGCGAGTGCCGCCCCCGATGGCGCACCAACATCTATCGACGGTTGCCCGTTTTACCCACTCCCACTTGTGCGCCAACCGGCCCCCTTCCGCGATGCATGGGCATTCTGTAAAACGTACCGACTCATCCGAACGCTTCGCCCCCACATTGTCCACACGCATACGCCCAAAGCTGGTTTTGTTGGCATACTGGCGGCATGGCTGGCGCGGGTTCCGGTTCGGATTCATACCGTTGCGGGCTTGCCCCTGATGGAACGGCGGGGCTGGAAGCGGTGGGTTCTGATTCAGGCCGAGCGGTTGACCTACCGATTAGCTACCCACGTTTGGTCAAACTCGTTCGGGCTGGAAACCTACATCCGGCAGTACATTTACGATGAACCTAAACTGTGGGTTATTGGCAACGGAAGCAGCAACGGGATTGATGTTGACTTCTTTCGGGCCAGGCCTTCGCTCACAACGCAAGCGTGTGTCCTCCGCGCTCAACTGGGCATTCCCACCAGCGCATTTGTTTGGGTCTTCGTGGGTCGATTCGTGCGAGACAAGGGGCTTACGGAGCTAGTGCAGGCCTTCCTATCCATACTCAAAACAGCCCCAAACACCTACCTGTTACTGGTTGGACGATCCGAACCCGACGATCCTATTGATGGAGAAACCGAGCGTTCGCTTACCGAAACGCCCAAAATCATCTCGGTTGGCTATCAAACCGATGTGCGCCCGTACATGGTACTTGGCGATGCACTGGTGTTGCCAAGCTACCGTGAGGGATTACCCAATGTGCTGCTTCAGGCAGGTTGTCTCGAACGGGCCGTTGTTGCTACTGACATTACTGGTTGCAACGAGGTAATTGTACCGGGTAAAACGGGCTTGCTCGTCCGTCCAAAAGATGCCAATGCCCTGCAACAGGCCATGAATACGATGATGGATGATCCCGGCCTGTGTGCGCAAATGGGTCGGCTGGCTCGCGCCCATGTGAGGGGGCGATACGAACAGCAACAACTCTGGTACGCCCTTCTGACTGCTTACCGAGAAGCTCTTTCTACTAACCAACAGTTATGCACATCCTCCTGATTCACGCTTACTTTTTACCGTCGGGGGCGGCTGGCAGCACGCGTTGGAACGAGATGACGCGGCACTGGGCCTCGGCCGGGCACCAGGTAACGGTGCTGGCGGGCACCGTCGATTACTTCACAGGCAAGCCGTACGCGAACCTGCGCGAGGAGCAACATCACCCAAATATTCGGGTCGTACGGGCAGGCATGGGCCGTACTTACAACCGGGGGCGGTGGGGGCGTCTGCGAGCGTACTGGACGTTTTTCTGGACTAGCCTTCGGGCGGGATGGGTACTCCGGCTTGAATCGGTCGATGTCGTGCTGGCATCGTCGCCCCCGCTCACGGTAGGCCTTACGGGCTGGTTGCTGGCGCGGTGGTTTCAAAAACCGCTCGTGCTCGAACTCCGCGACCTCTGGCCCGATGCCCCCATTCAATTAGGATATCTGCGCAACGCGTTGTTAATCAGGCTGGCCTACTGGCTCGAAGGCTTTTTGTATCGGCACGCCGACCACATTATCACGCTAACGCCCGCTTTCGCGGAGATCTTGAGCGGTGAAAAACGTGTTTCCTCAACGCGCATCACAACCATTCCGAACGGAGCCGATTTGTCGACTACACAACTTGCCCTGACCCATTTCGACCGGGCGGCTTTCCGAACACAAAATGGCCTCGACGGTCGATTCTGGATTATCTACGCGGGCACACATGGCCCAGCCAATGGCCTGAGTATCGTGCTGGAAGCCGCCGAAAGCCTACGTTACGATCCCGTTGGATTCCTGCTCTTGGGCGACGGCCCCGAAAAAGCCCGGCTTCTGGCCGAGGTTGACAGGCGGAACCTGCCCAACATCCGATTTTTGCCCGCCCTACTCAAAACCGACACCCTCCGTTGGATAGCCGCTGCCGACGCCGGACTGGTGCTGATGCAACCTCTACCTATTTTCCAGACCATGCTTTCGGCCAAACTGTTCGATTATCTGGCCTGCGGAACCCCCGTGCTAGCCGCCATTTACGGTCAAACTCGGCAACTCGTTGAAAAGCACGGCCTTGGTTTGTTTGTTGACCCGAATGTGCCAGATACGTGGTTCGACCAAATTAGCCTGTACCTCGCTCGCCCGTCGCTGGTAGAAAAACACAGCCAAAACGGCCTTGCTTACGCCCACCAATTAGCCAACCGGACCAATTTGAGCCAGCAATACCTAACCCTTCTGAACCATGTACAACAAACTCATAAAACCCGCTCTTGACCGACTTTTAGCCCTCATCGGGCTACTTACGTTGTGGCCTCTATTGCTCCTGATTGCGCTCGCTTCGGCTGTAAGCACCCGTTCAAATCCCCTCTTTCGGCAACAGCGCATGGGGCAGCATGGGCGTTTATTCTGTTTGTTTAAACTTCGCACCATGACCAACAACCGCGACGCGTGTGGCAACCTCCTGCCTGATGCCGACCGCCTAACTTCGACGGGCAAATGGCTTCGGCAGACCTCACTTGATGAGTTGCCTCAACTGGTTAACGTCTTGTTGGGGCAGATGAGCCTTGTAGGGCCGCGCCCACTTTTAGCCACCTACGCAGTCACTCTGCTTTATCACGAACGGCATATTGTTCGGCCCGGCATAACCGGCTGGGCGCAGGTTCACGGACGGAATAGTTTAAGCTGGGAGCAAAAGTTCGCGCTTGATAGCTGGTATGTTCGCCATGTCTCGTTCCGAACCGATTGTAGTATCCTCTGGCGTACCCTGTTCGTTCTGATTGATTCGTCACCCTCTGCAACACCACTGTCGCCATGCTTCTCTACGGAGCCGGAGGCCACGCCCGTGTCCTCATCAGCATTTTAAATGCTATCGGGCAGCCCGCTCAGGCCATTTTCGACGATGACCCTGCCAAGACTCTGGTCAGTGGTGTCCCGGTTGTTGGCTCGTACCGCGCCCATTTTCGGCCCGATTTGCCCTTTTTGTTAGCCGTTGGCGATAACCGGATTCGGCAACAACTGGCGCAGATCGTCTCGCACCCGTTCGGTACGGCGGTTCATCCGTCGGCGATAGTGGACCCAAGCGTAATTCTGGGTTTGGGAACGGTAGTTATGCACGGAGCCATTGTACAGGCCAACGCACAGGTGGGCGAACACGTGATTGTGAACACACAAGCGTCTGTAGACCACGACTGTGTATTGGAGAGCTTTGTACAAGTTGCGCCGGGAGCAACCCTGTGTGGCAACGTTCGGGTAGGCAAGGGCACACTCATCGCTGCCGGAGCAGTTGTTGTGCCGGGCATCACGATTGGCCGCTGGTCGGTTATCGGGGCCGGGTCCGTTGTCACGCGCGACGTCCCCGACGGCGTTGTTGTGTGGGGTAACCCGGCGCGAATAATTCGGAGATAGAAAAAACACCTAGCCCTATGAACTTACATGATTCTCCTGAAAATCAGTCAATCATTCCTCTGTCTACTCCGCACCTGACAGGTCACGAATATGATGCTTTACAACGTACTCCACCCACACAATGGCCTGCGCTCGTCACGCAGTTTGAAGAAACCCTGAGTCAAACAGTTGGAGCAGCCGGATGCCTGGCAACACACTCTGGCACAGCGGCACTCGAGTTAGCCCTGCGCACACTTGGCGTTGGAACCGATGATCGGGTTGTTTGCCCGACGCTAACGTTCTCCGCAACCGCCAACGCCATTACCAATTGCGGAGCAACGCCAATTTTTGTAGGCAGCGAACCCACCACCTGGGCCCTTGACCCCGATGCCCTCGAAACATTGCTTAAAACCCATGCCAAACGACCCAAAGCAATTATTGTGGTTGATTTATATGGTATGCCTGCCCGTTGGCATGATCTGCAAGCCCTTGCCGAGCGATTTGGTGTCCCGCTCGTAGCCGATGCCGCCGAATCGCTGGGGTCGAGCCTGAACGGGCGGGCGTGTGGGACGCTGGGGCTGCTCAACGCCGTGTCGTTCAATCAGAACAAGATCATTACGGCTTCTGGGGGCGGGGCGATGCTCACAAATGATGCCCAATTGCTAGCCAAAGCACGAGTTATTGCTAATCAGGGTCGGCAAACCGAGGCCCCTTACGAGCAACTAACCGACGGCGGCAACTATCGACTGAACCCCGTTACGGCAAGCGTTGCAACCCAACAACTACAGGTGTTACCGCAATGGGTAGCACAGCGACGGGCAATTTTCGCCGACTATCAGAAAACTCTAAGCCACTTGGCAGGTATCAAGTTTCAGCCAGAATATCCGGGGGCATATGCAAACCGTTGGTTAACCACGTTGACGATTGATCCCAAACAAGCCTACTCTAGACGCGACCAAACGGCACAGGCATTAAAAAAGGCCGGGATCGAAACCCGGCCTGTGTTCTGGTCTCTCCACCGTCAACAGGCGTATCGAGACTGTATGTACATTGGTGATTCACTAGCTGATCAACTAGCTCAAACAGGGCTTTGTTTGCCTTCCGGCTCCAATCTGACTAGCGAACAACGCCATCAGGTCGTTACAGCCCTTTGGCGGCTACACTCTTGCCCAAACCGATCAGAGCTTCAGGAGTTTGATACCCTATTACTTTCCTGACTACCTTGCCGTTGCCATCAATGAAAAGCAACGTTGGATAGGCTTCGAGCGGGTAGCGTTGTGAGAGCATTGGCCCTTCGCCCCGCTCCATGTCCATCTTCACGTTGATGAACCGTTTGTTGAAGTAGTCGCCTACTTCTTTCTGCGTAAATACATTCTTCTGCAACATTTTGCAGGGACCACACCAACTAGCGTAGGCATCCAAAAAGATCAGCCGGTTTTCGGCTTTCGCTTTCTTCAGTACGTCGGCCCACGATGAGGTATTAAACTGAATGCCTTCTTCGGCTTTGGGTTTTTTATCCCCGGCCCAGGTAATGCTCGCTACCAGCAACAGCATCAGGAATGGTAGCCAAACTGTTTTTTTCATCTCTAATCGAGTGGTTTAGTGGTATAACGATGTTATAAGCCTCTTTCGTTTCCCGGCTTTTTGGGACGACGAAATTAATGCTCTTTCTCGATTATGCAAACACCGCGCCAAAGGCAATCTCTCTACTGAGCCGTATGGTACATTCGCTTTGAAAAAATGTTTTCAAACAATTTGTTTGTTTGTTTGAAAATTAGATTTGACCTTTGTGACCTTATGGAAAGCACAGCAACCGATTCAAAGTCAGATAGTAAACGGAAGTTAATTCGTAAAGCGGCTGCCGAGTGCTTTGCCCGATACGGTTATGGTAAAACCACGCTTGACGATATAGGTAAGTCGGTTCGGCTCAACAAGGCCTCTCTTTACTACTACTACAAGAGCAAGGACACACTCTTCATGGACGTGGTGCTGGAAGAAACAACGGCGTTTATGGGTGGACTTCAGGAGCGAGTTGCAGCCGCCAACACCCCAACCGATCAGGTCGTAACCTACCTCACCGAACGACTCCGTTACTATAAGCATGTGTTGAACTTACATAGCCTGACGATTGATGACCTGCAAACGCTCGAACCTCGTTTTGAAGAGCTTTATGCGGGTGTTCGCCAACAGGAGGTGCAGTTTTTGCAAACGCTGGTTGGGCAATTGAGTCAACAACCTCGCGACCTGGTTGCCCTCGCCGAACTCCTGCTCGACGTAGCCGACGGTCTTAAACACCAATTCGTACGCACCTCCGGGCGACAGTTCACAAACGAACTTGATTACTCAACCGTAGAAACGAAAACAGAGCAAGCTATTCGATTAATTATCAATGGCTTGCATTAACAACTTAATAAATCACTCGTTCACTAAATGAAAACCGTACTGATCACCGGAACCTCATCGGGTATTGGCAAAGCCACCGCCCGCTACTTTTCCGAACAAGGCTGGAATGTTGCCGCCACCATGCGCAACCCAGCTAAAGAAACTGATCTAAACCAGTTGCCCAACGTGAAACTGTTTGCGCTCGATGTAATGGACTCTGCCAGTATTGCGCGGGCTATTGTCGAGACTCAGGCGGCTTTTGGAGGCATCGACGTCGTTGTTAACAACGCGGGCTACGGGGCCGTGGGTCCGTTTGAAGCCGCCACCGATGAGCAGATTCGCCGACAGTTCGATACGAACGTGTTTGGCGTCATGAACGTAACGCGCGAAATCCTGCCCTACTTCCGCGAGCGTCGCAATGGAACAATCATCAACGTGACGTCAATGGGGGGCCTGATTACCTTTCCAATTTACAGCATCTACCACGGTACGAAATGGGCGGTCGAAGGCTTTGCCGAAGCTCTCTCGTTTGAGTTGCGTCCGTTTAATATTCGGGTTAAAAATGTAGAGCCGGGGGCTATCAAAACTGATTTCTATGACCGCTCGCAGGATATTCTGACCAAACCCGGCCTGACCGCTTACGACGAATATGTGAGGGTAACAATGGAAAACTCACAGAAGCAGGGAGCCGATGCGCCGGGGCCAATTGTGGTTGCCAAAACGATTTTTAAAGCCGCCACCGACAGCTCATTTCGGCTACGCTACGTAACGGGTAACGCCCTGACGCCGACCTTGCTGTTTTTGCGTCGGCTACTGCCCCTGAGCTGGTTTCATGGTATTGTGAAGAGCGTGGTTGAGAAGGGCTTTAAACCGCAGGTTGCGTAATGCTGAAGAGTCGCTAAAATAGGTATCTTGCCGGGGCAAACACCCACTGCTCCATGCAAACTGTACTATCGGCCCCGTCGGGTCGCCTGCTCTCGCTCGACGCATTTCGGGGCCTCACGGTCGCGTCGATGATCCTGGTCAATAACGCCGGTGACTGGGACCACATTTATCCACCCTTCGAGCACGCCGATTGGCACGGCTGGACACCTACCGACCTGATATTTCCGTTCTTTCTGTTCATCGTGGGTGTTTCGATCACGTATGCGTTGGGGGGCGAAAAGGAGCGGTCTGCCCTTGCGGAAGGTAAAAAGGCAGGCGTTAGTGGCAAAATCGTCCGGCGAGGATTGACCTTATTTGCATTGGGGCTGTTTCTGAACTTTTTCCCCAAGTTCGACCCTACGCTGGTGCGGATTCCGGGCGTGTTGCAGCGGATCGGCTTGGTTTATATCGTTTGCTCGTTTATCTACCTCCGATACACCGAACAACAGCAACGGTGGTGGATCGTGGGCCTGCTGATTGGCTATTGGCTATTGATAACGGTTGTGCCGGTTCCGGGCATCGGTTACGCCAACCTAGACCCCACCACCAACCTCTCGGCTTGGCTCGATAATCTGGTGCTGACACCCGCGCATGTCTACAAAGCCACCAAAGTCTGGGACCCTGAAGGAATTTTAAGTACCATTCCCGCCATTGCCACAGGCTTATTGGGCGTTCTGACCGGCACCTGGTTGCGTAGTGCAAAACCAACGCCTGAAAAAATTGCCTGGTTGTTTGCTGCCGGAGTTCTGGTAGCTCTGAGCGGCTACGTGGCCGACGCGTTTTTCCCCATCAACAAGAAAATCTGGACAAGCTCGTACGTACTACTCGCGGGGGGGCTGGCTATGATCGGATTAGCTACCTGCTACTGGCTAATTGATGTGATAGGCATAGACAGACCAGCGTATCGGCGATGGTCGCTGCCGTTTGTGGCATACGGTGTCAATGCCATCACCGTGTTCTTCCTGTCGGGACTGATTCCGCGCATCATGAACCTGATCAAGGTACAAATGCCCGCCGGAACGGAGGTAGGGCTACAGGCCTATCTGTATCAATCGTTTATTGCCCCTCTGTTTGCAAACCCGTACAATGCCTCGCTGGCAGGCGCACTCACCTGTGTGCTGATCTGGGCGGTGATTCTCTGGATCATGTACCGCAAGAATATCATTATTAAAGTGTGAAGCTAGTTTCATTGGCCTTTGGCCGTTTCAGGTTTCAATGGCTACGCCGTTTCAAGTTTCAGTACAACCCTAGAAACGGCCAAAGGCCAATGAAACCTGAAACGGCGTAGCCATTGAAACCTGAAACCCTAAACCACCGTGACTGAAGCATTTCTATACTTTCTCTGGCAGTTCCGGTATTTCGATCATGCCGGTTTGATGACGACCGACGGGGAGCCGGTCGATATTCTGCATCCCGGCTTTCGGAACCCCAATGCAGGACCGGATTTCCTGAATGCGCGGTTGCTCATCAACGACGTGGAGTGGGTTGGCACGGTCGAGGCCCATGTGAAAGCATCGGATTGGCTCGCGCACAAGCACCAACATGACCGCGCTTACGACAACGTAATCCTGCACATCGTCTGGACCGACGACCGGCCTACTCAACCAGAGCTTCCCGGTATGGCCCGCCCCCGCCCAACCCGCACCGACGGTTCACCCTTGCCCACGCTTGAGTTACACGGCCGCACTGGAGCCGATTTATTAGGCCGTTACCAGGCACTCACCGAGTCCCCCGATACGATTCCGTGTGCGGGGCAGTTTCGGGCCGTGAAGCCCCTGCGCATTACGGCTATGCTCGACAAGGTCATGCTACAACGCCTTGAACGGAAAGCTGCCGACGTAAAGGCACTCTACGAAGCCACGCAGGATTGGGAAGAAACAGCTTACCGATTACTGGCGATCAATTTCGGTTTCAAAATCAATGCTGAACCGATGGCCCAACTAAGCCGCGCCGTGCCGCACAAAGCCTTGATGAAACATAGAAATTCTATTCGTCAAATCGAGGCTATTCTGTTCGGGACGAGTGGCCTGCTCGATGGATTTGAGGAACCCGATGAATACGCAACCGACCTCCGACAAGAATACCGATTTCTGGCGGCCAAATATGACCTGGCCGAGAAGCAGTTGCCCGCCCACGTCTGGAAATGGGGTCGGTTGCGGCCTGCCAACTTCCCCACGCTTCGGCTGGCGCAGTTTGCCCGGCTCATAGCCAATCACGGGAGTTTATTCTCGTTATTTGTTGGCATCGACGATGCTCCGGCTCTACTCAAAAAGCTACAGATCACCCCCACTGACTACTGGAAATCGCATTACCGGTTCGGCAAAACCACCGAGAAAGCCGCCCCAACCCTAGGCGAGGCTTCGGCACAAAATATTCTAATCAATACGGTGGCCCCCCTTCTGGCCGCTTACGCCCATCACCGTGACAGGCAGGAGTACATCGACCGGGCCATCGCGTTGCTCGAACAACTTCCTCCCGAACGAAACACCATCACAAAAGGGTGGAGCGCGTTAGGCTTGGACGTTCGCTCGGCTTTCGACTCCCAGGCCTCCATCGAATTATTCAACGCGTTTTGCACACCAAAGAAATGCCTGAGTTGCCAGATTGGGGCCGATTTGGTAGGCCATAAATGAAAAAGTCCCATGGGTGTTAGCACCCGTGGGACTCTGACAAACACAAATCTCTATTTATCAAAGCTGAAAGCGAAGCCGTGCCGTATAAACTTGATTAGGTTCGGCACCAGCAATGTTTACTTTTAAACCGGTTAACTGACGGGTCAACTCTTTATTGAGATCTCCGTTGGCTGTTTGCACCTGCACATTGCTCACCCGATTATTGTTGACCGCATACTGAACGACAACTACGCTGTTGTGAGCGGCTCCCAATAACGCGTCGGGATACGTAATGTTTGCACTTAACTGTTGCTCTACCGAAGTCGTTCGAGCGGGTGCTGCTTTTGCCTTACTCTTGTTTGAAAGCCGAGGATTGGCAAAAGCCCCAACCGACAAAAGAGCAACCAAACCGAATAATGCGATGGTAACTTTCATGTTGTTTAAAGCTTTTAAAGGTGAAAAAATCCAAACCCAGCCGGTTCGTCCATATATTGAGAGCACAATGCTCTGATGTGTTAACCGAATGTTATCACAATATTAAGCAAATGTTACGTCAATGTGAAGCGAATGTTATCAATTTAATAGGATTCTCACGAATGTTAACAGAATTAAACCTAAAACATCCTTTAAGTAATCAAAAATGAAGTCAATACCACTTTACATCATGGCCGCGCTGTATGTTTTTGCGGGCGTCATGCACTTTATCAAACCCGACAACTACATGGCGATTATGCCGCCGTATGTTCCAGCACACGGCCAAATGGTGTTTTGGAGCGGCATTGCCGAAGTAGTGCTTGGGATTGGACTGGTTTTTCCGGCAACGCGGTCATGGGCCGCCATTGGTCTTATTGTCCTTCTTATTGCCGTGTTCCCAGCCAACCTGTACATGGCTACCTCCGAAAAATTTGTGGCCCTACCCCGGTGGTTCGTTTGGGGACGGCTACCGGTGCAGGGCCTGCTGATCTGGTGGGCGCGGCTGTATGTCTAGGTCCAGTACAACACGGGCGCGTTCGGGAAACGCTTGGCCCACTCGTCATAGAAGAACCGTTTGAGGGCCTTCATCTCATCGGGTAGGTACACGTATTTGGTGCCGCCAAACTTGTTGCGTTTTTCGGCGCGGGTGACCTCATCCATATCGAGCGTGGTGTTGGGATACCAGCTTTGCAGGACATCTTTGGAGCCGGGCGTGAAGCGGTGGGTAATAAACTCCGCGTTCACGTCGGTGGGGGTAACGCCGGGACCAAAATCAAGGGCATCAGCAAGGCGGTCGAGCAGGTGGGTATAGTGCTCGCGCCAATCGGGGATGGGCATGATAGGCGCAATGATTACGCCGACCGGATACCCGCCCCCCCCCAACTCTTCGGGCAAAGCCAACTGCCGCAATGCCCCTAAACGAGCCTCCACCGAGGCCGTGCCGCCTTCAAGTCGGCGGGCAATAGACTCAGCGTTCAGACTCACGCGGGCACGGGTATGGCCTTTGTGATCAAGCGACAACAGGCCCTCAACCTGATTATATTTGGTCACGAAACGTAGTTGGGCGTTCTCGCGTGTACTGAAATAGCGGATGCTTTCAGCCAAACTGCCCGTGAGGTGCTCAATACCAATTACATCGGTGTAGCAACTCACCTCAAACGACGTTGGCTCGCCCCGACGTTCGCTGATGCCCAGGCGCGACGTTTGCTCATATTGTGCCGTATTAGACAACATGGCCGGGAGGTTGGCGTACGTACGAACCACGGGCGGGCCAGCCAAACTACCGGCCAAATAACAATATTGACAGTGGGCAGGGCAACCCTCGGCAATGTTCATTTGCCAATCGGCAGAGGGCGGGATCGGTTGCAACCGAAACGCCGACGGGGGCGCATTCACCACAGCAAGCGTGTTCTTGGCAATCCGATAGGTCTCGCGGTCATCGGCACCGCGCAGGCCGGTGATGCGGTTGTTTTTCATCACCTCAATGGGCAGACCGAGTGCCGAAATCCGCTCGTACATCTGCTGCCCAAAGGGTTCGTTGAGCGCATCGGGCGTAAATACAACGCGTCGGGGCATCCAAAGCCGGGCCGAGCGCGTGTCAACGGAAGGCGTGGCAGGATGGACAGCTAACTGATTGTCGGACAGATACATAGAAAAGAAACGTTGAGTGGCAATTTTCTATATTGATAACAATCCTCGGTGTGTTTTAGTCCATAAATTTTCGACTTTTCTTTACAAAAAAGCCCCGCTTTTGGGCGGGGCTTTTCAAAATGTCGGTGTAGTTCCGAGATTACTTTGCGCTATCAGCAGGAGCAACAGCAGCCGAGTCGGTAGCCATTGTCGAGGCAGAATCGGTTGTCATGGCAGCCGAGTCAGTCGACATGGTTGTCGTTGCCGTTGAGTCAACAGCAGCTTCTTCCGTCTTTGGTTTGCTTTGGCAAGCGGCAAAGGTAATCATCGTTCCTACGAACAATAGAGCGAAGACTTTCTTCATTGTCTTTTAGTGGTTTAATGGTTTCAGATGCAAATATTGATATTAACGTGTAAAATGCAATAAAGCCCCTCATTTAATTTAAATTAAGGGGCTTTACATCGAAAAAATTATGTTTGACAATAGGTCAAGTTGAATACGTTTGATTAATCTGTATTTCGATTGCCCGTGAGCCGGTCATACATGCCCGTACTACGAAATGTGAGGAGTTTGTGACCAAAATAGTTAGCTAGAAAGCTGAATCCCATGCCAACTACGTGCGACGATTTTTCACGCCAGAATACCTTCGCTTCAGGGAACAGAGGATTGGCTACGTAACGCAACGTGCCTACCGACACCAGATATTGAACAGCCCACGCCACCAGAGCGATCACCAAAAACTTAACGGCTTCCCGGTTTGTGTTTCCGGTTTCTTTGGCCGAAAAAGCGAATAGTTTGGTTGGAACAAAGCTGATGACTGTAGCAGTCAAATAGCCCAGCAAGACGCTTGTATCGAAGCTATAGTCGAGAGATTCACGATAGAAAATCTGGCTGAAAAAGTTAACGGACGCGCCAAAGACCGCCGTCAAAAAGAACGTAAAGAACTCTCTGTGTCGACCTAGTTTATCTAGCTGCAAAATTCCCACGTTCACGATCCAAAGCCAATTTGAGATTATTTATTGTTATCCAACTCTCAAAGGTGAAAATAAGTTAGAGGGCCTTTTCTAACGTTCTCATTTACTGATTGTATGGCGTTATACTAAACCCTGTATAATGCCCGGCACCACACCCAACACGATGGTTAGAATGGTGGCGGCAATAAGCATATACTTGTAGAACGGGGCCACCCGGATGGCCGAGGTTTGCCCATCGCGCAGGTACATGGCGATAATGACCCGGAAGTAGTAGTAAATCCCCACCGCCGACATTAACACGGCCACCACCAACAACCAAATGATTCCTTTATCGGCAGCGGTTGTGAACACCATAAACTTACCCCAGAAGCCCGCCGTGAGCGGAATACCGGCTAACGACAGCATCGACACGGCCATGACAAACCCAAGCAACGGGTTTTGCCGCGCCAGCCCGTTAAAAGCATCATAGCTCTCGTCGGTGGTGCGGCCCTCGCCCGATTGGTGTCGATTCACAAGCAACAATACTCCAAAAGCGGCAATGGTAGCGACCGAATAGGCCAGCGAATAAAACACCAACGCTCCTTTGCTTTGTTGACCAATGGCCGTGAGCGCGATGAGCAGATAACCCGCGTGCGAGATGCTCGAGTAGGCCATCATGCGCTTGAAGCTACCCTGATAAACAGCCGTTAGGTTGGCGACCAGCAGTGTTATAACCGTAATAACCGTCAGAATCATGCCCCAGAACGGGTAAATGCCGCTAAAGGACACCGACAGCAAGCGGAACAAGGCCGCGAACCCAGCCGTTTTTACCACTGTCGACATGAACGCGGTGAATAGGGTAGGGGCACCCTCGTACACGTCGGGCGTCCAGAAGTGGAACGGAGCCGCCGAGACCTTGAAAAGCATCCCGATCAGCACCATCAACATGCCCATGAACAGCAGTAAAGGTGATGTAAGCGTTTGCGCTGAAGACGCGTAGGCCCGAATATCGGAGATTACGAACGAACCTGTTGCGCCGTAAAGCAGGGCCATGCCAAACAGCATGATGCCGGTAGCGAACGCGCCCATCAGGAAGTATTTCAAAGCGGCTTCGTTGGAACGGAGATTCCGCTTGTCACTGCCCGTGAGCACATACATAGCCACCGAGAGAATTTCAACGCCCACGAACAACATAATCAGGTTTTCAAACCCGATCATCATGATAGCCCCCACGAGTGAGAACAACATGATGGCGTAATATTCGGCGGGTTGAGCGGCCTCGTCTTCTAAGAAACTACTCGACAACGACACAACCATAAACGCCGACAGCAACACGATGGTCGTGAAGGCAATGGAGAGGTTGTTGGAGAGCAACATCTCGTTGAAATACATGTAGGTTTTACCCCAGTCGGCAAACGACGAAACCCCGGCAACGACGATAAACAACAGCGTGGCGGGCAACAAAATGGCCTTCGATTTGGCGAACCCCAGGAACAACAGGGCAATTCCGAAAACCGAGAGTAAAATGATCGGTAGCATAAATTAGTTGGCAGTTAGCAGTAGCAGTAAGCAGTAGCGGTGGACAGGCATTGATCCCGATACGTCGGACCGCTGCCCACTGCTACTGCCTACTGCTACTTTACTTTACATATTGCAACAGGTTCGTAACGGCGGGTTCGGTGAGTTTCAGGAACGAGGCAGGGTAGAGGCCCATCCAGAACACAAAAATCACGAGCGGAATCAGCACCCAGGCTTCGGAGCCGGTCAGATCGGCAAAGGACTGCGTGTTGGCAGAGGGTTGCCCAAACATGGTTTTCTGGAACATGCGGAGCATATAAACCGCGCCCAAAATGATGGTCAGGCCCGCAAACGCGCCGAGGTAGTTGTTGTAGTCGAATACTCCTTTCAGCAACAAAAACTCACCCACAAAACCGTTGGTGAGCGGCAGAGCCACGCTGCCTAACATGATAATCATGAACAGGGCCGTAAGCTTGGGCGTCGTGCGCGTGATGCCGCCGAGTTGGTCGAGTTGGCGCGTCTTGGCCCGGTCGAAAATCAATTCGGCTACAAAGAACAAGCCCACCACGTTGATGCCATGAGCGAGCATCTGAATCAGGGCACCCTGCACACCGTAGGCTGTTTGCGAGAACACGCCAGCGGACATCAGGCCCACGTGAGCAAACGATGAATACGCGATAAGCCGCTTCATGTCGCGCTGCCGGATGGCAATGATTGAACCGTACACGATGCCAATCACCGAAAGTATGGCGGCTGTCATCCCCCAGGTATCAACACCTTCCGGTACAATGGGTAAAATGAACCGAATGACGCCGTACACGCCCATCTTGAGCATGATACCTGCCAGCAACATCGTCGCAGGCGTTGGCGACTCCACATAGGTGTCGGGTTGCCAGGTGTGGAACGGGAACACCGGCATCTTGATGGCGAACGCAATAAAGAACGCCCAAAATACCCACCCCTGCGCCGAGGGCGTCAGGTTCAGGTTGTAAAAATCGGTGATGGCCGACGAATGCGGCACAGGCGTCTGGTAATACAAATACACCAGCGCGACGAGCATAAACAAGCTGCCGAAGATGGTGTAGATGAAGAACTTAAACGTGACCGGAACGCGGTTGGCCCCGCCCCATATAGCCGCTAGAAAATAAATCGGAATCAGCGCAGCCTCAAAGAACAGGTAAAACAGAAACGCGTCGCGGGCCGTGAACACACCCATCAAAGCCGCCTGCATGAACAGGATGAGGGCGTAAAACGAGTTCGGGCGGCTATAGTTTTGCCGGAAGGCCGACAAACAAATGAGCGGCACGAGTAAGCCCGTTAACAGAACGAGCAAGATGCTGATGCCGTCGATACCGCCACTGAACCGGATGCCAAGCGCACCAATCCAGGGGTAGTCGAAGCCAAACTGCGACTGCGCGTCGGGCGTGAATCGACCAAAAATCCAGGCCGCCAACACCAGTTCGAGCATCGCGGCTGTGATGGCTACGCGCTTGGCGGTGTCGCCCTTGAGAAGGAGTGTGACGGTGGCCGCGAGGGCCGGAAACAAAATCAGAAGTAGCGTGAGCATAGGTAGGTCGTTCCGATCAGATATTCAAATAGCCCAGGACAGTCGTCCAATTCACAAAAAACCGGAGCGCGATAATCAGGGCGATACTCAGCACCATCGCAAACATGTAGGAGCCAATGGAGCCGTTTTGCACGAGCCGCAACTGCCCAGACGCCGTCCGAACCAACCAGGCAACTGCCCCCACAACGCCATCGACGACGAACTCGCCGAAGCTGTAGAAGCCATCGCCCAAGGCACGAACGGGCCGCACGATGATGCGCTCGTACAGTTCGTCCACATAAAATTTGTTGTACACTACCTGAGCAGGCAACGAGCGCGGGTCTGAGTCGGGGGCGGGCAGGGCCGCGTTGCGTACGTACAATACATACGCGAAAGCGGCTGAGAGCAAGGCTACCCCCGCCGAAATTGCCATCAACATCAGTTCTTCGCTTGCCCCCATCACCGGCCCTCCAAACGCCGTGGGGTTCACCTGTTGTGAGCCTTCATAGAGCGGGGCCATAAACTCGGCCAGCATCGAATGGCCACCCAGCGCGTGAGGCACGTTCAGGAAACCGCCCACCACCGACAACACGGCCAGCACCATCAGCGGGATGGTCATGCTCAGGGGCGACTCGTGCAGGTGGTGCTTTTGTTCGGCAGTACCCCGGAACTCCCCGAAGAACGTCAGGAACAGCAGCCGGAACATGTAGAACGAGGTCATGGCCGAGCCAAGCACACCCAACACCCACAGGATTTTGTTGTGTTCCCAGACGTGGGCCAGAATTTCGTCTTTCGAGAAGAAGCCCGCGAACGGCGGAATACCCGAAATAGCAATGGTGCCAATCAGGAACGTCCAGAACGTGATGGGCAGGTATTTGCGGAGGCCACCCATGTTGCGGATGTCCTGCTCATCGCTCATCGCGTGGATGACACTACCCGCGCCGAGGAACAACAGGGCCTTAAAGAATGCGTGGGTGAGTACGTGGAACATGCCGCCCGTGTAGGCCGCAACGCTCAGACCCAAAAACATATAGCCCAATTGCGAAACGGTCGAGTAGGCCAATACTTTCTTGATGTCGTTCTGCATCAGGCCGATGCTTGCCGCCAACAGGGCTGTAGCAATGGCAATGCCGCCCATGATTTCGAGAGCCTGCGGGGCCAGGGTGTAGAGCACGTTGGCCCGTACGACCATGTAAATTCCCGCCGTAACCATCGTAGCCGCGTGAATCAGGGCCGACACCGGCGTGGGACCGGCCATCGCGTCGGGCAACCACGTGAACAGGGGAATCTGCGCCGACTTTCCCATTGCCCCTACAAACAGGAGCAACGCAATGGCCAGCACCGTTTTGTCGCCCACGCTCATCCCGGCTGCCGACTGAAACACGTCGCTGTATTCGACCGAGCCGAAGGTGGTGAAGATGAGGAAAATGCCCAGCAGGAAGCCCAAGTCGCCAATGCGGTTCATGACAAAGGCTTTGCGGGCAGCATTGTTGTAGCTGGTGTTGGTGTTCCAGAAGCCGATGAGCAGGTACGAGCAAAGGCCAACGCCCTCCCAGCCAATGAACATGATGACGAAGTTCGACCCCATCACCAGCAGGAGCATGAAGAACAAAAACAGGTTCAGGAAGGCCATGAACTTGCCGTAGCCCTCGTCGTGCTTCATGTAGCCGATGCTGTACAGGTGAATAAGCGACCCTACGCCCGTCACAACCAGCAACATAATCAGCGACAGTTGGTCGATCTGAAACGAGAAGTTGATCTGCATGTCGGCGACGCTGATCCAGTCGAACAAGGTAGCCTTGTAGGGTTGGTTGCCGCCCGCCCGGAAGTTGCTGAACAAAGCAATCACCGACAGAAACGACACGACCGGACCCGCTAGAGCCAACGGCCCGATCAGTGCGGTGGGTACTTTACGAAATCCTAACCCGTTGATTATAAAGCCGAGCAGGGGCAACAGGGGAATGAGAATACAGAGTAGTTCCATTTACCACTTCAGTTTGTTGAGTGCCCCAATGTCGATGGAGCGCGTGTTGCGATAGATCATCACGATAATGGCGAGGCCCACCGAGACTTCGGCGGCAGCAACGGCCATGATAAAGAAGACGAAAACTTGCCCCGTGGAGTCGGATTTGTACGACGAGAAGGCGATCAGGAGCATGTTGACGGCATTGAGCATTAGCTCAATCGACATGAAGATGATAATGGCGTTCCGCCGGGTCAACACCCCGATAATGCCAATCACGAATAACGCTGTACTGAAAATCAGGTAGTAATTAAGCGGTATTTGCTGAATGACCTCCGGGATGAGTACCTGCTGAGTAGGTTGCATAGTGAGCCGGTGATAAAAAGTCGGGCAAAGGTAATAAGAAATGGTGTCGTACGACGAAATCAAAAAGATGGAGTTTACGTTTGGATGCCCAATTTTATTTAGAATTTTGTTGTGATCTATGTACAAAGATTATTGACTCTTGTGATGCTTTAACCATGAGAGCTTTACAAGGTTAAATCGCACTCAAAAACTCTAACGCGTTCTTTTTAGAGAAGTGGAAACAGCTTTACTCATTAGTACCGTATGTCAACCACATTGGTATTCTAAACTATTTACTACTTCTAAATAATCAATTTTATGAAAAATATATCAATTGCCCTTACTGATTTTGTAAAGTCACTTCCCAATGAAATCATGCTTAGTAAAGGCGAATTGGCTGAATATGTAAAAAAATATTCAGAACTAATGGATCGTATTGACAAGTTAAATCCAGCAACTAAACTTGATATGAGTGAGAAATTCAATTCTTTATCACTCCAGTTCGATAATTGGTTTAGGCGTCATGGTTATGGAGAAAGAAGGGCATTTGCAGTTCCCAAAAAGAAAAAGAAGGGAGGGTCGGCGACTATCAAACCCGAAAAGAAAGTTTTAACGACAAACGAAAATCCGAAAGAAACTGATTCGCAGAAAGGTCTCATTGACACAACAACTGTTATTTGTATTCCTTTGGATCGCTTAATCTTCGCAAATGGCTCGTTCGTTGCCAGTAAGTTTGTGGTTTCGGACAAGCGTTCGCAGAAATCATTCAATCACTTGAAGAATTATCTGACCAAATTTAAAAAAACAGAGTTAATAGTACTCGTTGATTCAAAAACAAGGAAAGTATTACAAGCTGATGTTACGCCACCATTCCGGCGGCTAGTTTAATTTTGAGTATGCAGACCACTCTAGACCTCTACACCGACTACTTGCTCAGTAGCTTTGGCC